>PGZW01000098.1 GCA_002841515.1 Firmicutes bacterium HGW-Firmicutes-19 | reverse complement strand
TAATAAAAAATACGGAATTAAATAAGGGTTGCAACCCTTATTTTTTTGCTTAAAATCGGTTAAAATGGTAACGAGGTGAAAGCGCATGATGTATCATCAGTATCGCCCGGGCTATCTGGAAGTCATTGCCGGATGTATGTTTGCGGGAAAAACAGAAGAACTGATCCGTCGGATCAAAGTATTGGAATTTGCGAAGAAAAGAGTACTGGTTTTTAAGCCTGCGATCGATAATCGCTTTAGTAACACAAAAATCGTTTCGCATGCCGGAGCATCGGTGGATGCATTGGTCGTTGAGAGTGCCAAAGACATTTTGGAATTCATTTCTAACGATGTTGATGTGGTTGCTATCGATGAAGTACAGTTTTTCGACCGTGACATCATTGCGGTATGCAATAAACTGGCAAAAGCAGGTAAGCGCGTCATGGCTGCCGGGCTGGATACCGATTTTCGCGCTGAACCCTTCGGAGTCATGCCTGAGTTGGTAACGACGGCCGAATTTGTGACAAAGCTGACGGCTGTGTGTACGGTATGCGGAGCACCTGCGACCCGTACCCAACGATTGGTCAATCATAAACCTGCATCTTATCATGACCCGATCATCATGGTCGGTGCTGCCGAGAGTTATGAAGCTCGCTGCCGTCATTGTCATGAAGTGAAAGACAAGCCGGAGCTATAGTATGTTTACACTTCCGATGTCATTGCGTAAGTACATCGGACCGAAAGAATTTATTAGAAAAGTAATGTGGATTGCGGTTCCCTTGGCCTTGCAACAATTGCTCAACAGTGCGATGGGCGTTGTTGACAGTATCATGGTCGCCCGCATCAACCAGGTGACTGCCGTAGGTACGGCAGCTCAAATTGAAATATTGATGATGACCATCGGTTATGGCGCAGCAGCCGGAGCCGGTATTTACATGGCACAGTTTTACGGTGCCAAAGATCACTTTAACCAAAGAAAATCTTTTGGCTTTGGTGTGATGCTCATCTCCCTGATTTCCATTGCCTGGATGCTGGCTGCATATTTCTTCGGATCCGCCCTTATGCGATTTTATATCAAAGATACAGCTGTTATTACAGCGAGTGTCTCTTACCTAAGTATCGTCTTATTCTCATATCTGCCCGGAGCACTGACGATGATGTTCAGTTTTGCTTACCGCTCCATCCAGAGAACCATTGTTCCGATGGTCATTGGCATCATTGCGATGAGTATTAACGTTATTTTAAACTACGGATTGATTTTCGGGAATTTCGGATTACCTCAGCTAGGTCTGCAAGGTGCGGCCATCGCAACGTTAATCGCTAATGTGACCGGCTTCACGATACATCTGATGTATGCCTATGCAAGCAAACAGTCGTTTGTCGGAACCCTTAGGGAAATGTTCTTTATTAAAAAAGATATGTACGACAAAATGTTTAAGCGCACCTATCCGTTAATATTCAATGAGTTTTTCTTTGGTATCGGGGGAACCTTATATATCCGCGCTTTTGGAACCTTGGGTACCAAAGCGATGGACAGTTATTATGTCGGAACCCAGATTGCCAATGTTTTTATGTTTGTGATCATGGGCATCAACAATGCCAATAGTTCGATGCTTGGTGCGGAACTGGGTAAAGGTGATTTGACCGAAGCACGAAAAAAGGGTAACTATTTTATTGGTCTTGGACTGATGTTATCACTGATGACCTCTGTGATCATACTCAGCTCAGCTCGCTTTTTGGTCGGATTGTTTGCTCTGAGTGATCCCGAAGTCATCAAAGGGGCGATATTAATCGTTCAGGTATTCAGTTTGAGGTTATCCTTAAGAATGTTCAATGTCATCATCTTCTCATCATTGCGAGCTGGGGGAGACTCTCGTTTTCTCGCTTTCCTCGATGCCGGCATCCTTTGGATGGTAGGTTTACCGATGGCCTTTATTTTGGTCGGTGTATTCAATATTCAAAACATTGCGTTGGTATTCTTGCTTGTACAAAGTGAGCAACTTGTTCGCGTTGTCATCGGTATGAAACGTTATATACAAGGCACATGGCTTAAAAATTTAACGCAAGAAATTGCGCTGGAGGGATAGAATGGAAGCTTTATTTACGCGCTGTCAAAAAATCTTAAATCGCTTCAATGAGTTGGATGAACTTTTGATGAGTCCGTCTATTTTGTCAAACACCAAAGAAATGGGAAAGTTGGCAAAAGAACAATCTCAACTTCGTCAAGTTGTCGAATCTTTTGAAAAGCTGGTTCAGGCTACTAAGCATTTGGAAGAAGCCAAGCATATGCTTGAAAATGATGAAGACGAAGAAATGGCCGCAATGGCAGAGATGGAGATCGAAGAGCTTGAACCTCAGATCGCTGATTTGGTTTCAAAACTTGAAGTCATGTTAATTCCGCGGGATCCACATGATGACAAAAATGCTATTTTCGAAATTCGTGGTGCTGCCGGGGGCGATGAAGGAAACATATTTGCGGGCGATTTATTCCGTATGTACTCTAAATATGCGGAAAACCGTGGCTGGAAAGTCGAAATTTATGAAGCTATCGAAGCTACGGCCGGAGGATATACATTGATTTCATTCATTATTAAAGGGGATGAAGTCTATCGGTTTATGAAATTTGAATCCGGTGCTCACCGTGTTCAACGTGTTCCGAAAACGGAAACTCAGGGGCGTATCCATACATCAACGGCTACCGTTTTAGTTTTACCGGAAACAGAAGTTGAAGAAGTGGATATCAATCCAGCGGATTTGATTTTCGAGACTCACCGCGCTTCCGGAGCCGGTGGACAACATGTCAATAAAACAGACTCTGCGGTTCGTATCACTCACGTTCCTACCGGGATATCCGTTAACTGTCAAGATGGCCGTTCACAACACGATAACCGCGATCGTGCACTTAAGATGGTGTATGCGCGAGTTCTGGATGAATATCAACGCAGAGCCGATGAGGAAAAAGGGATTGAACGTCGTTCGAAAATCGGCAAAGGTGATCGTTCCGAAAAAATCCGTACATACAACTATCCTCAAAACCGGGTCACTGATCATCGCATCGGCTTGACCTTACAAAAATTGGATTGGATCGTTGAAGGCCGCATGGAAGAAATCGTGGATGCACTGATTGCTGAAGAACAACGCTCAAAGCTGGCCGGAGAATAATATGGCGACGTATCGTCAGACATTAAGAAATGCTGTCAATGTTTGCCTACAGGCGGGAATCAATGAAATGTTGGCCCGCCGTTTAATGTTGGAACTGACAGAACAGCATCATTTAAACTTATATTTGGTCGATGATGAGGAAATCGATGTGAAGATACTGGCTGAGTTTGAACAAGGTATCAAGCGGCTGTGCAATCATGAACCTTTGGCACACATCTTGGGATATGAATGGTTCTTTGGCCGTAAGTTTTTGGTAAGTAAGGATGTTTTGGTTCCACGAGAAGAAACGGAAGAACTGATCGGGCATATACTTTCGGATATCGATGAATTGTTTGGTCAAGGCGAACTTGACTGTGCAGACATCGGGACGGGAAGTGGAGCACTGGCAATCACATTGAAGGCAGAAGAACCTCGCTGTCGGGTATGGGCGAGTGATATCAGTGAAGAAGCACTGGATATTGCAAAGAAAAACGCCAAAGAATTGGAATGTGATGTAACCTTTCACCAAGGAGATATGGCTCAACCTCTAATCGACGCGCAAATAAAGTTGGATATTTGTATCAGTAATCCGCCGTATATAAAAAAGTCGGAGATCGTTGAGCGTTCAGTCGTTGATTTTGAGCCTCATGTTGCCCTGTTTGGTGGTGCGGACGGCTTGGATTTATATCGCAAGTTGTTAGATCAGGCTCCTTTACTGATGAAAGAGCGCTCGATGATGGCTTTTGAGATGGGATTTGATCAACAGGAAGCATTGCGTGAAGAAGTTGTTTTGAGATTTCCGCATTCGAGAGTCGAATTTAAAAAAGATATCAATGGTAAGGACAGAATGTGTTTTGTCTATTTTAATTGCTAGGCAGGAAAAATCCTGCTTTTTCTTTTGAATTGGTTGCGTAAACGGTTATGTATAATCACAACCATCATCATTCTATAAGAAAATCGAATAGGTGTTGTGAACGATTGGTTTTTTGATGAAAATACACGTCGAAAATATGTTAAAATAAATTGATGAAAATGGTGAACGTATGAAAACATTGATTTTGAAAAAAGAAGATGTTAAAGAAATTGTCTCCATCCTTAATCAAGGAGGCATTGTAGCCTTACCTACGGACACGGTTTACGGGTTAGCCGTTAAAGTCGGACACCTTGAAGCTATTTCGAAACTGGTAAAAGTTAAAAATCGTCCCGAAAGCAAGCCGTTTATCCTTATGGTCAGTGCAAAAAATCAAATCAGTGAGTATGCCAGCCTTAAACGTCGTGATCAGAAGTTGATCAAGCATTGGATGCCAGGTGCAATGACGTTTATTTTTAACAGAAAGAACATGGACATTGGCGATGGTAATGCTACCGTCGCTATTCGTATGCCAGATGACCCTTGGTTGATTAACATCATCCGCAAAACCGGACCTTTGTATGTTCCCGGCGCAAACGTAAGCGGCGAGAAAGTGGCATTGACCACTGAGGAAGTCATGAATATGTTTGATGGGAAGATCGATGCAATCGTGGATGGGGTCAGTGGTGAAATCAAGTCAACAATCATTGATGCGACCGGTGGGAAATTGATCTTGATTCGTGAAGGGTCCATCGGGATTAAAGAGGTAGAAACATCGATTTCCGAGGGAGGTAAAATGAAAATCGCACTTGCTGCCGATCATGGCGGATTTACACATAAAGAATTACTTAAAGAAAAACTGATTGAGTGGGGTTATGAAGTCGAGGACTTCGGAACTAAAGGAGAAGATAGCGTCGATTACTCTGATTTTGTTTATCCTGCTGCAAAAGCTGTCAGTGAGGGTCGGGCAGACAAAGGGATCATATTTTGTGGAACCGGTATCGGAGCCTCGATCACTGCGAATAAAGTGAACGGGATCCGCTGTGCACTTGTCAATGATGTCACTGTTGCGGAAGTCACACGTTTGCACAATGACAGCAATGTCCTGGCAATGGGTGGACGGGTCATCAGTGAAGAAACGATGCTCAAAATTGCCAGTGTCTGGCTCAAGACACCGTTTAGTGAAGATGCGCGTCATCAACGCCGTATTCAAAAAATTGCTGATATCGAAAAAGCGGAGGACAAATGAAAGATCTTGTAATACAACAGGCGATTGCGCACGAGTTGGCTCGCCAACGCCATAACATTGAACTCATTGCTTCAGAAAACTATGTATCCGCCGATGTGCTTGAAGCGATGGGGAGTGTACTGACCAACAAATATGCAGAAGGTTATCCACACAAACGTTACTATGGCGGTTGTGAATATGTGGATGTCGTCGAAGACTTGGCAAGAGAACGGTTGATTGAAATTTTCGGTTGTGAACATGCCAATGTCCAGCCTCATTCCGGTTCACAAGCGAATATGGCCGTATACATGACCGTTTGTAAACCAAACGATACGATATTGGGAATGGATTTAAGTTCAGGCGGTCACTTGACCCACGGACATCCGATGAATTTTTCCGGAAAACTTTATAACTTTGTCAGTTATGGAGTCAAGAAAGAAGATGAAACGATCGATTATGATGATGTTCTCGAAAAGGCACTTACGGTACAACCAAAGTTGATTGTTGCCGGAGCCAGTGCTTACTCAAGAATCATTGATTTCAAACGATTTAGAGAAATCGCAGATGAGGTCGGTGCATATCTGATGGTCGATATGGCACATATTGCCGGTCTGGTGGCTTCCGGTCACCATCCTTCACCGGTTCCCTATTCGCACTTCGTTACTTCTACGACCCATAAAACATTGCGCGGACCGCGAGGCGGGATCGTTTTGTGTAAGAAGGAGTTTGCTGCTGATCTGGATAAGAATGTTTTTCCTGGGATGCAAGGCGGGCCGTTGATGCATATCATCGCCGCAAAAGCTGTCAGTTTCTATGAAATCCTTCAATCAGATTTCAAAGGTTATCAGGCACAAGTCATATCCAATGCAAAGGCATTGGCAGATGAACTATCGAAGCAAGGTTTCCGGATCGTGTCCGGTGGAACCGATAATCATTTGGTTTTGGTTGATGTTAAAACCAATTTCTCATTGACGGGTAAAGAAGCAGAAAATCGCTTGGATTTGGTTGGTATCACGTGTAACAAAAACACGATCCCATACGATACCGAAAAACCCTTTATTACCAGTGGCATCCGGTTGGGAACACCAGCGATGACAACACGCGGATTAAAAGAAGAGCAGTTCCGTCAAATCGCCCGTTGGATCGCAATCGTTGTCAAAGAAGGCGATCATCAGGAAGTATTGGATGAAGTATTATCTCAAGTCAAACGACTCACGGATCAATATCCGTTGTACCAATAGGAGGAAAATTATGTTACACGTGTTAAATCACCCCCTGATTACGCATAAATTAGCGATTATGCGCAGAGTTACTACCGGCACAAAGGATTTCCGTGATAACCTCGAGGAACTTGCGGGTTTGATGGCTTATGAGATTTCCAGAGACATTCCGGTCAACCCGGTGACTGTCGAAACCCCGATGGGTTTATGTGATACTTTTGAAATGGCAAAAGATATCGTGCTGGTTCCCATTCTAAGAGCGGGATTAGGTATGGTCGATGGGATTCTAAATCT
>PGZW01000097.1 GCA_002841515.1 Firmicutes bacterium HGW-Firmicutes-19 | reverse complement strand
GAATAAACCGGGGAGACCCGGTTTGCGTATTGTATTTTTAATGAAGAAGTTTATCATGTATAATGAGTAAGATTGAGGTGAATTTAATATGAAACAAGAAGTAATTCATATCAAAGGGGCAAGGGTCAATAATTTGAAAAATATCGACCTGGATATCCCTCGTAATAAATTGGTCATTATGACCGGCCTTTCAGGGTCCGGTAAAACATCGTTGGCATTTGATACGATTTACGCGGAAGGTCAGCGAAGATATGTTGAATCACTGAGTGCATACGCGCGTCAATTTTTAGGCAACACTGAAAAACCGGATGTCGATCTGATTGAAGGTTTGTCTCCGGCGATTTCCATCGACCAAAAAACGACAAGCAATAATCCGCGTTCAACCGTAGGTACCGTTACCGAAATTTATGATTACCTGCGCTTGCTTTATGCAAGAATCGGAACACCTTATTGTCCGAGGCATCATACGCCGATTCAATCCCAGACCATCAAGCAAATGATGGAACGGATTTCCCAGCTTCCCGATCAATCACGAATTCAAATCCTTGCTCCGGTATTGCGCCAGCAAAAAGGAACTCACAAAGAACTCTTTGAAAAACTGCTAAAAGAAGGTTTTGTCAGGGTGCGAGTCAACGGCGACGTATATATGCTTGAGGATGAGATTGTTTTAGAAAAGAACAAGAAGCATGATATCGACGTTTTGGTCGATCGAATTATCAAATCCGAAGAAAACAAGACACGCTTACACGATTCTTTGGAAACAGCGCTGCGTTTGGCAGATGGATTGGCGATCGTTTCAACTGCCGATCAAGAATTACTTTTCTCACAACGTTACGCTTGCATGGAGTGCGGTTTTGCCGTTGCCCGGCTTGAACCTCGTCTGTTTTCGTTCAACTCACCTCTAGGAGCTTGTGAAACGTGTAAAGGACTGGGGGTCACTCAAAAAGTCGATGTCGACTATCTGATTCCCGATAAAAACAAAAGCATCCGTCAAGGCGGTATTGCATATTACAAAAACATCGTTGACAGCGAGAACCTGGAATGGCAAGTGTTTAAAACTCTTTGTGATCATTATCAGATTGATATTCGTAAGCCAATCAAAAATCTGACCGACAAAGAATTGTCGATTGTTCTTTATGGATCGAAAGAACCGATTTCATATAGCATCTCCTCCCGGTCCGGAAACACTTTCTCTAGAAATGACTATATCGAAGGTGTTGCGTCATTGATCGAGCGTCGCTTTATGGAAACGACTTCACAAATGTCCAGAGAGTGGTATGCAAGTTTTATGTCAGAATCCACCTGCGAAACATGCAATGGTCGCCGTTTGAATGAAATGGCATTGTGTGTAAAAGTTGGAATCAAAAACATCAACGAGTGGACACGTATGTCCGTTAAAAATGCTTTGCTCTACATCAACCAGTTGGAACTGGGTCCGATGCAGGCTGAAATATCCCGTTTGGTACTTAAAGAAATCAAAGAGCGCTTGGAGTTTTTAAAGGATGTCGGACTCGAATATCTGACTTTGGATCGCATAGCAGGAAGTTTGTCTGGAGGAGAAGCACAACGCATCCGTTTGGCTACTCAGATTGGATCCCGGTTGACCGGAGTGCTCTATGTCCTTGATGAACCTTCGATCGGTCTACATCAACGTGACAATGCCAAATTGATACGCACACTTAAAAATATGCGCGATTTAGGCAACTCACTAATCGTTGTCGAACATGATGAAGAAACGATGATGGAATCTGACTGGATCGTGGATATTGGGCCAGGTGCCGGTGAGCATGGCGGAGAAGTCATTGCCAATGGAACCCCGGAAGAAGTCAAAAACAATCCAAACTCCATTACCGGGCAATACCTGTCCGGAAGAATGTTTATACCTACCCCAGCCGTTCGAAGCAAAGGCAATGGTCAAAAGCTGAAAGTCATCGGAGCCATAGAAAACAATCTGAAAAATGTGACGGTTGAGTTTCCTCTCAATTCGTTTATCGCCGTGACCGGTGTCAGCGGCAGCGGAAAATCCTCCTTGGTCAATGAAGTTTTATGTAAGACACTTCAACATCACTTAGGCAGAGCTAAAGTAAAACCGGGTGCCGTTGATAAAGTATTGGGACTGGAATTCATTGATAAGGTCATTGAAATCGACCAAGACCCGATCGGACGCACACCGCGATCCAACCCGGTCACCTATACGGGGATTTTCGATGATATACGCGATTTGTTTGCACTGACTCCTGAAGCTAAAGTCCGGGGATATGATAAAGGAAGATTCTCCTTCAATGTCCGCGGCGGACGCTGCGAACTATGTCAGGGAGATGGGGTCAAACGTATTTCCATGCATTTTTTACCCGATGTATTCGTGCCGTGTGAAGAGTGTGAAGGCAAGCGTTATAATGAAGAAACATTGCAAGTGACTTACAAAGGTAAGAATATATATGAGATTTTGGAGATGAGTGTGGAAGATGCCATAGAATTCTTTACCAATGTCCACAAAATCAAACATCGTTTACAAACGTTGATGGATGTCGGTCTGGGGTATATTAAACTTGGACAACCGGCAACAACTTTATCTGGGGGAGAAGCGCAACGCGTGAAACTCGCCAGCGAACTTCAACGGCGTGCGACGGGCAAGACGGTTTTTATTCTTGATGAACCGACGACCGGACTTCACAGCCACGATGTAGCCAAATTACTCAAAGTATTGCAGAGAATCGTCGAAAATGGCGATACAGTCATTGTTATTGAGCACAATCTTGATATTATTAAGTCAGCAGATGTTATTATAGACATCGGACCTGAAGGCGGAGATGATGGCGGAATGATCTTGTGTACAGGAACACCTGAACAAGTGGCCAAACATCCGAGCAGTTATACCGGACAGTATCTCAAGAAATTATTCCAAAAAAAGGAGGGGTGACCGTGAGTTTCGAGGCAAAATGCACCATGCGAGAAGTAAAGAATTACTTCCAGTTTGAACAAATTACCGGAAATGATGAATCATTAGACCGTTGGGTCGTCGTCCCGGATCTTAATCGTCCCGGGTTAGAGTTGGCTGGATTCTTTGAGCACACTGAGCCACGCCGGATCGTTATCATGGGTGACAAAGAAATGGCTTATATTGATACCATTTCCGAAGAGCAACAGCGTTATGTATTTGACCGATTGACTGATGGGTGGACACCATCCATCATTTTGGCGCGAGATTATGCATGCCCGCCGGTCTTAAAAGAAATCGCAGCATATAAAAATTTTCCGATATTTGCTTCCGATCAAAAAACATACCGGTTGATGGTCGACATCATCGGTTTTCTCGATGAACACTTATCTCCGACAGATAATATTCATGGAGTACTGATTAGTGTTTTTGGAAAAGGTGTATTGATCACAGGGGAAAGTGGAATGGGTAAATCAGAAACAGCCCTTGAACTGATCCGTAAAGGACATGTTCTGGTTTCTGATGACAGAGTCGATATCCGACGGGTGCATAACACGGTCATCGGGTATGCTCCTGAACTTCTAAAGGGATTACTTGAGTTGCGTGGGATCGGAATCATCGATGTCGCTAAAATGTTCGGAGCATCCGCAATGTTGGATAGTGCCCGTATCGACTTTGTGGTATATCTTGAAAAGTGGGATGACTCAAAAGACTATAAGCGAGTAGGTATTGAAACCAACAAAGTCATGTCGATGTTGGAAGTCGATGTTCCGCAATTGTTATTTCCGGTAAAAGAAGGTCGGAATCTGGCGATATTGATTGAGGCAGCTGTCACAGATTTCACACTTAAGGACAAAGGGTTTGATGCCGGCAGTGATTTCGATCGGCGTGTATTTGAATATATTGAACGTCAGAATAAACTAAATAGAGAATAAACGGAGGGTTTATGAAATTTTTTCCAGATTTACAGACATTTATGGATATCGGACCGATTTCCATCAAGTGGTATGCCGTGCTGATCTTGGCCGGCGCATATTTGGCTTACTATCTGAGTTTTCGTAACTTAAAGAAAATGGGTTACAAATCCGATTTGACGGATGATTTGTTTTTTGGCGCGTTACTTAGCGGTGTCATTGGTGCCCGTCTTTGGTTTGTGCTTTTCTTCGATTTAAATTACTATTTGAGTCGCCCCTTGGAAATTTTTATGACATGGCAAGGTGGGTTAGCGATTCAGGGCGGTTTATTTGGTGGTGTCTTGTTTGGTTTGTGGTTTGTTAAACGCAAAAAGCTAAATTTCATGCGTTTTGCGGATGCAATCGTTCCCAACATCCTGGTTGCACAGGCCATTGGCCGTTGGGGTAATTTTCTAAATCAAGAAGCCTATGGACGCGTCGTTCAAGAATCCTTTTATAACGGCTGGCCTCAACTGATTAAAAATCAGATGTTCATTGCCGGTCAATTTCGTGAACCGACATTCTTGTACGAAAGTGCAGCAAATATCGTTGGTTTCCTTTTGATTGCTGTTGTTCTCAAGAAATTCTCGAAACCAAAACGAGGTGACATGGTATACGCCTATCTGATGTGGTATGGTGTAACCCGCTTCTTTATCGAAGGTCTGCGGTCAGACAGTCTGATGTTTATGGGACTGCGCTCTGCCCAGCTTGTGTCCATTGCCTTTATTATTATTGGGGTATTGGGTACCCTGGGAGTATTTAGAAAATTACTTAAAAAAGAAAAACCTGTCATTTTGTTTGATTTTGATGGAACATTGATGGATACTGAACCAGCAATCATCGAAAGTTTCAAGCAAGTGTTTGGAAAATACGCTCCGGATACAATTATTACCCGGGAAATGGAATTATCATTCTTAGGTCCGACGCTATGGGAGACTTTCAAAAAATACTTACCTGAAGAGGATGCGGATAAACTTGTGGAAGAATATCGCATCATAAACTTTGAAATGCATAAAACTCATGTTAAGCCGATGGAGGGAGCCAAAGAACTTCTGACGGGGTTAAAAGAACAAGGCTACAAGATCGGTATCGTTTCAAGTAAATTGACAGATGCCATTGATTTGGGATTGAACATGTTTGAAATGAAAGATTATTTTGATGTGGTGATTGGTCTTGAACAAGTCAAAAAGCATAAACCCGATCCGGAAGGATTGTTTGAAGCATGCAAGAAACTGAATATCGGTCATGATTCAGCGATTTACATCGGTGATACCCAAGGAGACGTATTGGCTGGAATCAATGCCGGTATGTTTACAATTGCCTATGCGACTGATCAAGAGCGAAAAGATATGTTGGATAAATTAAAACCCACACGATTGATTTCATCATTAAGTGAAATCAACGATGTGTTGAAGGAGGATGTCGAATGGACGTACAGTACGATGTAATCATCATTGGGGCAGGACCTGCCGGTATGACGGCAGCTGTTTATGCCTCACGTGCCGGATTGAAGGCGATGATGTTGGAACCTGAAGCACCGGGAGGTAAACTGGTAAAAACTTTTGAAATCAGTAATTGGCCGGGCATGAAAACGGTAGCCGGTGTGGATTTGGCTATGCAAATGTTTGAACATTCAACTGAATATGGTTGTGAATATAATTATGGCCGGGTCATGCGTGTCGAAGTCGACGGTAATATCCGCAAGGTCATCTGTGATGATGGCAATGTATATACAGCACATGCGGTCATTCTTGCGACCGGAACCGTGGAAAAGAAACTGGGACTGGAAAATGAAGAGCGTTTGACGGGTCGTGGAATCTCGTATTGTGCGGTTTGTGACGGAGCCTTTTATAAAGAGAAAGTCGTGACAGTCATTGGCGGTGGTAACTCGGCGTTAGAAGAAGCTCTGTATTTGACCCAATTTGCATCTCACGTACGAATCGTCATCCGCCGTGATGTCTTCCGTGCGGAACCTCACATTCAGGACTTGGTAAACAAACATCCGAAAATCGAAGTCATTACCAAAAATATCCCAGCTGCATACGTTGAGGAAAATGGAAAGATTTCGGGCATAGTTTTGACAAATGTGGACACAAAAGAGAAGAAGACATATCCGACATCCGCAGTTTTCCCATATATCGGTTCTACACCAGCAACACAGGCAGTCGCTCATTTGAATGTGACTGATCCGGAGGGCTATCTGATCGTCAATGAAAAAATGGAAACGACGGTTCCCGGTGTTTACGGTGCCGGCGATGTTTGTTCAAAGAACTTGCGTCAAATTGTTACGGCTGTGGGTGATGGAGCTGTTGCCGCTCAAATGATTTTCCATTATATTCAGGAATTGAACCAGTAATTTAAAAAAGCAACTTGGTTTCTGATACAATATATCTGAGGTATCCTATGAAAAATAAACGAGTCATCTTGGTCACAGGTATGTCCGGCGCAGGCAAAACATCGGCTATGGGCATATTGGAAGATATGGGCTATCACGCTATTGACCAGTATCCGCCCCAACTCATCGGACCGTTATTGAAACTCATTAACAAAGGAGATGATCCGCGATTGGATTATCTGGCCTTGGCAACAAGTGCCATGGACTTTCCTTTGTTTTTGATGCGTTTTGAAAATATCGACTCGGATGTCCGGGTATTGTTTTTAGAAGCTTCTGATGAAGAATTGCTCTTACGTTATAAATTTACCAGAAGGACGCACCCGATGCTGATTTCGAATATGGCAAGCACACTTGAAGAAGCCATCCAAGTCGAACGTGAAATGTTCACTGCGATGAAGGAGCGCGCTTATTACACGGTGGATACCACGTTTTTAAAGCATAATGAGCTAAAACAAAAACTGGAAAAAGTGTTTTCATTTACGAC
>PGZW01000096.1 GCA_002841515.1 Firmicutes bacterium HGW-Firmicutes-19 | reverse complement strand
GTTTCAATTTTCATCATGTTTTACGAAAAAAAGCCCTGAGGCTTTCTTACTTTTTCTCCTTATGAGCAGTCTTTTTATTACAACGAGGGCAATATTTGTTCACTGTCATACGCTCCGGATGTTTACGTTTGTTACGAGTACCGATGTAGTTTTCTTCCCCACACACAGAACACTTGTAAGTGATGTTATCTCTCATGAGTCGACCTCCTGTTTATGCTAGGTTAGTATATCATACTGAAAATTAAATTACTAGTTATTCATATCGATATTTAAGAATTTCTGCCGTAATTTGTTGACATATATTAGTTTGTGACCGATCGTTCCAAGAGTTAGGAACCGCACAAGAGAAAGCCACTTCCGGATTGGCGTAAGGTGCATACCCAACCAAGGTTGAGTTGGGCGAAGGAGTACCATCCCAAGACAATGCTTCAGCCGTTCCGGTCTTCGCGGCAATACCTACTTTCATAGTACTTAAGTACGATCTGCACAAACCGTCTGTGACACATAAACGAAATCCTTGCTGAACACGACGGATCGCCGACTCATTACTTAAAACAGATAAAATTTCCGGTGAATTTTGGTAGACCATAAATCCCGTGGATGATTGATACGCTTCCTTCACAGTTCGCAGTTTTAGACGTACACCGTTATTGGCAATGGTTGCAACGTATTGAGCCATTTGCAAAGGTGTATATGTATCATACTGGCCGATGGCGAAATCAAGCAAATGCCCGCCTAAATTAGCTGCTCCCTTATAACCGGTTTGCTCATTGGGCAAATCAATCATGGTATTGGTTCCCAGTCCAAACTGACTGTAATAATTGCGCATGACATTGAAAGTACTTAAATCGATTCGCAAAGGACCGTCGTACTCATATTTCGCACCGCCCAGACGCATGGCAATATGAAACATATAGACATTGGATGACATCGACAAAGCTACCAAATCATTGATTAATCCAAGATTACGATGAGATTTCTTGAGTTCAGTATCCTTTATTTTGATTGGTTCATCACGAATGATTTCACCTGGCTTGACCACATTTTCAGTCAACCCCATATATATCGTAGCCCCTTTGACACTGGAGCCGATAGCCATCGCATCCGTGTATGTCATCGTAGAATCAACAGCATATCCATTCGAGGTCCTGCGGACTCCTACGGCCAAAATCACATCCCCGGTTTGAGGTTCGGTCATGACAAAGTAGATTTTATCCATGTATTTGCGATAGCTGTTGTTTTTGTGTACATCCATAATGCGTTTGATGACTTCTTCAGCATGCAACTGCCATCCCAAATCAAAGGTGGTTATGACATCATATCCTTTGGAACCCTCTATCACCGCATTTAACATCCCGATTCCTTCAGTATCATAACTGAGACTGTAAACGGAGCGGGCACCCTTAAGGACATCCTCATATTTCAATTCGATACCGGAAGTTCCGACATTTTCATTCCTTGAATAATCCAATGCTAAATAGGAAATCAGTTTTTCAGCTGGAAGTCCTTGCTGACTGGTAGAAACATTGCCCAAAATCGTCCGCAATGTAGATCCCTGAGGATAATCCCGGTTCCAGCTGATCGCAACATTAAACCCACGGTACAAATTAATATGTTCGACAAGATAGGCAACCTCTTCCTTGGATGCATTAAGTTTTATTATTTTTTCACGTCCGCCCGAAGGCAAGTCCATCGCTTGCTTGATAACAAATGCCCTGCGTGTACGATCATCAAAACGCAAAAGCATTCCTTCAGTTATACGGTCGAGTTTCATTAAATAGATATCATTGTCAGACAGCTGACCTGCCCGGTACTGTTCCCATTCTGAATCATTGATCAGCTGATTAGCCTCATCATTGTGCAACATAATGAAAAGATCTTTTAAATCCCTGATTCGCAGATTATCGGTAGACACTTCAAAATTTTCCGCAAACAAATAGGCTAAATCCCATTTTTCGCGATCGGTAACGCGTAAAGGAGGCAAATACGTAATTACCAGCTGCTCACTATTTGCAACCAGGATGTCTCCATAGCGATCTTTGATTTCGCCGCGAGGGGTAGTAACCGTCTGATAACGTCGTGTATATATTTCAAGGCGGTCTTGATAATACTGTTGATCCACGACCTGAACCTGATACAATCTAAAGAGGATCGTTGCCATTAATACGATAATGACGACACCGAAAATCTGCAAGCGGAAAGTGACTGACTTTTGAATATCCGAAGGTCGCGTCAATTGATCGATTTCACCATAACGAATCGGCGATTTACGGTTTTTCTTAAAGCGGCTGATCACAGAGTTTTTGTCCATAGTCACATTCCTTTCCTCGCTATTATAAACTATTTCACTTGAAAATGGTATTATATGATATAATTTGCGCTGAGGTGATCGCATGTTTACTCGTATGAAAACACGTCCGATATTTGTAAAAAACCTTCAAATCGGCGGTCAAAACCAGGTCATCATTCAATCGATGACCAATACCAAAACCAAAGACATTCAAGCAACCATCCATCAGATAAGACAACTCGAAACAGCCGGATGCCAACTGATCCGTGTCGCAGTGCTTGATATGGAAGATGCAAAAGCTATCCGGACAATCGTTGAACACATATCGATTCCGCTGGTCGCTGACATTCATTTTGATTATCGCTTGGCACTTTCAGCGATAGAGCATGGAGCTGCCAAAATACGTCTCAATCCCGGGAATATCGCCAACAGAGATCATATCCGTCAAGTCGTCGAGATGTGCAAAACACATAAGGTACCTATACGCATCGGAATTAACAGTGGATCTTTGGAAAAAAGACTTCTCGAAAAATACGGTGCTCCCTGTAGCAATGCCATGATTGAATCAGCTCAAGACCACATTGCCATCCTTAATGAATATGGTTTTGACGATATTGCACTGTCATTTAAGTCTTCCGATGTCAGACTGACCATCGATGCCTACCGATTAGCAGCAAAAACCTTCCCCTACCCTTTACACTTAGGTGTGACTGAAGCGGGTACTGTGCTTTTTAGCGCAATCAAATCATCCGCAGCTCTGGGAGCTCTTTTTGCGGATGAAATCGGGGATACGATTCGTATATCCGTCAGTGATGACCCGATCGAAGAAATCAAAATCGCCAAACAGTTACTCAAAAGTTTTGACTTGATCCGCAATGTCCCTGATTTGATCAGTTGCCCGACTTGCGGAAGATTGCAATATGATATGATTCCGATCGTTAAAGAAATCGAAAGTTACATTGCTGATATCAAAACCGATATCACGATCGCCATCATGGGCTGTGCGGTGAATGGCCCTCAAGAAGCCTCGCGGGCGGACATCGGTATTGCGGGTGGAAAAGAGGAAGCACTGCTTTTCTCGAAGGGACAACTCATCAGAAAAGTACCTCAAAAGGATCTGGTGGATACACTCAAACAAATGATTCTGGACATGACAAAATTAAGTGACTGAAAAGTTGCTTTTTTCAAAAATAAAAAGGGATTAGATCCCTTGAAAACTGCTTTACATCGTCTGTTTTGAAATCCAGTCTATAAATACGCCACTGCGAAGCATTTCGATTTCAACACCATATGGCGGCTGATCCTCAACATACGGAGTCTCTAAAATCTTTGGTATCAATGCTAACCGCGGATGAGAAGCAACCATGTGCAGAAAATCAAATCCGAGTCGGCCATAGCCAAGATTTGCATGACGGTCCTTCTTTGCTCCGGGTTCATTTTTTGAATCATTAAGATGGATAACACGCAGATGTTGTAAGCCGATGATCTTGTCAAACTCATCAAGCAGTTCATCAAAACGGAATACATCATATCCGGCGTCACTCATGTGGCATGTATCCATGCATACTTTGATCAAATGCGGTTTCTCTACCGCATTTTTTATATAAGCCAGATGTTCAAAACGGTACCCCAACTCACTTCCCTTACCGGCCATCGTTTCTAGAGCGATTTCGACATCATCATTGTCAGACAGTGCCAAGTTGAGTCCTTCAATGATTCTATTCAAACCGACCTCTTCTCCGGCATTGACATGTGAGCCCGGATGTAAAACGATAACTTTTGCACCGATTTGACGTGTACGATCGATCTCTTTCTTTAGGAAATCCACGGCAAGTTCAAAAATTTCCGGTTTTACGGTATTCGCCAGATTTATGATGTATGGAGCATGAACGATGATGTTCTGAGCCGGTATATCGGCTTTGTGAAGCAACAGTCGGGCATCTTCGATATTAAAATCTGAAGTACTTTTTCTGAACGTGTTTTGAGGTGCACCTGTATAAATCATCAGTGCATTGGCATTATAACTCAGCGCTTCTTTTACTGAGCCAAGATAATAATCCGGTGCACTTAAAGAAACATGGCTGCCGATGATCATGACGTTTCCTTTTCAGCCAAAGACTTCGCCTTCGCCCTTTCCTTCTTCTGCTTCTTAATCTCTCCTTGAATAAATTCACGTCTTTTCTTTCGTTTCAAAAGTTCGATTTCCGCACTCATCTTCTTCTTGTAACCCGGCTTTACTTTGACATCTTTTCGCTTAACGATTTTAGCGATGGCAATCTCTGTTTCAGAACGTTTGAAAGAATGTTTATATCCATACGGTTTCAGTTCACGCCATTTTGAAGCACTGATCGTCATATGTTTAAATGAAATCCCCAGTTTCTGAAAATGACGGATAGCCGCATCATCCGAGTCTTTGTAAATTGTAAAACATGTTCCCTCTTTACCGGCTCTGCCTGTCCGGCCGCTGCGATGAATGAAAAATTCCAACTCTTTTGGAAATCCCAAAGAAACGACATGCGTAACTTCTGAAATGTCGAGCCCGCGAGAAGCAATGTCTGTGGCAACGATGTAACTGTGTTCCTTATTCTCCAGCTGTGTCATGGCTTGACGGCGCTGTCTGGGTGTCAAATCCCCATGTAGTTCGATGATCGATATGCCTTCATCACGAAGCAATTGAGCAGTTTGAGCGGCTTCAACACGCGTATTGGCAAATATAAGACATATATACGGCTGAAAACTCGGCATGATTTTTAAAAGCATCTGCGGATAATCCAGATGTTTTGCCGGAACCAGGATGTGATTGACTCTCGGTTTGAATACTTCATCACTTTCAACATTGACATTTTGCGGATGAACCAGATATTTGCGTAAGAAAGGACGCAAAGCCTGCGGGATGGTCGCACTGAATACGAGCATCTGCACCTTTTTGCCCATGCGTGAAACGATCATGTCGATATCATCCAAAAATCCGTATTCCAAAGTCATGTCCGCCTCATCAACGACAAATATCCCAGAAGTGTCCAGACGCAGTGCCGATTGATCAAGAAACAGATCCTTAAGTCGACCGGGTGTTCCGATAACTAAATGCGGTTGTGTGTGCAGCTTGGCAATGACACGGCTGCGATCCACACCACCGGTAAATAATTCGATCCGGATGTCCGGGAATAACACACTTATTTTTTGGGCGAACTGAAAGATTTGAGTAGCCAGTTCACGGGTCGGGGCGGTAATGACCGCTTGCACATGCTGATATTCGGGATTGAGTCGCTCAAAAATCGGAAACAGGTAAGCATGCGTCTTTCCGGTACCGGTTTTGGATGTTGCGATAACATCTCTGCTTTTGTTGACTAAAGGAATGACCGCCTGTTGAATATCTGTCAATTGGCTAAATCCATTGATCTCCATCATGGCTTTCAAGTGAGTCATCGTTGTTTCAAGTTTCATAAATATACCTCATTTCAATTATAATCTGAATACATACGGAATACAAAAAATATGATAAACTACTACCAGGAGGTGACAAAATGGAAGTCATTCCCATCGCACCGCGTGGATTTTGTAAAGGTGTATACCAGGCAATCCGCTTAGCTAAGCAGACAGCTGTAGAAAACCCAGGTGTAAAAGTCACTGTTTTAGGGCAGATCGTTCACAACCGCTACATCGTAGAAGCTCTAAACAAATACGGCATCCAAACCCTCGATGATCCTAAATCGTCGAGACTAGAACTGCTTCGTCAGATTGATGATGGAATTGTGATCTTTACGGCACACGGCATCAGTAAAGTTGTCAGAGAAGAAGCCGCAAGACGTCATTTGACGATCATAGATGCAACTTGCGAAGATGTTTTAAGCACACAGGCATTGATTGAATCTGCCCGCATGGCAAATCAGACGGTATTTTATATCGGAAAAGCCGGTCATCCTGAGTCAAATGCCATCATGGAAAGTTATCAGCAAGTATATCTGATCGAGAAAATTGATGACATTCCTAACCTAGCAGGTCTACCCGAAATCTTTGTTACCAACCAAACGACGATTAGTAAAAACGACATTGAGCATATCATAGAAGCCATCATAAAGCAATACCCCCAGGCGTTGATCGCCCGAGAAATATGTGCTGCGACCCGTTTAAGGCAAGAAGCGATCGAAAAAATTAAATCTGCTGACAGTTTGATCGTCATCGGTGATCCTCAATCCAACAATACACGCATGCTAGCGAAGATTGCCGTTGAGCACGGAATCAAACATGTTGTGCAAATCGAAAGCATCGAACAACTGGATACTTCCATATTATCAAAAGACATGAAGGTCGCAGTGACCGCCGGTGCATCGACACCTCACAAATTGACACAGCAAGTCATCGATTACCTGAGAATGTATGATTTTAATTACCCGGTTGCGTTGCCGAAAGTCAATATTGACACCTTATTAGACGAATAAACGGGTGTTATCACCCGTTTAACATGTTTTTTATAGAATTAATCTGTTTTT
>PGZW01000095.1 GCA_002841515.1 Firmicutes bacterium HGW-Firmicutes-19 | reverse complement strand
GAATTCCAACAGTGACTTCATCTTCTCGACAAATGCGGCAGCTTCCTTACCACTGCGAATATCCGGTTCGGAAACGATTTCCACCAGCGGTGTCCCCGCGCGGTTAAAGTCGATCCACGTCACATCCCCGTGGTGAAATTGCTTGGCCGTATCTTCTTCCATGTGCAAACGGTTGATCCCGATGCGCTTGCTACCACCATCCACATCGATATCGACATAGCCGCCGCGACCGATCGGATGAAACTGTTGAGTGATTTGAAAGCCTTTCGGTAAATCCGAGTAGTAATAATTCTTTCGATCAAAGCGGATGAGCCTGTCGATTTCACAATTCATCAGTTCACATGCCGTAATAGCCAGTTCGACCGCCCGTTTGTTTAGTGATGGAAGTGTTCCGGGATGACCCAGATCGATCTCATTGACACACGTGTTGGGTAAATTACCAAAAGATACCGGTGCACCCGAAAACATTTTGGTCTTCGTTTTCAATTCGCAATGAATCTCGATCCCGATAATTACCTCAAAGCTCATACATTCACCTCAGCCGTCATGTTTTTACATCCGGTCAGATTTTCCATTCCTAATGCGACATCAAACATC
Organism: Firmicutes bacterium HGW-Firmicutes-19; assembly: GCA_002841515.1. Taxonomy (GTDB): domain Bacteria; phylum Bacillota_I; class Bacilli_A; order Erysipelotrichales; family Erysipelotrichaceae; genus UBA2227. The sequence goes on along the minus strand of PGZW01000095.1, from coordinate 6,205 downwards.
CCTTGTTCTTCAAAAGGTTTTGCGGTGATGTTTACACCGATTGGCAATCCATCGATTTTCCCCATCGGGATCGTCATGCTCGGATAGCCGGAGAAATTGCCCAATACCATATGGTTTTCAGCGATCAGGTATCTTGCGGATAACTGATCCGCGGATGTATCTGTTAATAACGGAGCTACATCGCCACTGGCCGGAGCTATCAAGACATCGATATCCGCCAAAGCCGCTTTATAGTCTTCCACGAGTATTCGACGAACTTTTTGTGCTTTTCGAAACAATAAATCCTGATTTTCATCCGCCAGACTGTAACTGCCGATAACGAATCGTTTGCGCAACAAAAAACTGAACCCCTTGGTACGAGAATGGGTCATCAACTCTTCTAAAGAGTCACCCCACTCTTGCATTCCGAAACGGACGCCGTCCAAATTGGAATGATTGGCCGTAGCCTCACTGTTGGCAATAATGTAATAAACCGGCAGACAAGTTTGAAGACGAATGGGGTCCATGGTAATTTTCTGCACCGTAGCACCGGCATTGACACACTTTTCAATAAGTTCATTAAACAAGTTCAATGTTTTCTCGCTTTTTATCGAATCGATGACATTACTCAATATCCCGATTTTCTTACCTTTTAAATCACCATTCAAATTGGCTAAATAATTCTCTACCTCACGATAGGACGATGTCATATCCTTATCATCACGACCTGCCAACACTTCCAATGCCAATGCGGCATCTTCGACAGAACGCGTGAAATAACCGACGTGATCCAAGGATGAAGCATAAGGTATGATCCCGTAACGTGAAATGCGTCCGTACGTAGGTTTGACTCCCACGATACCGACAAACGAAGCCGGTTTGCGAACACTGTCACCGGTATCAGAGCCAATCGCAAAGGCAACAGCACCCGAGGCAACCAGAACGGCTGAACCAACAGAAGATCCTCCGGCCATACGGTTGAGATCATAGGGATTATGTACAAAACCGGTATGGCAGTTGGTTCCGGTACCACCCATTCCCAAACCGTCCAAGGCTGACTTACCAATGATCACGGCTCCGGCTTCCTTCAATTTCCTGGTAATGGTCGCATCGTATGCGCCGATATAATTATCCAAAATTTGTACGCTTCCGGTGGTCCGTACACCCTTCGTCAAAACATTGTCCTTTAACACGATCGGAAGTCCGGCCATTTTCCCATTTGAATTTTTCGCTTCAGAAATTGCTTCATCAACTTCCATAAATGAAACCATGGCATTCAAAAACGGCTGCTGTTTACGTGCTTTACTCACAGCTTCCATGACTTCTTGTTCAATATTTTCTATTTTTCGATTGGCAAACATCAGTCTTTCACCACTTTCGGGATAACAAAATATCCCTCATCCTCTACCGGGGCATTGAATAATGCATCTTCAATCGACAACACATGATCGACGATGTCCTCTCTGAAAAAACTTGTGGGTTCTTCAAAAGGATAAATCATCTCTTCGACATTGCTTGTATCGATTTGATTCAACAAGTCCAATTGTTTCAATAATGTATCAAATTCCGCTATGATGTTATCAGCTTCTTCATCGCTAAGCCGCAACATCAGTTGTTCGGCAAGTTTGAACACTTTCTGCTTATTTATTCGCTCCATATTTACTCCTCAATTTACATAAATGACCGTGGGTTTCACTTGGTTTCGCTTACGCTCCATCACCGCCATAACAGTACCCAGCGATCTTATCTCTACCACAATTAGCATATCGTTATTTTCGAAAGTGTCAAGCAGCTGTGCAGTGATTTGCGTAACCATGCTGACCTCCGTATAAGTTTTTGAGACCATATTGATCGTGATTTTTAGTTCATCCACTTCATCGTCGATGTATCGGGCTTTACCGATGACACCGACAGCCTCCGGCAATAAGCTTTGCAGGGATGATTTCAATGACGCAAACTGTGAAGAAAGCGTCGTATCCAAGGCAGTTGCTTCAGCTGAAGGAAGGATCACCCATTTCTCCTGATTTTTGACAAACTGGCCGCTGCGATTACGGAAAATCCCTTCACCGATAAACGATCCGGGGAGTGTCGCATCAGAACTGGCCGTCGAAAACAGGGTAATGAATATCGGGACATCACCGACCGCCGGAATCGTCCGCAGATAACTTTCCAGTTTTCGACCGATATCGGTACCAAACTGATATAGTCGATCGGTCTGAATCGTTACAAAAGTATCCAAACCGTCTTTTGTCTGCGGGATATTCTGATTCAGAACGATTGTTAATGATATCCCTTTTAAAGCAAAATTCTCTGAAGCATTTCCCATGAAGTTCAATTCGACGATATCAGCGACGACGACCGCATCATTAACAAATGTACGACCATCCCCGATGTCAAACTGGCTTCCTAAGGGGGGATTCAATCCTTGCGGATTGATATCCGATTCTCTTCGAACCAAGGAAATGAGGCGGTCATAATTCAATATTTGCCCTTCCTGAAGATAATGCTGCTCAATGGAAAAGTGTTTCTTGGATTTCTGTTGTAAACGACGACCGATTTCCATCGCATCATAAGACCCTAAATATGTCCCATGATACAACCGAACCGGTGATACGGCAAAATTGGCCAAAAGTGAATACTCACCTTGCGTGGTCGGTTGGATGATATCGGGATCATCCGGTTTTTCGCCATTGATACAACCTGTCAGTAATACCAAAATCAATACGATGCATCCAATTTTAATTTTCAATGGAGGTCACCTCCTTCATAAAACGTTCTTCATCCCAAACCAATACGCCAAGACTTAAAGCTTTGCTCAGTTTACTGCCTGCTTCACTGCCCGCAATGACCAAATCCGTATTTTTTGATACCGAGGAAGTCACATTGGCTCCCTGTGTGCTCAACCACTCGGAAGCTTCACTGCGTGTCATCTGAATCAAGGTTCCCGTCAATACGACGGTCTTACCCGAAAAGAAAGATGTGCTTTCACTTCTCTTCTTAGTCATTTCCATAGTGACGCCTGCAGACCGCAAGACATCAATCAGATGATGATTGGGCTGTTGTGAGAAAAACAGAACGACTGATTGCGCCATAACGGTGCCAATTTCTTTAACTGCACTCAGTTGCTCTTGAGTTGCTTCCATCAGCTGTTGCATCGTAGTAAATTTCGATGCCAAGGTCGATGCTGCTTTCTCACCGATATGCCGGATCCCTAAACCATAGAGCAGTTTATCCAATGAATTGCTTTTGCTGGCCTCGATTGCCATTAACAGTTTATCCACCGATTTCTCACCCATTTTTTCCAGTGAAGTGAGTGCTTCGCGCTTTTGATGTAAAAAGTAAATATCTTCGACCGAGCGGATCAAGCCGTTATGATACAACTGTTCCACACGTTTGACTCCCAATCCGTCGATATTCATTGCATCCCGCGAAGCAAAGTGGGCAATGGCCTCAATGATCCTTGCGGGACATTCGTTATTGATACAATAGGTGTCGGCTTCATCTTCGAAGCGGACCAACGGCTGATGACACACCGGACAGTGTTTCTCAAATGTATAGGGTTTACTGTTTTCGTCCCTTAACTGTGGAAGCGAAGCAACAACTTCCGGGATGATGTCCCCAGCCTTGCGTATGATGACCGTATCATTGACCCGGATGTCCTTATGACGGATGTAATCCTCATTGTGAAGCTGCGCAAATCCCACCGTGGTCTGCGCCACCGTGACCGGAGTCAGACGGGCGTTGGGCGTGATTTTCCCGGTACGTCCGACCGTCAGGAATATATCTTCCAGATGGGTCATGACTTCATCCGCCGGAAACTTATATGCGATTGCCCAACGTGGTGTTTTGGCGGTAAAGCCCAAACGGTTTTGTGATGAAAGTGAATTAACTTTAATCACGATTCCATCAATATCATAAGGTAACTCAGCCCGTTTGCTTGTCATCTCTTCGATAAAAGACCATACATCTTGTATATCAGCACAGATCCGTGTCAGCGGATTGACTTTGAATCCCAACGATGACAAACGATCCAGAGCTTGCAAATGTGAATCTACTCCGAAATTTTGGGCATTGACGAAATAGTACAAAAAGGCGTCCAACTGACGGGATGCGGCAATTTGAGAATCCAATTGCCGGATCGATCCGGCTGCCGCATTGCGCGGATTGGCAAAGGGTTCCTGTTGATTGTTTATGCGATTTTCATTCAAACGGACAAATGCGGCCTTGGGCATATACACTTCCCCGCGAACCTCAAATGTCAAATTCTCGTTTAACTGTAATGGAATCGATTTAATGGTGACGATGTTGTGAGTCACATCTTCACCTTCATCACCATCGCCTCGGGTCGCGGCCAATGCCAGTCGTCCGTTTTGATAGCGTAACGACATGGCCAGTCCATCGATTTTCAGTTCGACAACATATTCCACCGGACCAAGATCTTTTCGGATGCGTGTGTCAAAAGCAAGCAAATCTGCTAGTGAGTAGGCATTGCCTAAGGATAACATCGCGACATCATGCGTGACCTTTTTAAATCCGTCCAGCACCTTACCCCCAACGCGTTGTGTGGGTGAATAAGGGTCAAACATTTCAGGATGTTCGCTCTCGAGTTTGATCAGTTCGCGCATACATGAGTCATAATGAGCATCCGATACGATCGGACGATCCAACACATGATAGTGATGATTGTATTCATTGATCAGTTTACGCAATTCATTGATGCGTTGTGTACTCATGATACGCCTCCTTTTTTACTGAGCGATGGATGGGATGCGACGATGCGTTTGATCCCGTGCGGGAAATTGAAGGCGATCTCAGCCAAGTCTTCTTGTATGGCAATCACGACCCCTTCCCCAAAGGCCACGTGAACGACGATGTCGCCCTTTTTGATTTTGATGGCTTCCTTTTTTGTCAATCGGTCACGAACGTCATCCCCGCTCAAAATGGTAATCGCCGATAAATTTCTTTCTTTTTTCTCACCGGAAGACAAGCCGATGTGTTCGATCGTATTTTCATCGATTTCCGAGATAAAACGCGATCGCGTCTTGGGCCGTGACAGCACATAACTAAACCCCTGACTTTCAGTCAGATACAGTTTTTGTTTGGCTCGAGTCATCGCGACATAGGCCAGCCGGCGTTCTTCCTCGATGCCCTGACGTCCTTCGGATATCGAGCGTTCGTTGGGAAATATCCCTTCGGACATCGATGCCAGAATGACAATATCAAATTCCAGTCCCTTGGCCGCATGAACGGTCATCAGCTGGATGAATTCACCTTGCAATACCTCTGCTTTATCGCCATACAATGAAACCATTTGTAAGTATTCGGTCAAATCCGCTTCCGGATATCGATCGATGAAATCCATGATATCATTGATCAATTCCTTTAAGTTCTCGATTCGGTCCGTTTCATTGTTTTCTTGTAACATACCCCGGATACCCGAGTCATCCAGTACCATTTCCAATACTTTATCCAAGGTCATGTGCGGTGTCTTGTCTTTCCACTTCTCGATCATCAAAATAAAGTTATCCAGTGTTTTCTGAATCTTCCCGCTAAACAATGGTCCCAGTTTGATAAACTCGTACATCGTCAACTCTTTTTGTCTTGCGCCGATGCGGATGACTTCCAAGGTCTTATCACCGAGACCGCGTCGCGGCTGGTTGATGATGCGCAAAAAAGCCAGATCGTCGTTATGAGTGATCATACGCAAATAACTCAAGGTGTCTTTGACTTCCAACCGATCGTAAAATCGTACCCCGCCGTAAATGACATATGGGATGTGAAAATCACGCAACCCTTTTTCCAGTGCACGCGAGATATAGTTGGAGCGATATAAAATGGCCATATCCATGTAGGATTTGCCTTCGTTGTGTAATTGTTTGACTTTCTGTGCGATCCAGGCCGATTCCTGATCTTCACTCGGACAGCTGACATGGGTGATGACTTCAGCCGGGGCTTTGTTGGTAAAGAGGTCTTTGTCGACCCGGTATTTATTGTTTTTAATAAGGGAGTTAGCTCCACGCAGAATGGCTGGGGTGGATCGGTAGTTCTCACTTAAAACGACGGTTTCACACGGCGAGAAATCCCGTTCGAAATTTAAGATGATATTGACATCCGCACCCCGCCAGGTGTAAATCGTCTGATCGGGATCACCCACGACATACACGCTGTTATGCTCTCCGGTCAGCTGTTTGATCAAGGTGTACTGCACACCATCGACATCCTGAAA
>PGZW01000094.1 GCA_002841515.1 Firmicutes bacterium HGW-Firmicutes-19 | reverse complement strand
CAGAAGTTAAGCACTTCAGCGGCGACGATAGCATGGCCTGCCCATGTGAAAATAGCGCGTTGCCAGGTAATCAAGCTCCCCCACGGGAGCTTTTTTAATGCAAAAACTAAAATGAAAATTATTTCTGAAAAATATAGAAATATTCTTTCATCAATGATACAATAGAACAATATTTAAAAGGGAGAAGTAATTTATGAGAGTTAATGGTACACTGTTATTTACCTTTGGAGCATATTTATTGTTTATGTTAGCCATCGGAGTTTATTTTTACCGAAAAAACAAAAATCTCGGTGACTATGTGTTAGGTGGCAGAAATCTTAACAGTTGGGTCACAGCCATGAGTGCATCAGCATCCGATATGAGCGGATGGCTCTTACTTGGATTACCCGGTTGGGCGTATGCCAGCGGTCTTGGTGAAGCCGGTTGGATCGCCATAGGATTGCTTATCGGAACGTATTGCAATTGGCGTTTTGTTGCAAAGCGCTTAAGAGAATATACTGAGAAAGCACAAAACTCATTGACCATCTCAGATTTTTTTGAGAATCGTTTCAATGATAAAACCAAGATTCTCAGAATCCTATCGGCGATTGTCATTCTGGTTTTCTTTTTGATCTATACCGCATCTGGATTTGTGGCTGGAGCGAAACTGTTCAATACGGTTTTCGGATTGCCATATCAGACTGCACTTATCGCGGGTGTCATTGTCATTGTCAGTTATACTTTTCTTGGCGGTTTCAATGCTGTATCATGGACGGATTTTTTTCAAGGATCATTGATGTTTATCGCCATTACATTTGTTCCGGTTTTCGCCTTTGTTTCATTGGGTGGTGTAACAAGCGCGCTTGATCAAATTAATCGGGTGAATCCGAACTTTATCAGTTTAACAACATATTTGGATGGTAGTAAAATATCTTTGATCACGATATTATCCATGATGGCTTGGGGATTGGGTTACTTTGGACAACCACACATACTCGTCCGATTTATGGCGATTCGCTCTACGAAGCAAGTAAAACAAGCTCGTATCATAGCGACGGCTTGGACAGCCATCAGTCTTGTCGGTGCGATTTTCGTCGGTATGCTTGGTTTTGTATATCTGAAAACACCGCTTAGCGGTGCGGCATCTGAGACAGTATTTATGGTCATGATCAATTCACTGTTTCATCCATTGGTTGCCGGACTGCTATTATCAGCAATCTTAGCGGCCATCATGAGCACCGCTGATTCTCAATTGCTGGTGGCCTCGTCTGCGTTGTCTCAGGACTTATATCATGTCCTTTTAAGGCGCAACGCAACGGATAAGGAACTGGTCCTTACCAGCCGATTAGCCGTAATCTTGATAGCGGTTTTCGCAGCCTTGCTCGCTGTTGATCCCAACAGCAATGTTTTGATACTTGTTAGTTATGCCTGGGCTGGATTCGGAGCTTCTTTTGGACCTGCAATTCTTTTATCGTTGATGTGGAAACGTATGACACGCAATGGTGCATTGGCCGGCATGATCAGTGGGGGACTTACGGTTATCCTCTGGAAAAACTTGTCGGGTGGTATTTTTGATCTCTATGAGCTACTACCAGCCTTCATCATAGCCTTAATAGCCATTATCTCCGTAAGCTTCTTGGATAGAAGTCCGAGCAGTGAAGTAACAACTTTATTTGAACAGATTGAAAAATAAGAGACAGACGATGATTTTAGTCGGCTGTCTTTCTTTATGGTTTTTGTAAGTACGCTTGTTTCATCATCGTGAAGAAATATTTATGCAGTGGCAAGAAAAACTGAATACTTCGTATCGTGATACCGGCAATGCGATGATGGATGAAGAAATCGTTGACTTAAGCAAGCAACTCAACTTTGATCAGCTGATGAAATATCGTAAGGCTGTCGGTCAACAGACAAAAGAAATGATCCAACATTTGGTATTTTCAGACTTATCCATCAAAGTCAGAAAAGAAGATATTGAAAGATTGGCTACGACAGGTTCCGTCAGCCAACATCCCGATGACATCTGGTTGCTCGATTTCTGGGGTAAGAAAGATATATCAGGACTGCTTTTAATGCCGATTTTACGTCATCCTTTTGTTCATCTGTTCGATAATTTGAAACTGATGGAAAAAATAAAAAAGATGCCGTAGCATCTAGTTGATATAGAATAGTAAGCCAAGCAAGATCGGAGCGAAGTTGTAGCGTTCGACCTTTTTTGATGACTGGACACCGATTTCCATGACAGCGCACAATTTATCCATCATTTGAATCAGCCAACCTTCCGAAGTCTTCGGTTTGACATTACCGACGGGCCACATATGACTGGCGATAACATCCTCCATCACCCAAGTTACCTCGGTAACTTTACGGGCATTTTGAAGAGCCTGGATCGGGTGAACCAATACGTGATTTCCTTCAACCGGTTGTTCGGTTCTCCACTCATACAAAAACAAGTCATGTAAAAGCGCTCCACGCACAGCATCACGAACATTCAGCTTCAGTTTGCGGGCAAACAGAAACGAATAATAAGCGACGTTGAGCGAGTGTTGAAGACGGCTCGTATTTAAATGTTGAGAGTAGTCATCCATCTTTAATACCAAGGGATGCTCCATCAAATCATCGATATGTGAGTAAAATTCATTGGCCAGTTCATCCTGGCGGTTAATCAGATTAACGTTAGACAGTACAGCTTTCATCGATTCTCCTTAAAAATTTACAACGCGATTATCTTAACATGATTACTTTGACAATACAAGTAAAAAACATACGATTTCACCTATAAATTCAATAAAAAACACTGAACATGATTGATAATGTAACATAAATAATGTAATAATATACGATATACTGGGTACAAGAGGTGAACATTATGACCATGATTCAAACCAATATTACCCATATTCTACATGAGATGACACAAGATCAAGCCATCAAAAACCACAGTCTGAATTGGCTGATTTCTCAACAAAAGCAATCAGAAAGCCTTTTTATCGCCAACGATGAAATATCTCGGATCATCTGCGAGTTTGAAACTGCTCAGCAGGCTGCAGATTTCCATTACTACTTGAAATATTCGATGTACCGCATGCCGTTCATCAAAGCAACAATGGATGATCAAAACGAAAACATCGTCAATCTTGATGTCAATTGCGATGTCATCGAGTTATTTGACCCTAAACGTCCTGGACTGTGTACATTATCCAGAGAAACCGGATGCAGCTTTCGATTCGCTTATCGGCAGATGTATACCGGGTCGACACTAAAGGGACATATCAGTGAAGGCATTCTTCATCACACCCAATGCGTCATCCGGATATTTGAAGCCCTTCCTCAATTAAGTCTTTCAAGAATCCATCAACTGTTACACACCGAAGAAGACATCATCCGATTTAACACAATGATCATTAAAGAGAAAGCTGAGGCGATCCGATGAATCGTACCGCATTGGCCATCCGTATGCTGATGATACTGAAAACACGTAAGTTCATCAAAAAGGCGGAACTGGCCCAAATGTTGGAAACCAACCCGAGAAACATCATTGAACTTAAGAGGGAACTGGAGACAGCCGGATACGTGATTGAAGTCACCAACGGACCTTACGGCGGTTATTCGCTGTTGGACTCTACGTTGTTTCCTTTGGCCTCACTGAATGAACAACAGAGAAGAGCGATGCTTGTAGCAGCGCCTTTTCTGCTTACAAGCAAAGATCCGTTGTTTTCCGATGAGTTTAAGCAAGCCATGGAGAGATTACTGGCAAATGAAAAGATTTCGGAGCCCATCCAAATAGCAACGACTGCCGGATGGCAATTGGCAATGGATAAGGAGACCCTGCAACAGTATTTATCGATGCTCTCATCAGCAATATTGTCTTCTAAACGAGTTGAGATGATCTATAAACCGCAAAACAAAGCGAGTAAGGCCTATTTGATCGAACCTCGTGAACTCGTGCAGGTCAATGGACTGTGGTATGTATTGTGTCAGGACAGTCAAAAAGGGTTAGCAACGTATAAAATCAACCGGATCGAAAAGATGACGTTAAGTGATCGGACATTTCGATTGGATGAGGATTTCATAGCAAAAAAAGCCGTAACACCTTATGGACATAATGTGACCAAACCGGTTCACTGTGTATTTCATATCAAAAACCGCGAATATCTAAGTGAGTATATTTTTGGTGAAAACCAGAAAATCGAGTGGATCGGTGATGATGAGTATGTGTTGACCGTGGATCTTCGAGGAGAACATTCCATCATGCAGTTTGTACTGCAGTTGGGCAGTGACTGCAAAGTCCTTGAACCGGATGAACTGAAAATGAAAGTATTAGCGGAAGTTGAAAAAATGTCCTCAATATACTCAAAAGACACTTAAATCAGAGAATTGATTCTGGCTTGCGAATTTGCAAGCCTTTTATTTTGAAATTAACATTCTCTTAACAAAACCAAAATATAGAATTGATTTTCGAAACATATAATTGTTTTCGTCAAGGAGGACACAAATGAAAAAGATCGTCTTGTTATTGAGCATGATATTCATGCTTACATTAGCTGCTTGCAGCGCACCCGTAGAACAACCGGGATTTGAATCAGAAAAAATTAACGTATATACACGTGATACATCCTCGGGAACACGTGACGGATTTACAAGAGGTATTGGCTTTGCAGATGCATCCGCCAATGATTCCGTATTGGTTTCCGGATTTATCACGGCAGACAACAATGCCATCATGGCAGCGATGGCTACCGACAAAGCAGGGATTGGCTATGTTTCTCTCTCATCAGTCAACAACACGATCAAAGCTTTGAAATTTGAAGGTGTAGCAGCTACCGAAGCCAACGTATTGAATGATACCTATAAACTGAAACGTCCGTTTGTCATGATGAGACGTTTGGACGGTGATTACATCAATGATACTGAATATCAGCTGACATTGGCATTTCTTGCCTATGTAGCATCCAATGACGGTGCAGATGTAATCGCTAATGCCGGCGCTACCGCTACTTCCGGTACCGGGACTTGGGCTTCTCAAGTAGCCAACTTTCCGGTATGTGCATTGGATAACAGTGCAATTACTTTAAAATTTGGCGGATCGGATTCGGTTCAGAAAATTGCTGAAAGACTATCGGCAGCATTTACACCAGCTTGCGGAAACGTTAAAACGGAAAATGATCATACCGGCTCCAGTGACGGATACAAACGGGTACAGGGCGGCGAAAAAGATGGCGTTAACTACAAACACATCGGTTACTCCTCACGTTTCTTCCGTGCAGAAGAGTTAAGCGGACCTGAATCAACACGCACTCAAATGGCTTGGGATGCGATCGTAGCAATCGTGCACAAAGACAATCCTGTAGAAAACTTAACAGGAGAACAATTAACAAAGATATATAAAGGCGAATATACACTGTGGGGAGATGTCATTACTAAATAACCCGATTGTGAGAAGCCCTTGAAAAAGGGCTTTTTCGACTTAGAGGAGGATTTATGAAAGGTTCAAAAAATAGTCTCAGTCATATTGACGCGATCGTAGGAAGTTTATTGATGGTATTGGCATTGGTTGCATCCAGTTTTATCGTCGTCATTGCTGTCTTTATCGCAATTCGTGGGGTCTTGCCATTTATTACAGATAACAATGGCTTGGGTTCTGTTGATGTATTCAAGTTTTTGACCGATACCGTTTGGTTACGGGGGACATACTTTTACTCAGCAGCGTACGGAGCCGGATTTATCATTCTCAATACTTTATATATCGCATTTTTGACTGTCTTACTATCGTTTCCCATCGGAGTATTGACGGCACTTTTTATTGCGAAAATTGCCCCACGACCCATGGCTGCGACGATGAGAACGGTCATCGAACTTTTGGCATCGATACCTTCGATCGTATTTGGTCTGGTAGGCGTAGGATTATTTCTGCCTGTCATTTATCAAATCGCCCGATCCATGGGTTATTCTAGCGGAGGAGGCAGTAGTGTTTTGGCTACCGTATTTGTGCTATCACTTATGAGCATTCCGACGATCACTGCAGTCGCGGAAGTTTCAATCAGGCAGGTTGATGAAAGCTTGGAACAAGCATCCCTTGCACTCGGTGCATCTTTGACGCAGACACGGTTTAAAATCACGTTGCTTGCTGCCAAGTCAGGGATATTCTCTGGGGCTATTTTAGCGGTGGGTCGTTCGTTAGGCGAAGCAACGGCGGTGGCTCTTGTTTCCGGCAATGCCCGAAGCGGTCCTTCCTTCGGTCTGTTTGAAACCACAGCAACGATCACTTCAACCTTATTACAGGGACTAAAAGAAACGACCGGTATCGATTATGATATTCGATTTTCACTTGGCATTCTATTAATGGTCGTCATACTGACGACAAACTTGACGTTGAACTTCATAAAGAAGAAAGTAGGGAATGTCCATGGTTAAAAGAAAGGTCAGATTAAGCGAGATTTTACTCAATGGTTTAGTTTTTCTTTCGACTTCACTCTCTGTCTTGGCTTTAGGACTGATTTTCTATTATGTCTTTAAAGAAGGTACAGCCCTATTGAACTGGGATTTATTTACCGGAGATTACCATTCTCGAAATTACATTGCAGCATTACAACCCGGATCGGTTGAAAATGTTGATATGCCGGATTTCTCAAAGATTGAAAATGTCTATACGGTAGAGCGTTTCGGAATTGCTCTCAAGAAAGATTTTGATTTGGCGGGAAATGAAGTTGTGCTTGTCTACTATGTCCACAAAGATTCACCGTTCAATCAAATGATCAGTAAAGAAGTCGGTTCAGAAGTCGTCGATCTTGATCCAGGCATGATTTTTCAACGGGTATCTTATGTGGACCACCCGACATCCCTTTCCAGATTTGGTGCTGAAAGATTTGCGGCAGAACTAAATGATCCTCAGCGAGAGGTTTTCGAACTTTTCTTCTCTGATTTGGGTGGGGGAATCAGAGGTTCAATCATAACGACACTCTATCTTATTGTGA
>PGZW01000001.1 GCA_002841515.1 Firmicutes bacterium HGW-Firmicutes-19 | reverse complement strand
AACTCAACCCAGCTGACAGAGGTTAGAAAGTAACGTACCGGCATGGCCAGGATTGCGGTAAAGGGGATATAAGAGCCAATTTTGACGATCATGATTTCCGGCATTTGCAGTCCTAAAGAAGCGATGACATAGGATGCTATAAACAGCAGCGTGATTGGCGCAACCGAAGAGGAGACATCTTCCATTTTGCTGACAAGAGATCCCAAGGAAGCGTAGATGAATAAATACAATAGATAACCAAAGAAGGTGAAAATCAGAAAGACCATCATGGAATCCCAGCGCAAGCCGCCCAGAACCATGGATAGAATTTCCGCAGGATAGTTGGCTCGGTTGATCACAATTCCCAAAATTGCGACAATTGAAATAAAGCCAAACTGTATAACTCCGGCCAAGCCATTTGCAAATACTTTGCCGATGATCAATGCATCGGGTTTTGTTGAGGTGATGAGCAGTTCCATCGTGCGGTTGTCTTTTTCCCGGGCGACGGAGGTGGATACCATGGCTCCGTACATGATGACAAGCATATAGACCGCAAACATAAGCACATAAGCAATCAGAAAGCTGTCACTGGCATCCTTGCCGATGACTTCTTCGTTGATTGAAATGTTTACATTGTAGGCCTGGCTTACTTGTATAGGGTCTAGATTCATTTCAACCAAATTGCGTCGAATCTGTAATTGTCGCAATGCATTTTGAAGCGGGTAGGAGGCATTGGAATAAAGATCGCGGTTGATGACGATGGTGTTTAGTGAGGTCGGTGAAGTGATGATAAACGCCTGAACGATTTTTTCGTTCGTTAATGCTTTTCGTACATCGCTTTCAGAATCGAAGATTTCGACATCCGTAAAAAACAAATTAAGTTCATCCATGGTAACGGCATTGTTTAAAATGACGATACCCGATCCCATCATTGAGATTTTATCGGTAGGAACAGGGGTGTTGTCGCCATTGTCAAACAAATTTATGATGGTTGGGATCGTGGTAACAACGATTAATATGACACTGATGATCGCGGTGGTGATGATCAGGCTTTTCTTGGACAGAATGCTCTTAAGTTCAAACATGAACACTTTAGAAATATTATGCATGTTCTTCACCTACTTTCTGAATGAAGATGTCGGTCAGTGAGGGCTGATAGGGAGATATCATTTCGATTTCGATCCCTGCTTTTAAGCACTGATTTAGAAAATTGCTTAAGTTGTTATTGTCGGGTAATTGTATGATCAGACTTTTCTTATCTTCGCTTATATCGAGAGAACTCGTAAGATTCTGAATTTTTTCTTTCAGCTCACCATTTTGAACATTCGCTGATTTCAAGCGTATTTTTGATTTGCCCATCGAATTTTTGATTTCATCGAGATTTCCGGATAAAATGATCCGGCCTTTTTCGATCAGCGTGATTTCATCACAAAACTCCTCGACGTAGGTCATTTGGTGGGATGAGAAAATGACCAGCTTGCCTTCCTCGATCTTCTCGCGGATGACATCTTTCAGTACCTGGGAATTGACAGGGTCAAGTCCGCTGAAGGGCTCATCGAAAATCAGAATATCGGGATCACCGATAAGTGACTGGGCGATTTGTACTTTCTGCTGGTTTCCTTTGGACAAGGTTTCGAGTTTGTGATTTTTAGCATAGTCCAGTTCAAATCGTTTGAGCCAGTACTCGGCCGATGCTTTTGCCTGGGCCTTTTTTATGCCTCGCAGCTGGGCAAAATAGACGAGCTGATTCATTATTTTCTCTTTGGCATACATGCCGCGTTCTTCCGGTAAGTATCCGATATTGAATTTTCTAGGTTCGAAGGGTTTTCCATCAATGAGAAAGTGACCTTCATCCGCTTTAAATACGTCCATCAAGGCGCGGATGGTCGTGGTCTTTCCGGCACCGTTGCGACCTAAAAAGCCCATGGCTTTGCCGGTGGTAACAGTGAAACTTACATCATGCAAGATTTTCTTGCCTGAGAAGCTTTTATGAATGTTTTTTATTTCGAGTTTCATAAGACCTCCCTATGGTTCTTTTTTTACTTTAAACGGAACGATTTGATTTGTCAATGTTTGCACAAAAGAAAACCGCCTTGACTGGCGGTTATTTGTTGAGAGCTTGGATTCGCTGGCTGATGGGTGGATGAGAATACGTCATCTTTACCATCAACGGGTGAGGGGTCAGATTGGCGAAGTTCTCTTGAGCCAATCGCTTCAGCGCGGTGATCATGGCATCTTTATAGCCATGCTCCTTGGCATATCCATCCGCCCGGTATTCCGCCCAACGTGAGATGGCAGATAGGGGGATATCCAGCAAGATGTCTACGGGGGATAGAAATACAGAGAACAAGATCAGTCCGAAACCGATGTTTACGGATTCAAATCCAAAGGATACCGACAAGTCTTGCCAGGACAGAAAGAGTTGAAGCAAATACAGCATCACACCCATCTGAATCAGTCCCATTAATAGATTGCGCAACGTATCTTTATGTTTGCCATGTCCGATTTCATGGGCCAATACGGCCACGATTTCGTCGTTGTTCATCTTTTCGATCAGATTGTCAAAAAGGACAATGGACTTGAATTTGCCAAAACCGGAGAAAAAGGCATTGAGCTTTTTGGTTCTGCGGGAGGCATCCATCACAGAAATGCTTTTAATGGATGTTCCGGTTTTTCTGGCGAATTCCATGATTTTCTCTTTGAGCTCTCCATCCGGTAAGGGGGTGAGCTTATTGAAGATTTTGATGAACACTTTGGTGTAAAGGATATTGACAAATACCATGATGGCCACTAAAAACAGCCAGGTGTAGAGGATGAAGTTCTCGCTGTTGAGATACAAAAAGAGTAAAACATACAACACTCCGCCTCCCAGTACAATCATCATGATCAGAGACTTCAATATGTCCAATACAAATGTTTTCTTGGTCGTTTTATTAAATCCGTACTTCTCCTCGATTTTGAAGTTTTTGATATAAGAAAAAGGAATGTCGATCAGTGAGGTAAGAATCATATAGCTTCCCACAAAAATCATGGTGCTCCAAATCGGATCGGTGAAAATGGACAGTGAAAATCGGTTGAGCAGCGGGAAGAATCCGAAAAGCAGAAACAGCACGGTCAGTACCGTCGACAGTACTTTGGCAATCATACCCAATCGGAAATTCTCCATGGTATAACTCAGCCAACGCGAATATCTTTCGGTGTCATAAATGTCTTTGACGTTTTCCGGAATGGGCTGGGTGCGGTGGTTGTAGTTGAGGATGGACAGCCACAAATCGAAGGCGAAGGTGGCGAGGATAATGAAAATGGTGAGGATGTTGATCATGGTTTGTCTCCTGTTGTTGGTTCGGTATCGGTATCTTCAAAAAGGTTTTCAATATACTGTTGATAATAAACGATGGTTTCTTTCGCGAAGTTATCCGCATCCACTTCGACATACTGACTGCGATAGCGGATGATATCGTCATTAAACAAATCATAAGAATAATAGTTTTCAATGTTTTCCTTTATCTTGCGCGCATGCTCCAGGCTCTTTGAAGTCTGGGCAAAGGGTGAGGTCCAGTCGATGCTTTGAATCAGGTATTCCTGGGTGATGTGTCGACCTTCATGCAAGACGGTGTAAAGCATGATACCTGCATACGGTTTTTCCAGATGGTAGGTATTGAGGATGATGATACCGCTGTAATAATAATGTTGAGCATAGTGGTAGATGGCCATGGATTTATGGGTGATTTTATAGGGTGGTCGCCGTTCCATATGCGCTTCGATGTATTCGACCAGCTGCAACACTTCGATCCGTTCATCGATACTTAATGTCTCGTATATTCGATTGTCCAGTTTTTTGAGAGTCTGTAAGTTCAAAACGACAAAATCGGGTCGGTTTCGTTGTCTTTCGATGGGATTGTCATCAATGGAAGGCAATACACCGAGATTAAAATATTGAATCGTCAGGGTGACGGGAATGGTCAATGTTAACAAAATCAAGGTGATTTTCAATACCTTACGGAAAGCCTCAGGAGAAGTCGGTCGAAAGAAGAACAGTTTACGACGTTCGACGACGTTGAGTTTGATTGGTTTTGAACGTTTGGTCAAGGTAAGCATTACGAAAAGGGCAACGAGTGCCAATGTCAGATAGATGGCAGGTCTTAAATAGATGCTTCTAAAAAGATAGATGCTGAGTGCGGATGACAAGACAAGATAGGCAATATCGTTGAACCGAGTGGCATCGTTGGGGATGTTTTTGCGAAACAAGGTAAAAAGTGCGCCGATGTAAAGTGCCAGTAGAATGATATTCAGTGTTTCGGAAACAAAAATACCGAAATAGAAGCCGCGCATCCTGAGGACGATGCCATATTGAAGAATGACCCAGAGGATGGCAGAGGTCAATATGTACTTTTTCATATGCTCGCCACCTTTTCTTTTATTATAGAGCATTCTCAATGTGTGTCAAAGATATTGAAAGTTGACTGCCGTAAAATTCGCGAAATTCTTAGGTTATTGCATGTTTGATTGATAAACGATGCACAAAGTGTGCCAAATCGTGAGGACGGGTGTATAATATATACATAAGAAGTGTGTATGCGCAATCCATCAACAAACAACAACCGAAAGAGGAGGTTCTTTATGATTGCGAACAAAGATATTCAGATGTTGAAGGAAAAGCACGATGTGGCTGGTTTAGATCGAATCATGATGCGAGGCCATGGGATAAAACAAACAGAAGCAGCAATCGCTTTGGTTGAACTCGATGACCCGACGGTCGTCGATGATGTTTGGGATTATGCCATGGAAGATCCGGATCATCATCATGACAGTGAATTTATCGTCGTTTTAGGAAAATCGCCGAATCCGGTATATCATGAGCTGATGGAGACACTGCTCAACAAAGCGTATCGCAACACGCATAAAACTCGTTGATGCTTTTCAAAATGGGTTAAGTCGATTCGAACGTGATGGGGGATTTCACGGTTTTTGTGTTTAAAAAAGGAGGATTTTGATGGCAATATCATTACAGGATATAAGTAATTTTAAAAACAGTCGTAACCGGATCGCGTTGTTTGAAGCGCTTCAAAGTTCTGATGCCGGGATTCGTGAAGCAGCGTTGATTGCTTTGATTGAAATCGAAGATATGCGTGATGTGGAGAAGGTTAAGAATCATCTGATCACCGAATCGGACATAGATGTTTTAAAACAGGTCCTGCCGGTACTTCATACTTCGAAGTTGTATAATGACAGTGATTTTTTATATCCGTTTGTTCAAAAGACATCGAGCATCGTTGAGGAAGTAAAGACAAATCCGTTGAAACATGATAAAGAGGATGGAAATGCGACAACCTTTCATTTACAACAAGAGACTAAAATGTTAGGGACAATCAAAGAACGTCAGAGTTTACTGAAAATTCTCGCAATTGTCTTCCTAATTTCCGCTTTGGTATCACTGATCTTTATGGCTGACAGCCCTTTCGCTTATAGAGTTGTATATTTTATAGGCGGACTTTTGTTTGGTGCGATCGCGATCATTCTTTTTGTTTTTGCGAGAAAGAAATCCACGATTAATAATGAAGTTGCAAATCATAAAGAAGATATCGATGCAGAAGATGGTGAAGGGATAGAAAGAAATCATTTTACTCGTTTGTTTCATCATCGCGATATTTTTGCGATGGGTATTTTGTACGAAGGTGAACTGCCTCAGGACATTTCGATGACTCCATCGATGATTGCCCGTGAAGTCGTTTTGGCTTTGCATCAAGAGAATAGATTCATCGATGATCGTCTGTCATTTCATGCGGTGATCAAAATGGAGCGGGTGGCCAGTTATAAGTTTTTTAATAGTGAAGACTATAATCCGGGGTCGGATTTGGATGATTTGATGCGTCTTTGTATGGACGATGTTAAGAAAATGGTCGTAACCGATGATCCGCTGATTGAGAAAATCGCGGCTCAGATGTCGAAGGTCAAGGTTCGCATACCGACGTTGGGTGTCGTATGGGTTGGGATGTATATTTCGATGATTTAAGGATTTCGAAGTGATCACAGTCAGTTTCAAATCTGTGATAAGGAGGTTACTGTAATGAGAACATATGAAGACATCGATCTTATGGTCTTGAGGAATGATATTGAAGGATTAATGAAAGCTGCGAAAGATGCGGATGAGACCATTCGTGAACATGCCGTGAAGGCGTTACGAGCGATCAATCCAGAGGAGGCTAGGGAAGTTTTAAGGCAGGCACAAAGCGATCCCAGTGCGAAAGTACGAAGAGCTGCGTCCGGTTTAGCGCTGGGCGAGGATAGTTTGAAGGAAAAGATGGCCGATCAAACACAGAAGGTTGATGGGGATGAGGGTAAGGATATTAAAATTTCCATTCGATGGTTATGGATCATGATAGGGACGTGGGGTGTCGGAAGTGTGTTGCTTGCATTGATGATTTTGGTGTGGATGTTTTCCGGAAGCAATTTCGGAAACACCGGTCAGATCATTGGAATTTTGGTGTTGAGTGGTTTGGGCATCGTGATGTTGTGGGTCGCAGTGATGAAATTAAAAGAAGGCAAAAGAAAGTAACGTTCATGCGTTAATCGATGGGAGATCGTAGATGAAAAAGGTCATCGTTCTATTTGGAGGAATTTTATTGCTTTTCGGATGTTCTTTTTCTTCTTCACAAACGTTGGGTAATACCAACGGTAACATTGCGAATTTCGGATATCGGGTCAAGGTAAAGGGTGGCATCGTATTTGCGAACTCACGCGATCGGTTGCGAATTTATTTCAGTAAAAGCGATACAACGGATGTCGTTCGCATAACAGAGCGTGCCGGAGTTTATTTGAATGTGTTAGAAGACTGGGTGTATTTTATGAGTTTGGACGATGACTATAAAATGGTTCGGGTGAAAGTGGATGGTTCGAAAGAAGAATTAGTGTCCTCGAATGCCATATATCCGTATGGCGGGATGTTGATTGCCAACGGATGGATTTACTATGTCAATAACGATGATGAACAACGGATTTATAAAATGTCACCGGATGGATCGATTAATGAGCGGTTTTTGGATGTTTCGGCGTTGCGATTGAATGCGGCTGAACAAGGTTTGGTGTTTATTTCGATAGAAGAAAATAACCAACAATTAATGTTATCCGATTTTAAGAGCGGTGAGTTAAAGGTGTTGGCTCAGGATGCCGCGGATCTGACGTTGGTCGTGGGCGATTGGGTGTATTTCAACAGTTCTGCCGATGCCTCGAAGCTGTATCGGGTGAAGTTGGATGGATCTGATTTGATGAAGGTCAATGACTTGCGGGTGTTTGCGCTCAATGAAAATCAGGGAAGACTTTATTTTTCGGATTTGAATCATAACTATCGGTTGAGCAGTGCGAAGTTGGATGGTACGGACGTGAAGGTCATCAGTGAAGATATGTCTTCAGATCTGCTGTTTCTGGATGGTTGGTTGTACTATCTTAATCACAGTGACAGCGGAAGGGAATATCGGATTAAGGGAAAGGATAAGGAAAAGGTAATCACGGTGCCCAAGGCCCCGTTGTTATCCAAGGATGAGCCGGAGGTCATGAAGGTGGGCTCTACCAACAGTAATCGCAGTAATGGCGGTTTCTTCATTTCAATCGGTGATTCCTTGATTTTTGCGAGTCAAAATAAAACAATGGGAATTTATAAAATGGATAATCAAGAGACTCCCATCATGATATCTCCCGATCAGGCAAGAAATCTCAATGTGTGGAAAGACTGGATATACTATATCAATGAAACGGATTACTCCGGTATTTATCGGATGAAAGCGGATGGCAGTGACACACAAGTTGTTTTGGATATGAGTGTTGGCAATTTACTTATCTACGGAAACTGGATGTACTTTCTTAATCACGCGGACAATGCACGTATCTATAAAGCGAAAGTCGATGGAAGTGATTTGAGTCCGGTAAGTCAATCGGAAGGATTGTTTGCTTTTAGTTTACAGGGGGATTGGCTGGTATTTGCCAATGGTCAGGGGCAGACAATGGTAAAGGTAAAGATCGATGGCAGTGAGGAACAGGTCATTACCGCAATTTCCTCCACTTTTCTGACGACAGAGGATGGCTGGATTTACTATGGGGATGACAATACCCGGGTAGCGCTAAGCAAAGTGAAACTGGATGGTACCGGCAATCAGAAACTGATCACCAACTACGCATCCCACACACATATATATCAGAATTTTATTGTTTACTATGACGGGGTTGAGGAAGCGATCATGAAGATGGATGTCAATGGAGAAAACATAACGAAACTCTCTTCGAAAGGGGACTTTGCGAAACTTCACATCGTCAATAACAAGCTGTACTTCTTTGATAACAATGTGTTTGAATGGTTTGAGATGGATTTGGATGGGGGAAATGCTAGACAAGTTGGTCAGTGATTTTCAAATAATTTAACGATGTTACAGGCATTCTCATTATCAATCATGCCATAGGATAAAATTAATCCTAAAGCCATCAACTCTGCCAGGTTGTGCAGGTATTACATTGTCTGAAAGAATATTCTCTATTCAAGCTTATATTTGGCTAAATAGAATTGATATACAGAACATTTTGATTGCCTACGTATCAATGCGACAGATATTGAAGGATATTTTTTATAATGAGTGTAGACGCAGCAGTAATTAATTGTATAATAGCTATAAAGTTTTAAGTGATGCGAGGGAGTCCTATGGTTGCGAAATATACTATTACTAAGTTGAAGAAAGATCTTAAGAAATTAGAACATGCGGAACTAGTGGAAATACTGGCTGACTTGTTTAAAAATGATGGCAAAGTTCAAAAAATCCTTACATCAAGGTTTATTGGCGAGGTATATCAAAGAGAAATGTTTGATCGATATAAAGAACATATAGACAACATCTTCTTTCCCAAGCGATTAAATTCAACGCCTTCAATTAAAAAAGCAAAAGCAAAAATTGAAGAATTTAAAATGATTGGATCCATTGAGATGATATTGAATTTAGAGCTGTATACGATTGAGTGCGGGTTTGAATTCGCAAGTACTGTAGGGTGGGAAAATGAGGATTTCTTTGATGTTCTGTGTCGGATGTATAGTAATTTTGTAAATGAAAGTGACAAAATTCAGGATGTTGAAATTCAAAGTGAAATGTCTAAGCGGATTAAAAAAATGCTTTATAACACGATGGATTTGGGTTGGGGAATTGAGGGGGCAATGCTTGAATTAACCAATGATATCCCGTGGATGTCTGGCGAGTATGATATTGAGGACGAGTAGATGATTATACTATGATTAATGTTTAAGTTCTTTCAATAAAGGATTATGAAAAGTTTTGACATAGAAGGAAACATCGTTTTATAATGATTTTGTCAATTCAAGTTTGAAGGGTGGGATCATTTCCGGTACACGGGATGTCTATACAATCAATAGCATACGTGCAACATGGAGACGTTAGAAATCATCGAATGAAATCGCAAAGAAGAATGTTATATCAGGCTTTCTTTTTGTGTATTTCAAATGACGGTGATTTTTGGTTTCTTTATGGCGCGTTCTTTTTTGCCATTGGGATTCCATTGGCTTTTTTTGTTAATAACTTGAATGACGTACAAGAGAGGAAATTAAACATGGAAATATTGGATTGTATGAAGAAAAGACGTTCTGTTCGCAGTTTTAGCGATCAGAAGGTCAGTGACGAAATCATTTCGGACATGCTTGAGGCTGCCCGTCTTGCGCCTTCCGGGGGCAATGGGCAGAGTTGGATGTTTGGGGTGATTCGCGATGAAACGTTGAAGAATGAGCTGGCTGTTGCGGCGGGTGAGCAGATGTGGATTGCCCGTGCGCCGGTGGTCATTGCTTGTTGTGCGGTTTTAAATGAAGATTTAAGCAACGTGGATGAAGATGACTTTGGTCTGATCGTCAATCATACGCGCTTTGGCAAGGAATTTGTGGATTATGTGTATCAATATCCGGATAAGAGGATGTCCAACATTTTTTGGAATAATGGTGTACCGGCCATTCCGGGGGAGCATATGTTTTTAGTTGCGACATGTCATGGGTTAAATGCCTGTTGGATCGGTTATCTTGATGTGCGAAAAGCATCTGAAATATTGAATCTTCCGGATGATGTCGTTTGTTTGTATTTGATGCCCGTGGGGTATGCGGATCAGCCGATCAAAGAGATTGAGCGTAAATCCGCAGAGGAGATATCATTTGTTGACCGATGGAAATAAAAGAAGCATCACCGTTATCACTGTAATCCTTCTTCTAGTGACCTTTGACATTGGCTTTCAGCACATAGCTAATCAGATTTATCATTCATTGTCCGAGGTGGATATGGGCGGGTTGCTTGCATCTATCTTTGCTCAGTCAGTGATGTTGGGCTTTGCGATGATCATGACGGCAGTGTTTATCAAAAAAGGATTTCTGGCTTCCGTTCTTTTTCGAAAAGACCGGAGATCCCCGTGGAAATTTGTCTTTGGATTTGCATTGATTTGGCCAGTGTTGCTTTCATTGACGTACGGTTTGGTCTACCTGTTTGATCATCCGACATGGATTGCAATTGCAAATCAGCCATGGCCACAAACAACCACATTATTGTCTAATCTGTTCTTTCAGTCCATTTTTCCGGGACTGGGAGAAGAGCCGTTGTACAGAGGGTTTCTGATCGTGTTTCTGATGGGACATCTGTGGGACACAAACAAAACAATTAGCACAAGACACGAAAACTTAATCATCCTGCTATCCGCCACGATCTTCGCAATAGCGCATGTCAGCTACGCCTTTGATCCCTTTACGATATTTTATGACAGTTATCAATTGTTAACAGCATTTGTTCTGGGAAGCTTTCAGGCATTTGTATTTATCAAGACGCGCAATCTGTGGGGTTCGATTTGGATTCACAATGTGGCTAATGTTACGATGACACTGTTTGTATTGTTAATAGCAAGCATTTTCTAGATAAGCAGGATCCCCGGATCCTGCTTTCTTTAATGAAATATGTCGTTCTATCACATTTGTGACATATTGTTGTTTTATCATAAATATAGAGAGTTATTGGGTAAGTTGAGGTGCTATGTGCTTTGTTTGCCCGTTTCGTGTTTCGTTGTTTGAAAGGATGTGAGGATGATGAGTGGAAAATGGAAGTTGGCACTGTTGATAGTGTTGGGGGTCGCTTTGATTGGGGTCGGCTTGGTTGGTGTATATATGGATGATTTTCCATGGAGCAATACGGATAACGTAGTCGATGGGGATAGCAGAATGTTGCCTATTCCTGTTTTGTTGGTGGATGAAAATGAGGATGAGAATATTGCGGATTATAACATCGTCGCGCAGCAAGGTCAGACAAGTTTTTTTAACAACGTTTCAACGCCGACGTTGGGGTATAATGGCAGTTTCTTAGGCCCGGTCATTAAGGTAAGGCGTGGCCAACTTGTGAACATGCATGTTCAAAATGACTTAGCAGAGGATACTTCGGTTCACTGGCATGGACTTGAAGTGGGTGGTACGAGTGATGGAGGACCTCATCAAGTGATACGTCCGGGCACTGTTTGGCAACCTTCGTTTGTGGTTGATCAGCCGGCAGCAACCCTTTGGTTTCATCCGCATGTCATCGGTTCAACGGCCATTCAAGTGTATGAAGGTCTGGCGGGGTTATTGATCGTGGAAGATGAGCATTCGGATCGACTGAACATTCCGAAGGATTATGGAGTCAATGATATTCCTTTGATCATTCAGGATCGAAGTTTTAACAGAGACGGATCGTTTGATTATTCGTCGAATATGATGGATGGCGTGTTGGGTGATACGATATTGGTCAATGGTGCTATTACGCCGACATTAAAAGTTGATCAGATCAACATGCGATTTCGACTCGTCAATGGCGCAAATGCCCGTAATTTTAATATTGAATTGAGCAACCGGGGAGAGTTTTATCAAATAGCGTCGGATGGCGGTTTTCTTGAAAAGCCGGTTAAGAGTCAGCGACTATTTCTTTCGCCGGGTGAAAGAGCTGAGATCATTGTTGATTTCTCGGCTTATAACGAAGGTGATGTGATTGTTCTTACCAGTGGTAACATTCGTATCATGACGTTTGTGGTGGGTAAAAAACGTGTGGATACGACAGAAATCCCTGAGACATTGGTTGAGGTAGCGACTTTGGATGTAAGTAAAGTGACGGCAATCAAGACGATTGAATTGAATGGAATGGGTCATATGGTCAGCCTGAATGGCAAACAATTTGATATCCATCGGATCGATGACAATGTATCTCTCGGTGCGATTGAGATTTGGGAAATAACCACGTTGAGAACGATGATGGGTGGCATGGGACATCCCTTTCATATTCATGGCACTCAATTTCAAGTGCTGTCTCGCAATGGCAAAAAGCCTAGTGAGAAGGAGCGAGGATTTAAGGATACGGTTTTTGTAGGTGCGGGGGAAACCGTGCGGATCATCGTTCAGTTTAAGCATAAGGGTATTTACATGTATCATTGTCATATCTTGGAACATGAAGAAGCCGGAATGATGGGTCAGTTGGAAGTTGAATGATAAAGTCAATAAAAGGTACTCGCTTATCAAGTAACTGCGAATACCTTTTTGTTAGTCAGAAATTGAGACTACATACCACTTTCTTCTTGACAAAAACAAAATGTAAGCGCATTCTATAGGTAACACGTGTGTCATCAGTAAACAACTGTAACTATGTTTGGCAGATGAGATATCGTTATAGTCAGTTTATTGTTATGTGTGCACAAGGAGGGGTTCTATGGGCACGAAAATTTATCGGGATCTGGAGAGAGAGCAGAGCAAAGAAATCACTAAGAAACATATCGTCGAGGTCTCTAAAGAGATGTTTCTTGAAAAAGGGTTTTCACAGACCAATATGGCAGATATTGCGGAAGTGGCGAAAATCAGCCGGAAAACGCTCTATCGATATTTCAGTTCGAAAGAGGAAATTGCTATGGAAATCGAACTTGATGTATTCAAGACGTTTGTATCGCTTCAAGACGAATATGTTTTGACTCTCTTTGGAACTGGTTATGAAAAGCTAGCGAAATATCTTGAGAAGTTGGATGCAATGATCGATGAGTTAAGTCAATTGATTCGCTTTACGGGAATGTTTGATTATTATCTTGTCGGTGAGTATCCAAGTACACAAAGTCAGAAAGAGTTTATTCAGCTGATTGAAAAAGTGGATGAACCGTTCTTCGAATTTTTAACTGAAGGGGTAAAGGACGGGTCGATTGTGACTGATGTGGAGATTGCCTACTTGGCTCGAACCATATCGAATTCATTTTTGGCTTTGGCTCAGCGCGTTGTAACTCGACAGACGAATTTGAATGAGGAGTTAAATATTGATTCGCGCAAAATCATATCGGTGCAAAGGGAGTTGTTTTTAAAGGCTTTAAAAGGGAAGAATTAACTGAAAAACAGTTACTGAGGGGAAAAGTTATGAAAGAAAAGTTGCCGTTATCGAAGCAAATTGCTTACTCATTGGGCCAATTCGGTTGGTCATTGTTATCTGGGATTATTGGTTCTTATTTGATATTCTATTACATTCCTACCAAAGAGTCGGGCATATCGATTTTTATTCCGCAAGTGGTCTTTATCGGATTTGTGACGATCATCGGCGCAATCACGATGTTGGGCCGATTGTTTGATGCGGTTACCGATCCTTGGATTGCGACGTTAAGTGATCGCAGTAAAGCGAAGAAGGGCAGACGTATTTCGTTTATGCAATTTGCTTCACTTCCATTCGCACTGACGACCGTCCTGGTTTTCTGGTCGCCGGTCAATGGGGAAAGTACGATGAATGCCATCTTTCTGACCGTGATGTTATTGTTGTTTTACTTCTTTTTAACGATGTATGTGACACCATTCTTTGCGTTATTGTCGGAGTTGGGTCATACACCGGAAGAGCGTTTGAATTTATCTACGTATATTTCGGTCACTTGGTTTTTAGGGGCTGCCGTCGCTTCTCAGGCACCGCTTCTTTGGAATGTGTTTCAAGGAATGGGGTACAGCACGGTGGTGTCGATGCGAATCGCCTTAAGTATTCTTGCGGTGATCGGATTTATCTTCCTGCTGATTCCGGTATTAGCGATCGATGAGAAGCGCTATTGTGAATCGGTTCCTTCGGAGTTGAAAATGTTGGATTCGATGAAAGCCACCTTTAAAAACAAGGAATTTCGTATGTTTGTTTTCTCTGATTTGGTGTATTGGATTGCGATTACCATCTTTCAATCATCGCTGCTGTATTACATTACGATCTTGTTAGAATTGCCGGATACGATGTTTGGGATTCTGTTTATGGGACTTGGGGTCGGATCGTTTCTGTTCTATGTTCCCATTAATATCATTGCGAAGAAAATCGGTAAGAAACTGTTGCTTATTATTGCCTTCTGTATCTTTCTGCTCGTATATGTCTACGGGGCTTTCTTAGGGTTGATGCCCTTGGATACCACCGTTCAGGCCTATCTGATGGTACTGCTGGCAGCAATTCCGATGGCAATCTTTGGGATTTTGCCCAATGTCGTTGTGGCCGATATTGCGGAATACGATGCACGCAAAACCGGGATTCGCAGGGAAGGGATGTTCTTTGGGACACGTACCTTTATGTCTAAGATCGGGCAAATGTTTTCCATGTTGATTCTCAGCGGTCTGCTATTGTCTCAGGGTGATGTCAGTAATGAATTGAGTATTCGCTTGACCGCCGTTGCGGCCGCAGCGTTCTGTATCGTCGGTTTGATTTTCTTGCTAATGTACGATGAGAAGAAAATTCTTGATGGGATTACGGATAAATAAGGGGGTAAGGTCATGGATCGAACATCAAAAATCTTTGGAAATGTGATCAGTGAAGATGTGGTCAAAAAGGCAAATAAGGCTAAGCAGAAATACATTAAAAAATTTGGGGATGATTCCGATAAGCACTATAAGCTGGGTATAGAGGATAATGCGGTCTTATATCCGTTGTTGGGTGTCAAAAACATTGTGACCAGCGAAACATCGGAGAAGATCAATGAAGAAAAGGGGATCATCATTGGTAATATCCGCATGGGATTTGGTCATTATCGGATTTCAATGGCCATTGCCTCCGCAGCTCATTCCATGGGCATTACGCCGTATTGGTTTGACTTGCATGCATACAGTGAAACGACGGGAGGTAAGGTCATCAAGCATTTGAATGAGCTTTACTCGATGGGGTCGCGATGGTCTCAGAAATATCCTTTGTTTAATAAGTTCTATTGGGAACCATTGAATTCGGAAGGTTTCAAAAAAATCAGTTACAATGCGTTGGATCAGAAAATGACGGAACTGATGACGCCTGTTTTTAGGGAGTTGCCCAAAGATATGCCATTTGTGGCTACCCATGTTTGGCCGGCACAAGCCGCGGGTCATGCAGGGGTACAACGGGTTGTGAATGTGATTCCTGATAATTGGCCCATGGCACTCCATCTTGCGGAAGGATCGATTCATACGGTTCAAACGCCTTCTTCTTTTATCGGATATAAAACGTTGAGGGAGATGGGTGGTAAGACATTATTGAATCCTATGCCCAAAGGTCAGTTGTTTGATGTCGGGCACTATATCGATCACGAACTTGTGGTCAATATTGATACGGATTGTGAAAGACGATTGAACCGGATCCAACAGAAAAAGGCGAAGCGTATCTTGCTTACCGTAGGAGGAGCCGGTGCTCAGAAGGAGATTTTCGCACAGATCATTAAAAATCTATTGCCCAAAATTGCGAAGGGTGAAGTGACTTTGTTGATCAATGTAGGAGATCATTTGAATGTGTGGGAAGGTTTGTGTAAGGAAATAGCGGAGTTAAAAACGTTATCAGAGACTTACTCTGATGATTGGAGTAAGACATGCACATTTGCGCAGGAAATACAAACAACAGATGTTTCGGGCATTCATGTGTTCTATAATAAAGATATCTTTGCGGCTGTGTACAGTTCGAATCTGCTGATGCGAAGTGCGGATGTACTCGTGACTAAGCCCAGTGAGCTTGCGTTTTATCCGGTGCCAAAGCTGATGATCAAGCGGGTGGGCGGTCATGAGGCGTGGGGTGCCATTCGTGCGGCGGAGATCGGCGATGGGACCATTGAATGTGAAACCGTGGAAACGACTTTACAGATGTTGAATTTGATGTTAGAAGAGGATGAATTACTTACGGGTTTGTGTAATAACATCGTAAAAGCAAACAAAGTTGGTACGTATGATGGGGCATATAAAGTCGTGGAATTAGCGATAAATAAAGGCGACAAATAACGCAAAACCAGGCGATCAATAATGATTGCCTGGTTTTCTATCGGTTCATCTTTTCATGATTGAAAAACGTCGTATATATTTTTCTAGGGTACAGCCTATAAATAATGACGAATAGTTATAATGTCAAAACTTTCACGAAGAATTGCACATAGGACAGTAATGGAGTATAATTCAAATGGCTTTAACAAGGTTTATTGGGTTGCTTTAATTTGATAGAACTTGTTTAAAGATTTGATGGCTCATGACCAGGAGGGGAACAATGAACGAAATTAAAAAAATGATTCCATACTTATTTGTGATTGCTGTTTCTTTTTATCTTTTACCGTTGCTAGGCAGTTCCACAGGAGATTTCATGGTTATTATGCTAGTAATCATGCCGCTGACTTGCTTTGCGATATCTTGTTTCTACGGCTTTAAAAACGGATGGAGTTTGATTTTTCCAATAGCAGTAGGCATTCTCTTTATCCCAGCGATTTTTATTCATTTCAATAGTACAGCTTGGGTTTATATTGTCGGTTATTCGGTAATATCGTTAGCCGGGGTGTTTTTTGGTAAAACGTTTAAGAATAAGTAAAGGTTAAAAGATTACTCAATTGCTTATCCAGTGAAGTCTGATATAGGTAGCGTTACTTGAAGGAGTAACAATCTTAGGTTACATTGGCGATATGACGTAAGTGATATCTGACAACTCACATTAGAAATGGCATTCGCATGCCTTTTTTACGATTTATGTTTGAGTGACTTAAGTTCCAGGTAGACATACAATGTGATGATCATTGGCATCAGAATCAGTCCGATTTCTACACCCGTCAGTAGACCTACAAAGAGGGGAATCGGTAGGGACAGGATAAGCAACCCTATCATCCTTTTTTTAGTTTTGTGCTTCTTTAGAAAGGGAAACAACTCGATTTCTTTGAAATGATTCAATCCGTATTCAACCAGCAACATAACCGATATCACATAGATGAGCATCAGGCTGATAAATGTCAGTTTTGCCCAATTTGTTAAGGGGGACTGTAAGATGATGGCATATCCGGAAAGAGAATTACCTCCAGAAGCACTGGGCCAATTTTCGCCGAAGCCAAACATCGCATATCTCGAAATCATGGGAAGAAGGTAGATCAGTGGTACGGATCCTAACAATAACATTTTATATACCAGGTTCAAATCGGATTTCTTTGATACTTCATGCTTTGCAAAGGTGGATCCCAATAAGTCATCGACGCTGATCATTAACACGGATGATATTTCACTTAAGATCGATATATCCGGATATCCTTCACCTGTTTCCCATTTGGATATGGCTTTGTTTGTCACTTGGAGCTGATCGGCTAGTTCCTGTTGTGTGAGATTGAGTTCTGTGCGCCGTTGCTTGATTCGTTTTCCGATGTCTTGATAGTTCATACAATTACCCCTTTTTTCAATGTCATTATCATAACATTGAATGGAATTATTGACTACCTACGTCAAAGTGATGTGGTCTACGGAACGTGGAGTGGGATTTTTGGATGAATCAAAAGATAATACAGAACAAACTCTAATAGCCAAACGATATTTCGTAATGAATTTCTCGACTAAATCGGATTATATTTTTTATTGCTAATAAACAGACACATTGATATATTGATTACCTTAGTACTATCGCTTATTATAATATACAAAAGGATATACAGCCGTATGTTAATCAGGGGGTGAGTATTTCAATGGCAAAAAATAAATGGGTTTCATTCTTCTTATGTCTGTTCTTTGGCGTTTTGGGTGCACACAAATTTTACGAAGAAAGAATACTTTTAGGAATAGTATATGTTTGCACAGCAGGACTCTTTGGTATAGGTATATTTTTTGATTTGATCGTCTTATTTTTTAAACCAAATCCGTACTATTCGTGATTCAAACGCCGGGTAATCGTGTTGGATTCGTTGATGGAGCAATCCGGATCGATGATTTGAATAGGAACTCTTGATACAATGGAGTTTCTATTTTTTATTAAATACTCATGGATACTTATGTTAGAATGAAGATAATGATTTATGAGGGAAACATATGGCAATTAGTGAAATCATCTCTATCGTTGAGGTAATCGGTAAGGTTAGAAATCTTCTTTTAAATGAGGATGAAAAGAAAATTGTCAAAAATCTGGTGCTTACGTTTGATGAAGGGAACTTGTTTAACCCCAATAACAAGACCAAATACGCTCTTATTGGCAATACCGGTAATTTCACCTATCTTTTTCACTATCAAAAATACTTGGAAAAGCATGCCCGAGCGGTATCAAAAGCTTTGGGAGCAACGAAAAATTCTCAGCTAATAGACAAACTCTCAGGGTTTAGAACGGTCATCAAGGAGTTCATTCAATTGAGTGAAGAGTTTGAGGTATCAGATGATGAAATTGAAACAACCAAAGGCAAGGAGCTACCAAGGTTAAGGGGAGATATTGACAGATATCGTTGGATAATAAGTCAATGTATACTTACTTTGATCGATAGTGTAAACATTGAGATATTGACAGTAAAAAAAGAGAATTTCGAGGCATTGATTAAATTATTACACTTGGAATAACAGTTATACGATTTTTATGGGTTAAGTACAGTCAAATTGTTAATAATTAGAACAGTTGATTTATTTCGAAAGTCAAATTTTTATCAAAAAGAAAGGTATAAGCAATGAAACTTATCTCGAAAAGGTTTGAGCAATCTAAATGTGAAGAAGTCCGGAGATGGCAATATGGTGAAAACTGGCCAGTTGTATATATAATCCATAATTCAGACGAAGCTTACATCGGGGAAACTACCAGTGCTTTTATCAGAATGAGCACGCACCTTAAGGATGTTAGGCGTGGAGATTTTAGAAAGATACATTTCATTGCGGATACTGATTTCAATAAATCGGCGACTCTTGATATTGAATCTTCGTTGATTAAATTTATGTCTGCAGACGGTAAGTTCAAATTACAGAATGGTAATGGGGGTATACAATCACACAACTATTATCATAAAGACACGTATAAGGAAAAGTTTAGCATAATTTGGAGTTTGCTTAGGGAGTTGCATCTAGCAGAGAACGAATTGATCAATATTGAAAACAGTGATATTTTTAAGTACTCACCATACAAAGCTCTTACAACCGATCAATATTTTGTAGCTAAAAGCATTCTAGATGATGTCGTTCAAAATATGGTTCAAAATGTTTCAAGCGTATCTATAGTCGATGGAGGTGCTGGGACCGGTAAAACGGTTTTAGGTATATACTTAATGAAGCTATTTGTTGATCTTGTAAATGTTAAACCCGAGTTTGATGACGATTCACATATGTTCATCGAGGGTATAGAAGAAGTTGAAAAACTTAACCTAAAAGTTGGTTTGGTAATTCCAATGAAGTCATTGAGAAAAACGATAAAGAAGGTGTTTAAGAAAGTAAAAGGTCTTGATGATACAATGGTGATTAGTCCAAATGAGTGTGTTAAAGATGACTATGATCTGTTGATAGTTGATGAAGCACATCGGTTGCGAAGACGAAAGAATTTGGTGAATTACGAAGTTTTTGATCGTAACAACATTATGTTAGGGTTAGATGCGAGTGGTACAGAACTTGATTGGATTATAAAGAAAAGTAAGCAGCAAATACTTTTTTATGACTCATATCAAACAATTAAGCCAACGGATATTAGACCGGACAGACTATTATTTGAAAATTATAATGGCCATGTAAATCATTATCGGCTCGAGTCACAACTTCGGTGCTTAGGGGGAAATGACTATGTTCAATATATTTTCGATTTATTTCATGAAAATTCATTGACCAAAAATACGGACTTTGGCATTTACGATTTCAAATTATTTGATGACGTTAAAAAAATGACGGATTCAATAAAAAAACTAAATGAAACTCATGGGTTATGCAGAAATGTTGCTGGTTACTCATGGAAATGGATTACAAAAGATCATCCACGTGATTTCAATGAGAGCGGAGGTTTCTTGGATGGCAGTATCGATATTCTAATTGAAGATTACGGCTTTATCTGGAATACAAAAGATGTTGATTGGGTGAACTCGAAGAATGCAATCAATGAGATTGGTTGTATTCATACCATTCAAGGATATGACCTAAATTATACCGGTGTAATTATTGGGAATGAATTAAGATACGACAAAAAAACAAAGAAGATTTATGTTGATAAAGAAAATTATCATGATATTAATGGCCTGAATACTGCAACTAAAATTGAATTGCATGAGTATATCATAAATATCTACACTACATTGTTGACCCGGGGTATCAAAGGAACCTATGTTTATGTTTGTGATCCGGGGTTACGAGAGCACCTGAAAAAATATATCAAGAGAGCAAATGAGTAAACTAAGGGTTTAGGATTTAAGTATATTGTTGTATAATCATTTTAGATGTTTCACAATATAAGTGGGGGAATTGCATGATTGTGTACGAAGCCTTAAAACATGAGTTTGTACAAGATGTGTATCACCAACGAATCGATGATAAGATTCGTTCTTTAGTTATGGAAAAAGCCGGAATACACGTATCGATTCAAGAAATACATTCTTGGGCGAATTCTTTAACGTTCGTTAATAATGTCATCAATACTCCTGAGATTCCCGATGACAGTGGTATTGCGATTGAGTATAAGATACCCAATACGTCGAAGCGAGTCGATTTGATACTATCCGGATATGATGAAACCGATAAACCAAGAGCAGTTATTATAGAATTAAAACAGTGGAGTGAAGTTGAGAAAGTTAACGGACAAGATGCGATTGTGCGTACGGTTTTGGGTGGTTCGAAAGTTAATACCACACATCCATCTTATCAAGCTTGGTCGTATGCCAGTTTAATACATGATTATAACGAAGATGTGCGCAAGAAAAACATTGAATTGTTTCCTTGCGCTTTTTTACATAATTATTCGAGAAAAGTGGATGATCCTTTGTTGGATGAGGACTATTCCTACTACATGGAACAAGCTCCGGTCTTTATCAAAGGAGACAATGAAAAGCTTCGTGACTTCATTAAGAAGTATTTGAAAAAGGGAGATCAGAAACAAGTTCTCTATGATATTGAACGAGGTAAGATCGTTCCTTCCAAAATGTTACAGGAATCAGTATTAGCTATGGTTAAAGGCAATCCTGAGTTCATTATGATCGATGAACAGAAGGTTATCTATGAACGAGCCAAAGAACTAGCTCAGCTATCGTTTAAAGATGGTCAGAAACGCATCTTCGTGGTCAAAGGTGGCCCAGGAACAGGGAAGAGCGTACTAGCTATACATTTACTGGCAGAACTTATGAGTGCGCAGAGCGGTAAAGTATGTCGCTATGTGACGAAAAATGCAGCTCCGAGAAACATCTTCAAAAGAAAGTTGCAGGAAGGTGGGTATAAGAAACCGTTTATCAATGCACTGTTCAGTGGTTCAGGTGAGTATACCCAGACCTTGAAAAATCAGTTTGATGTCTTGGTGGTAGATGAGGCTCACAGACTAAATGAGAAATCCGGACTCATGGGAAATCTCGGGGAGAATCAGATTAAGGAAATCATACATGCCGCACTGTTCTCAATTTTCTTTATAGATGAAAGACAGAAGATAACAGTTAAAGATATCGGATCGATTAAAGAAATCAAAAAGTGGGCACAATACCATAAAGCAGAAATCTATGGTGGTGAATTACAATCTCAGTTCAGGTGTAATGGAAGTGATGGCTATCTGGCATGGATCGATCACATATTACAAATCCGAGAGACAGCTAATACGACCTTTGATAAGGACTTCGACTATGATTTCAGAATCGTAGACAGTCCAAATGAACTTAGAGATTTGATTAAAGAGAAGAATAAAATTAATAATCGAGCACGACTGCTAGCCGGATACTGCTGGGACTGGGACAGTCAGAATAAGAACAATCCAAATCACTTTGATATCAAGATTCCGGAACATGATTTTGAGATGGCTTGGAACTTAGGAAATACGGATACCTGGGCAATTGATCCGGAATCCGTAAATCAAGTGGGATGTATTCATACTTCCCAAGGATTAGAGTTCGATTATGTGGGTGTGATCATTGGGGATGATATCAGATATGAGGATGGTAAAATCATCACGGACATCACGAAAAGAGCGAATACTGATGCTTCTATCAAAGGGTTGAAATCAATGCTTAAGACAAATCCGGATAAAGCAAAAGAGATTGCGGATGAGATTATTAAGAATACATACAGAACACTTCTTACAAGGGGGCAAAAAGGATGTTTTGTTTATATAATTAATCCTAGACTTAAGAATAATCTTATTAAGGAGCAAAATAATGAGAGATAAAGCTCGAGAGTCTGATTTCTTCCTAAAGGAGTATGAAGTGATTGCCCAATCACATTTTAGCATTTCTCAAAGAATTACTACTTTCTTCCAATACCTATTGGCAATATATGCTGCACCTTTCTTTCTTTTATCAAAAGATAATGAAGGAACAATTTTATCTTATGCTTTATTACTTGTTGGGCTAGTTGCAACATTCGCTAGCTTTTACTTATATCAACTCCGAAACGAAGCGATATTGTACGCTCGAGTAGTGAATTCTATGAGAGCATATCATTATAACAAATCAGATTTGAGTAATGATGAAATACTTTATTATTCGGTTTTACCTACTCAAAAAAATAAACCATCATATGTAGATCATTTGCAGTTTATCTGGATTGTGTTAGCGACTGGAACAGCAAATTCGTCTTATCTAGTCTATGGCGCAATGAGATTAATTGGCAACGTAATACAAGTAGAATTTTATTGGTATTTTATAGCATGGATAATACTTATTTTAGGTCATTATTATGCATACAGAGGGATTTGCAAAAGCGCGGAGGAGGCTAGTGATATGTATTCAAAAATAATCGGAGTTGATATTGATGGTGTATTAAATGAACACACATACCACTTTTGTGATATTGCAAATGAAAATCACACAGGTCTAAACATTGTGCACGATGAGATAGTCGAAATCCCAGTACACAAGTGTATTGAAAGGGTAACCAAGAACATAGAACAAAGTGTTTTCTTAACGAAAGAATACTGGTCTAAGATGCCGGTCAAAAATAAATCTTCGACCTACTTAGCAAAGATTAGAACCAACCTAAATTATAAAGTACATATATTTACTAAGAGAGACTGGAAGAGTGCTACGTTCAACGTCGATGAGTTAACCAAAAGGTGGCTAGAGTGCAATGATTTTGAGCATGATGATTTGACTATTGAAAAAGATAATACTCTAATAAAGGACAGGTATATTTTGAGTGCAGAAAAGAAAATCGAATTTTTCGTCGAAGATAATCTAGATAATGCAATAAGACTTAGTCAAACTTGCAGAATCGTATTTTTAATGAAACAATTGTATAATCAAAAAATGGATATGCCTAAAAATATCATCCCAGTCGATAATTGGGAAGAAATATATGATTGGATTAGAAAACTAACATAAATTTAAGGAGGAAAACAAATGACATATCAAGTCAAAACAGAGTTTAAAATGCTACAAGTGTCAGATCTGCAGTTGGATCGTGACAATCCAAGAATCAAATCGATTTTAGAAATGTATAACGATGAAATCAGTGAAGAAATGATTAAACTAGCACTTGTATCGAACAGCAACAGTGGGACATCCCCAGGTACCACATACACAAGTTTGAAGGAGTCAATTAGAACAAATGGGGGTATAATCCATCCAATTATTGTAAACTACGATAGTAATAGTGGTACATTTACTGTAGTTGAAGGTAATACGCGGGTACAGATTTACCGAGAATTTCTTAAGGATAATATTAAAGGTGATTGGTCCTCTATTCCAGCAATAGTTTATACTGATACAGAACAGCAGATGATAAATGCAATAAGATTGCAAGCTCACTTAGTTGGACCACGTGATTGGGATCCATATAGTAAAGCTAAATATCTAAATTCTCTTTATAAAGATGAATGTTTGACAATGGCACAAATTGTTGATTTTTGTGGAGGGAATAAATCTGATGTTCAAGATTATATTAGAGCGTATAATCTCATGGAAGAACACTATAGACCACTTCTAGAGAGTGATGATGAGTTTGAAAAGAATAAGTTTTCTGCATTTAGGGAAGTTTTAAGAGATTCTATACAACATTCAATTCTGAAACATGGGTTCACCCTTAAAGATTTTTCTCAGTGGGTAATTGATAACAAGTTTAAACCTATTGCTGACATTCGTGAGTTGCCTGTGATTCTAGATAACCAAAGAGCAAAGCAAGAATTTCTTAAGGATGGCAAAAGTATCAAGGATGCTAGGAAATTCTGTGTAGTGCCATCAGAACCTGGACTAGAAAGATCATCACTTGAAAACTTAATTCTTGAAGCTATAAGGAAAATTAGATCACTGCCTTTTGAGGAATTTACTGCTTTAAAAAGTGGTAACGAACCACAACGATATACCATTATTATGGAACTGCATGAACAGATTAAGAC
This sequence comes from Firmicutes bacterium HGW-Firmicutes-19, assembly GCA_002841515.1. Lineage (GTDB taxonomy): Bacteria > Bacillota_I > Bacilli_A > Erysipelotrichales > Erysipelotrichaceae > UBA2227. The sequence goes on along the minus strand of PGZW01000001.1, from coordinate 20,003 downwards.
TCTGTATAATGAATTGAGTAATGAATAAATGTCAGAGTCTATAGAGCACATGCAATTGGTCAAAGAGATGAAAGATTGGGTTGTACTCAATATCTTTCACGGTGACGAAAGTTACATTCTTGCTGATTGTCCTGGATATGAGCAATACAATAAGCCCAAATGTACTTTTGGTGGTTATTTCCCAGATCTATATGCATACCGTCCACTAGATGGTTTATTGGTGATTGGTGAGGCTAAGAGCGCGAAAGATATTGAAAGATCTCACAGTATTTCTCAATATGAGAGTTATCTAACAACTTGTAAAATTCACGATGGAAAATCAATGATAGTTTTATCTGTTCCGTATTTTTGCAAACCTATAGTGAACAATATCTTCAAAAGAAAACTTAAGTATTCAACCGATAGCAAAATCGAACTTAGAATTTTGGAGTTTTGATATGCAGAAGATATCATTAAAAAGAGAACCTAATCTTAAGTCGAAGTTTGAACCTTTCATTTACCAGAAACAAGCTGTTGAGTTTGTCAAGGACTTGCCCTATGCAGCAATTTTCCATGAACAAGGGCTAGGCAAGACAAAAATAGCAATTGACATTATGCTTTATTGGTTAAAGAACGGTATCATTGACACTGTGATTTATCTGACCAAAAAGAGCTTAATAGCCAATTGGGAAAAAGAACTTAAAAATCATACTTTCATGAAACCTCGAGTCTTATCACAAAATTTAGCTGGGAATTTTTATGTTTTTAATAGTCCTGCTCGACTGGTATTAACACATTTTGAAGTACTTGTAAGTGAGAAAGATCGACTGGAACTGTTTTGTAAGACAAGGAATGTTGCGATTATTATTGACGAATCAGCGAAAATGAAAAACCCCGAGTCAAAAATAACTCAAACACTGTTTGCTTTGTCAGATTTGTTTCAGAAACGAATTATTATGACTGGAACACCTGTAGCAAACAGACCATACGATATTTGGGCTCAAATATATTTTCTTGATAAAGGCAAATCTTTGGGTGATGATTTCGATTACTTTAGGAAGAGTGCGGATCTGAAAAATAGTTATATTGATAATCTTGAAACCAGGAAAGATTTCGAAGACTCAATCAACATAATTTTCTCGAAAATATCAGGATTTTCAGTTAGAGAGACAAAAGGAAGCGGAATTATTGAATTGCCTAACAAAGAGTATCATGTAATTACTTGCGATTGGGAGTTTTATCAGAAGGATATGTATGAGCAAATTAAGAAAGAACTACGTATTGTAATTAAGAAAGACGGCAAACTAAAAGAGGATAGTTCTGAATCGGTTTTAAAAAGACTGCTACGTTTGATTCAAGTGACATCCAATCCCAAATTAATCGACTCAAGTTACTACGACCAACCTGGTAAATTTCGGATCCTTGAGAATATTGTGCAAACTATAATAAATAAAGGTGAAAAGGTAATCGTGTGGACAACATTCATTGATAATGTTAAGTGGTTGACAAGTGAGTTTAAAGATTATGGAGCAGTAAAGATTTACGGAGGAATGAACATAGCTGACAGAAATGAATCAGTGGAAAGATTTCTAACTGACAATGATGCTAAAGTACTAATAGCTACACCAGCCTCTGCTAAAGAAGGATTAACATTAACTGTCGCAAACCATGCTATATTTTATGACCGGAATTTAAGTCTAGATGACTATTTACAAGCTCAGGATAGAATTCATAGAATATCTCAAACTAAAACATGTCATATCTATAATTTAATTATGAAGGATTCTATTGATGAGTGGATTGACGCACTTATAAAGAGTAAATATCTTGCAGCACAATTAGCTCAAGGTGATATTACATTAGAAACATACCAGCAAAACTCGAATTACGATTATGGGAAAATAGTTCACGAAATACTTGAAATGGGGGATGAAGCAAATGAGTGAATATTATGGAGAATTGGTTATTTCTGGCAAGAAGATAACTGTAAAGCACACAGAACTAGAGCAAGAGAAATTATTGTTTTACCCTGAGAACCCCAGAATTTTTTCATTACTTAGATTAAATTCTGAATCTGAGCCATCACAACAAGATATACAAGAACAACTTGAAGAAATGGAACATGTAAACTCATTGGTTCAGTCAATTAAGGCAAATGGCGGTTTAATTGATCCGGTCATAGTAAGGGATATTGACTTTGTCGTCTTCGAAGGAAACAGTAGATTAGCTGCCTATAGAAAACTAGCTAGAAAAGATCCTATTAAATGGGGGAAAATTAGATGCCAGATTCTTCCCCATGATATTGATGAAAAAGACATATTTATGTTACTTGGGCAGTATCACATAATTAGCCGTAAGGATTGGGCACCTTTTGAACAAGCCGGTTACTTGTATAGAAGACACAAAAAGCATGAGATATCCGCTTTAAATATGGCTAAAGAAATGGGTTTGTCAGAGCAGCGTGTTAAGCAACTAATAGATATCTATTCATTTATGATAGACAACAAAATCTGCGATAGCCAAAAATGGAGCTATTTTGATGAGTATTTCAAATCTATTCATATTAAGAAAGCTAGGGGCTTACATATTGGGCTTGATAATGCAGTTGTAGAGAAAATTAAAAGTGGAGAGATAGCTAATGCAATAGATATTAGACAAAAACTAGTTCCTGTTCTTAAAATTAAAGGAAATAAGAAAGAGAAAATAATTGAGAAGTTCGTTGAAGGCTCATATACAATCGATGATGCATTCGAGAAAGCAGAATTGGCAGGAGCAACAAGTACTCTTATTGAACGATTAAGCAAGTTTAAAGATTTTACTGCCGAAAAGGACATTATCGATGAAATAACCAGCATGAATAATGAGCAAAAAAATAAATGCATTTATGAGATTAAGAAAATAAAATCAAACATTGATGATTTGGCTAAAAAACTTGGAATGTGATCGACAATTTGCTTTTATTAAATTATGATAGATATAGAGGAAAAATCATGAAAATTCTACTTGTTGAACCTAATTATAAAAATAAACTCCCACCCTTGGGATTGATGAAAATCTCAACGTATCACAAATCAAAAAACGATGAAGTTTTTTTTACGAAAGGTATTAATAAAGAGCTAACAAAAATCTATTGGGACAGAATTTACATATCAACGGTTTTTACATTTCACTTTCAAATCACAATTAAAACAATTCTTTATTATAAAAGTTTCGTTTCATCATTAAGTGATATCTACATTGGTGGTCCAATGGCGACAATTATGTTTGAAGAGCTTGAGAAAATTGATGAACTCAAAAAAATTAATATTATTAGAGGGTTAATTGATAAACCTGGTATTTTGGGAGAAGACGATATTGTAGTCGACAACTTAACTCCAGATTATGACATGATATCAATGGATAAAAACCCTTATCTCAGTTATGTATATCCAAGTTTTGATGCATATTTTCTGCGAAGCACCCATGGCTGTATAAGAAAGTGTGTTTTTTGTGCAGTTCCACAAATTGAACCCGTTTATTGCGATTATTTGGATATTGTCAAAGTTAAAGAGGATATTGATTCAAAATTTGGTGAAAAGCGATATATGATGATGATGGACAACAATGTATTAGCATCAAAAAACATAGCAGACATTGTTGAGGACCTTATTAAATGCGGATTTGGTAGAAATAATAAGAGTCTACTAGTGAATAGAAATGGACGAACCCGAAAATTAAAAAAAATAATTGATTTCAATCAAGGACTAGATGCAAGGTTACTATACTCAAATCGTAACTTAATGTCTCTTTTAGGAAAGATCGAGATAAATCCTCTTCGAGTAGCATTTGATCATGCTAATAATGAATTTGTAAGAATTTATTCGGAAGTGATGAGAATGGCAGCTGATGAGAATATTAAGAGTTGTTCTAATTACATTCTCTTTAATCTAGACGATACTCCGGAAGACTTATATACTAGATTAAAAGTTAATATTGATTTAAACAATGAATTTTCTGATAGAAAAATCCAAACATCAATTTGGTCATTTCCTATGAAATATACACCCATTTTTGGTGAAAATTCAAAAGACAGAAAGTACGTTGGTAAGAATTGGAACAAAAAGTTCTTAAGAGCAATTCAATGTATTCTTATTCCAACACATGGTGTTGTTGGACCAAAGTCTAGTTATTTCAAACATGCATTTGGAGGAAATGTTGATGAGTTTAAAAGAATTCTCATTCTTCCTGAGAAATTTATTATAAATAGAACAAAGTCAGCATTGAGTAATGAAATTGAAATGTTTTGGGCATCATATGATTCTCTTTCTATGGACGAAAAGTACGAAGTAGATATCTTTATAAATGACAACAATAAGAGGAATATACGAAAAAAAATTAGTGAGAGTATGAATCAAAGAATCATCACTGTGCTAAATTATTATATTCAATAGTTTGTTTAAAATAAGTTACTACTTTGGTTAGCAATCAGGCATTCTAAAACATAAGTCAAAACAACTTTTAATTGGAGTTAATGAGGAAAGAACATGAGAAGAGCAGTTACTAGTAAACTAGTTGAATCATTATCAAGTTACAATGATACAAATGGTGTTGATTTCATTGTATCTTTTGTCCGTTATTCAGGATTAAAGTTAATTGAGGAAATGATTGTTCATTGTGTAGAGAATGGCATTCCTGTAAGAGTTTTGACCAGTACATACCTAGATATCACTCAACCTGTGGCATTGTATAAACTACTTTACATGCTACCTGAAGGAACAGTTCATTTATATAATGGCAAGTCACCAAGTTTTCATCCGAAGGCATACTTCTTTAAGAGCGACGAAGGTGGAAGAGTTTATTTAGGGAGTTCCAATATATCGAAGTCAGCATTGGTTGATGGTGTGGAGTGGAATTACTGTATTGAAGAGAAAAATGACCTTGAGAGTTATAAGCACTTGTGTGATGAATTCGAGAAACTTTATAATCATGAGTCAGTTGTCTTGACTGAAGAAATCGTTGATGATTATGCTTCTGGATATGTTTTCAATGAGCGATATGATCGAAAGGTCAATAAGCATTTCAACTCCTTACGTAAGGCTCGAATTGATGAAGAATTGGAATTTGTTGAAGGCGAATTTGTCCCAAACACCGCTCAGAAGGAAGCATTATTAAAACTTGAGAAAACGCGAAAAGATGGAAATGATAAAGCTTTGTGTGTTGTGGCTACAGGTGTAGGGAAGACTGCTCTCGCTGCTTTTGATTCTCTAAGTTTCTCAAGTGTTTTGTTTGTGGCTCATCGTGAGGAAATTCTTGAACAAGCCATCCGAACATTCCATGCAATACGCAAATCTGATGATATTGGCAGGTTTTATGATGGTATCTACGATTGCAAGGATGTTTTATTTGCGTCTGTTCAGACATTATCCCGGACGGAACATATTGAAAAAATAGATCCATTGAAGTACGAATATGTTATTATTGATGAGTTTCATCATGCTGCGACGTTTAGTTATAAGAAGATAGTTGATTACTTTAAACCAAAATTCCTTCTTGGATTAACTGCAACGCCACATAGAATGGACCGTAAAAATGTATTTGAAATTTGCGATTATAACGTTGCGTATGATTTGGATTTCTTTTCTGCAATCAATCGTGACTTGCTTTCTCCGTTTCAGTACTATGGGATCTATGACTTCACAGTTGATTATGATACGATTCGCTATCAGAATGGTAAATATGTATCTGAGGACTTAGAGAAGGCATTGATGATTGGTAAAAGAGCAGACCTAATATTTACCCACTACAAGAGCCATTACCGAAAACGTACATTGGCATTTTGTTCTGGAATCGATCATGCGGAAATGATGGCAGAGTACTTTCAAAATCATGGAGTGATTGCTCATACGGTTCATAGTCAAGCAGGTCGCAAGCATCTGCTAGACCGAGAGATTGCGGTGGAGAACCTTAAAAAAGGAAGTATAGAAATTCTTTTTACAGTTGATATGTTTAATGAGGGATTAGATGTACCGGCAGTAGACATGATTTTGATGGCAAGACCAACAGAATCTATCACCGTCTTTCTTCAGCAACTTGGTCGTGGATTAAGGAAATCAGAAGGCAAGATGGACTTGAAAATTTTAGACTTTGTGGGTAACTATAAAAAGGTTGAAATGATTCCTCAAGTGTTTTTGAATAAATATAGTGTGGGTTCAACAGGCCGGATTACGGACATAGTCGCTAAAGAAGATAACCTTCCATTGAATTGTCAGATATCCTTTGATCCTAAAGTAATAGATATCATTGAGAAGTCTCGGATAGCGACACGAAAACAATCAGATACAATCGTTGATTACTATTGGCGATGTAAGAGAGACCTAAGATATGTGCCAACCAGAGTAGAACTATATAACTCACTTACTAGTGACGAGTATGCTTTCATCAAAAGTTTCGGTAGTAAAAATCCGTTTAAAAACTATTATGAGTTCTTGAAAAAATCAGATTCTGATTTCAAATTGGAGTTAGATCTGGAAACAAAGAAATTCATTGAGATGATTGAATCCACGAGTTTTAGTCGCTTATATAAAGTCCCTATCTTGTTAGCGTTCTTTAATGAAGGACATTTCCGCTATATAATAAGTAAAGAGGATATCATTCAATCGTTTAGAAATTTCTATGCAAATCAAAGAAATTTCATAGACATTCAAAATGTTGAGTCTCGAAAGAGATTTCATGATTACTCAGATAATGAAGTTTGGAAAATGGCCAAGGATAATCCCGTCCATTTCTTGAGTTTAAGTCATTCCGATATATTTGAAGCTTTGGATACTGGCATGAGAATCATTATAGATTTAGGTGAAGACATTAAAAGAAGTGAAGCCATTTATTTTATTCAAGACGCCATACAGTTTAGAAGAAACGAGTTTATTGATTTAAGACTTGATAAGAAGTCTTATTGTGAGGTTAAATGACCAAGAACTACTACGATGAGAATTATGATGAATACTTTAAAAACACGATCGATGCCGATATGTCCGAAATGATCAGCAAATTTTTGGCATACTTAAAACCTGGAGCACGAATATTGGATGCTGGTTGCGGTGTTGGACGTGATACCAAAGTATTTTTACAAAAGGGATATGAGGTCGACGCGTTTGACTCATCAATACAGATGGTTCGATTAAGTACTGAATATACAGGACAAATGACGAAACTTTTGAGATTTGAGGATTTGGATTATGTGGATGAATTCGATGGGATATGGGCATGTGCATCGTTGCTGCATGTTTCTAGAGAAGATTTACCGAATGTGTTTAGAAGGTTAGAAAGAGCACTTAGAAAGGGAGGGGTACTATATGCATCATTTAAAGTGGGAGATGATTATTCAGAAGGAGGGAGAGATTTTACTTGCTTTAGCCAAGATGAGTTTACTTTTTTTGAGCCAATGAGAGATTTTTTGAAAATTAGCAGTGTCGTCATAACTAAAGATTCAAAAAAAAACACGGAAATGACAGAATGGATTAATTTCTTTTGTTTGGTTTGTAAATAGATGAACTTTGAGGACTTATAAAGATTGGGACTTCAATGTATTGATAATTAGAAATAATTCTGAAATTTAAATTGATGCAATTAAATGTATGCTTGAGTGGTAGGAATTTATTACTGTCAGTTTTCTTGAAAGGAGAAGTATAATCCAAAACTGGATCATACAGTTTGTACTATGTCTGAGAGTATTTCTGCAATAATTGATGGAATTTTTTGGTCTTTTGGGGTTATACTTGTTTATAGTTTTATAAAAGTTAGTGAATACATTGCTAAGAATTTCTCTGTTGATAATGGTGTATTGGATACTGCATTTCGTTTCTTTGTCACGTCTATTATAATCGGATTTTTGATAAGTGGATTTATGTACGAGGATTTTGATTTAGATGCAATAAGACTATTTACTACAATTAGTACATCATATTTTGGGATAGCAATGATATCGATTATTGATAAAGATTCCTCAAATCTCTAAATACGATGATATTTTGATGTGTTTTAAAGTAAAGTGGGGTTGTTTCTATTAGATATCTGTAAAATTATAAACTAAATAGATCTTTTTGACATATCATCATAACATGAAGTATAAATCTACATCTGCAATTTTTAGATTTGATGCCTACATTGTTTTGAGGATTATTCTTTATAAGACTGTCTTTAACTAATGTGAACATAAATGAGTGCATTGTTAGGCAGTTCATTGACTTTCAACTTTATATGCTCAACAATCAATGCTCAAACTATTGAAAAAAGTTTATGATCTAAAACAAAGTATTGATCTTATCATCACCTCGATATAGTAGAGGTTGAGTTAAGATTTGAAAATGATTACTAAAACAATTTGTGTTTTAGTTAATGGCAACATGTTTTATGTTTTGAAGTCGAAATGTTTCTTTATAACTAAGCTATTTAGATGGGAGAGAAAGATGAAACAAAATATGACAATATTTGATGTTGAAAGTATAACAAACCGCATAAGGAGGAATAATATATCCCTTGATGCCGACTTCCAAAGGGGTGAAGTTTGGGATAACAAGAAGAAAAGGAAATTGATTGACACAATTATCCGTGGTTGGCCAATACCACCAGTTATTTTTCTAAATAATGAAAATAAGTATGATATTCTAGATGGTCTACAGAGGATTACTGCGATCAAGGAGTTTATTATAGATGGAACTTTGAGGGTAAATTCGCGATTTGAACCTAAAAATAATGCAATTGTAAAACTACACAATCTAACATTTCTTCAAATAGAATCAAGAGCAAAAGACGATGATTTTTATCAAGCTATTTATGATAAAGTTCTAGCTACACCAATTCCTGTTTACGAGATTTCTGATGCAACAGAGAAGGAAATTGCAGAATTATTTCAAAGATTTAATTCACCCATGACTCTTACAACTTCGGAAAAAAGAAATGCACATATTGGTGAAACTCGAACTCAAATAAGTGATTTGAATGCATTTTTCATTGAGAGTGGTGCTTCTTTAGGCACCTTAGGGTTTAGTAATGTTAGAAAGATATATGAAGATATTCTTTTGAAAGTGTGCTATACAATTGAATATCAGATCATTGATAAAAAGATTACATCAGAAATGTTGAGTTCGATTTATAGAAACAACTCAAAATTTAAATCAGGAACCATTAAAAAAGTTAAGGATGCAATTGAACTGTTCTTTAAAGTAAATTGTCATTTGTTACAATCAAATTCAGCAATTAAATATTCTCGAGCTACAATTTATTCTGTTCTTATTTTCTTGACAGCAGTGGAGATTGATGAAAACAGATTAATTGAAATCTTGAAATTTGTGAGTCAGAACAGCAAATACAAAGGAAAATCTTTAAAATCAATTTTTGATGAGTATACAATGTATGCTTCAACTGATTATCCCTCGATACTTATAAGACAAGCAATTCTAAAAATTCTGAGTAATAATGCCGAGGATTTCGAATTAATCATTAAGAAATATGAGACTGAAACGTATGCCCAAGTAGCTCGTTTCAGTAAAAACTACAATTTCATTAGCGATGAATTTTCGTAATAACAGAGTACTGGACTATTCATCAAGAATTGATACGAATTCCTGTCCATTGATTATACTTGGTAATAATGGTTCTGGGAAAACAATTAAAATAACGGAAAAGTACAAACATGAGACAGCTGAAAAAAAGACATTAGTTTTATCAACTTATCCTGTTGCCTCATTTGTTTTTGCCAAAGCTTTTCATAGAAAGAAATATTTAGACCAATTACAAACCGCTGAGATTCTAGATAACGAAATCAATCACATAAATTTAGTGACTGCCAAATTATATAAGACGATAAAATACAAAGTACTGGATATCAACGAATTTTTGAGCGATAATTTTGGTGAGAAGTTAAACTATAAAAACTTGTTTGGTGAATTATTCGACAAAGATTCATTGGAAATCATCTACGGTTCGAATTACTTCTATTTTGATGTGGAATTAGTTAACGGAGAAAAGTACTCAACTCTAGAGATGGGTGTTGGTGAACAATACTTAATTTCCCTGTTTTTATTGCTTTTTAAGCGAAAAGATCAAAAACTATTCATTGATGAACCATTCAATTACATTTCGACAAAAGCACTTGAAAATATTACAAAACTTATGATTTTCTCATCTTCAGTAAATAAAAATGAAATAGTTATGACTACAAATGCACTTGAAATTATTGATTATCTTAAAGATTTTAGATGCCCTTTTAAAATTGTTCTTTCAACTAATTATAGAGAGCAAAACATCGAACTGAGCTTAGAGGAGTTTTACAACTTTTTTTCTGAAAGATATAGCCTATATAATAAATCCCATAATGTTATTTTCGTCGAAGATGAGTTAATCAAATCATTTATAAACTTTACTTGGCCTTCACTAAATGTTTTTCAAGTTGGTGGTTCTGGTAAAATGAAGTCTCTATTAAAATCTATACTTGATATAGGAAAACCATGTTTTGAGGAAATCAATTCTAAATTTATATTTGTTTTTGATGGTGATCAAGCGGAATCAATAATAAGAGAATTACCAGAAAATGAATATACTCATCTACTGCCTTTTAAAGATATTGAGAAGTTCATATGTTCTGATTTGTCTCACTCTAGCTCTGGATTTTTAAGTGGTTTTTGTGGTCTAGAACCTTATAAAATTCACCAAGTAAAAGAGATTGTTGAGTCATGTGAATCCCACGAAGCATATAAGAGAATAAAAAAAGTGCTGGGAATTAATGATTATGATTGCTTTAGTTATATAAACAATGTTTTTCATGAGGAGCTAAAGCAAATAAAAGAATTGATTGAACGTGTATAATAGATCAATTTTTCTTCGTAAATGATTCCATTCACTTTTTTGAAAATTGACAGTATTCAAGAATGCTAGTAGAAAATTTCTTTAAGCCAAATGAACAAGTACTTGTCCTTAATGCAACACAATCATTTGCTTTGTTAAGAATTTAATTATTTTCTAGATTATTGATGTTTCTTTTGTTTAACACCCACGCTATATTTTGACTGTGTTAGTGACTGGCTCAATGATCACACAGCAACCTGCCCATGGCAAGGTGCTAATACCAGCACGATAGGCAAGCATTATTTACTATGCTCCCTATCGTGGATAGGGGGCTTTATTGTTCTTTGACAATTGAATGTAAATTCCTATCAAGAGAGTGTGAGAGACTGGCTCAATGACCACTCGGCAACCGGCGTTATGTACGGTGCCAATTCCAGCGTTAACGCGACAGATAGGGAGGGCTTCATGCTTTTCCTTTGTGTCGTGTTTAAGAAAGAGAGGAAAATCATGAAGATTAACTACACCCCTAAGCCTTACAAAGCCGTTGAGAACAACTGGTGTGACTGGATGCACAGCCGCCATGTCCGCTATCATGGAAAAGTGAGGTACAGAAACGTTATTTACAATTTGGACGTTCCGGTTGACAGTCAGCTGCTTATGTTACGGTTGATCGTGGATGGGTATGTGCATAAGGTAAGTTCAGACTCCTATGTCATGGTTCATCCGGATTACCTGTTTATCAACTATGACCCCATGTATAACAGACCTCAAACCATGAGTATTCGAACGGTCTGGCTAAACCTAAAAGGTCGATTGCTTGAGATCGTGGATGAGCAAGGGGTATCCCATGTTTTATAGAAGCAATTTTAAAATCGAGTTTGTTGAGTTGGAAGATGTCATTCCTATGGAGTATAAGCGCATAAGTGAGGATGGGTTGTTCATCATGCCTTGCATGATCGATCATGACTCACTGGACTTATTGGTTGCCTGCGTTGGAGATTTGAGATCATATCCACGCTTTGACCACCAATTGAACTTACTGTTCTACCAGCTGCGCCTCAAACCTCTGCGCCAAACTCCGACATTCACGGCCATCGATGCCAATCATTTCATCGACTATCTAAAAGAGACTACGCAGTTCTATACGGATATCCGGCATATCATGGATGTGTCATCGCTCTTTGTACTCAGAGGATTTCCCTATGATGTCCGTGACTATGAGAAGACGAAAGTACTTGCGGTTGATGACGACTTTCAGTTTAACGGCAAGCCGCGCTTAATGGTGGGAGGAAACAATGAAAGAATATTTCCTTATATCCGGGCGTTTAATATGAAAAGAGGTCGATATCAGGACGGTTATTACTGCATTCAGATCAGTGTGCACTCATCGTCTGGTTCGGATATACTTTTTGACACAAAGTTTATCAACACGGTTGTTTCCGGATGTCTGCTCATACAAGTCTTTCAGTACAGTGAAACCGACAAAGCTGCATCTGAGTGGTTTAAGGGGATTATTATCCCTCAGATCCTGCATATCAGCCGCTTAGCCTATGTCATCGTCAATCTTGATGAAAGATTTGGATTATCAACGATGTACGACAGTTTGAGGATAAATAGCATCATTTACCTATAAAGCTGATCAGAAATCGTTGATTAATTCATTTTGATTTAATAAGTTCGTAATAGAAATTGTTAACAAATTCTTTAATAATATCTTAACAAGCATTATCAAAATACGTAAAATAATATATAATATTCACAGAAAGTGTGTGGGAGTACACGTGGGGAAAATCATGAATAATAAACATTTACTCATTAAGTCGATTTTGATTCTCTTTTTGGCGATTGGTCTTTTTGGTTGTTCAGAAAGCATCGAACTGACTCAAAAAGAAATTCAACTGTATCAGGGGCAAGAGATCAATCCCATGGATTATTTGGGAGAGGCCTTTCGGACAAATGAAAAAGTTGAGATATTAAACACTGCGAATACAAAATTATCTGGAAATTATCAGATAGTTTACAAACTCGGAGGATCTGAGGCGATACTTAAAGTGGTTGTCTTGAGTGATCCGGTGACATTGACCAGTCAGAATATCATTATAGAATCGGGCAGTACATTTAATCCTAAAGACTATATTTCGAGTGAAGACAAAAACAATGACATCAAAATCGTTAGCAATGTCGATGTAAGCAAAGCTGGAGAGTATATTGTTGTTTACTCCTTTAGCGGTATTGAAAAAGTTTTGAACGTGTCTGTGAAAAATGTTGACATTGTTCTGACTCAGAGTGCAATCACAATAAATTTAGGAAGTACCTTTAGTCCGAAAACATATCTTGCTGGAAACTTTCCCAACAGTCCCAAAATCTCCATTCAGAACAACGTAGATACAAGTAAGATTGGAACATACCAAGTTGTATATTCAGCAGGAACAGCATCAAAAACGTTAAGTGTAACTGTGAAGGATGTTTCTCCAATTCTAACAAAGACCTCAGTTTCGATAAATCAGGGCAGTTCATTTGATCCCAAGAGCTATTTAGTTTCGGAAGACAGAAATAATGCAAACATAGTCATAACTAATAAAGTTGATACAAAAGTTGCGGGAACTTATTTGGTTACTTATCAGCTAGGTACGATTGTAAAGACGTTATCCGTAACCGTCGTAAAAGTTACTGCTACTACACCGACTCCGACACCTACCCCAAATCCTCCGACAACATATTCACTGAAGGTAATTTCATTAACAACTCCAGTGAACCCTGGAGAAATTGCAACGATCGTAGTTCAGGGTAAAGCAGGGAAACAGTATTCAATAGTCGTTTACTACAAATCAGGACCTAGTACAGCTGCAGGATTGGAACCAGAAATTGCCGGTGCAGATGGCAAAGTATCTTGGTCGTGGAAAGTTGGCGTACGCACGTCTGCGGGCAGTTGGAAAATTACGGTTTCTGGTGACGGAAAAACCGTAAGTACATACATTACAGTTAATTGATTTGGTTAAATATGACAAAAAAAGGGGGGTGTTATTTCGAATGAACGTAATTCAACAAGCTCTAAGAATGCTTTTTTCAGGGGCTGAGAAAAATATAAAGCAAATTTTAAGATATCAAAGAATACCGAACTTTGTTGCTATAATCATAATTTTTAGTTTACTTGTCAGTGGTTGCAGTGCTCCAATAAGTGATACTGATATTATAGAAATACTTTCCATTAACTCAGGGAATTTACAGATTAACAGAAATGAATATGCTGATTTAGTGATTTCATCCAATGTTAAGAATACTGACAAGACTGTTGGAATAAAGTGTATTTCTTCTAACGTAGATATTGCGGCAGTCATAAATAATAAAGTATTTGGACTGTCTGATGGGGTAGCGAATATTACTTGCTATGCAGGTAGTGTCATTAGTAACAGTATCCGAGCCACCATTATAGATAAAAGTTTAGATGTAGATAATCCGGAAGATAATGATAATACAGATCAAACTCAACAGCCTCCTATTGAGAAACCAGTCGATCAAAAACCTACTCCTCCAACGGACCATCCAACTCCAAAACCGGATCCCACTCCAACACCGCTACCTGATCCAGTAACACCAATACCTACCCCGACTCCAGATCCGCCACCGTCCAATGGAAAACTGCTAATAGTAAATTACATTGATGTAGGACAAGGGGATAGCATACTTATTCAAACTCCCAACGGAAGCAATATTCTGATAGATGCTGGAACGAGTTCATACCAAACAAAAGTTGCTAATTATTTGATTGCAAGGGGTATTACGAAAATCGATGTACTGATTGCAACTCATCCACATGCCGATCATATTGGGGGAATGTCTTACATCATTGAGAATTTCCAAATAGGTTCTATCTATATGCCCAAAGCAACTACGACGACCAAAACCTACGAAACACTCTTAACGACGATTAAAAGCAAAGGGCTGCTTATCAATACCGCAAAAGCGGGGATGAGTATCGATTTAGATAGTTCGCTGAGTGTTAAGATTATTGCACCGGTATCCAGTACTTATAGTGATTTGAACCAACATTCAGTGGTTCTTAAGATAACTTATCAGAATAACTCATTTCTCTTCATGGGAGACGCGGGTTTTACTTCAGAACAAGAAATTCTAAATCTGGGTATCAGTTTAAAGGCTGACGTGTTAAAGGTTGGCCATCACGGCTCATCCACATCTACATCACAATCATTTCTCACTGCTGTAGCACCAAAGTACGCAGTTATAAGTGTAGGGAAAAACTCCTATGGTCATCCTACGGAAGAAGTGATTAATAGACTGACTGATTTAGGGGTGAATACTTTCAGAACGGATATTGATGGAAATATTGTGATTTCAAGTGATGGGAAGAGCATTTTCGTAGAATAATGAATAACTAGATTTTATTTAGTTGAAAAAGGAGGAAATATGAAAGTTACAATTGATCGTTTCGAAGGAGAATTTGCCATTATAGAATTGCCAGACATGACATTTATTGATGTTCCGAAGATACTTTTTGTTGGAGCTAAAGAGGGAGACGTCATAAATATTTCAATCGATAAATCTGAGACAGAGATTCGAGAGAATCGAATCAAAGGATTAATGTCAGAGCTATTTAAAGATTAATGTCCTCAGAATTTAACAACCAGAACTCAATAATCAGAGTATAAGTAACTGAGTTAAATCCCATAGTTTGTGAGTTAGGAATAATTACGATCTCATAGCCTAATCAGCTCATGAGAAAAGCAAAAATCGCAATAATCACTTAGGATTGTTATCAATAGAGATTTAATAGAATTTGAATGAACAACATGATTGATTATCTGGATGGCAATGCCATCCATTTTTATTTTTTTTGAATCAGTGCATCCTTGAGACTTTACTAAAAGTTTGTGTAAAAACAGTCAAGCAAAAGGGAAGTGGCTTGTTTGAGGTGCGAGTAAACATTCAATCGATATTATTCAAAAATATTAACCAGTTGAACATAAAATATGCAAATAAAAACCGAGAAAACGCTTACAGAATCTATTGACGAATCAAAAAAGTAATGATATATTATTTTTATAGTTCAAGTAAAAGGTTTTACTTGATGAAAAACATTAAAATATCATGTTGTATGTGTTGCCTATATATTTGACAATCACTTGGGCATTTTGAACAAAAATTTGCGAGAAGGATGGGTTCTATGCGTGTAACCATTAAAGATGTTGCTAAGAAAAGTGGATTCTCGATTACTTCGGTTTCTTTAGTTTTAAATAACAAAGAAACAAAGATTCCGGAGAGTAGTCGTCAGTTGATTCTAAGTACGGCGGAAGAGTTGGGATATCGTCCAAATCGATTAGCCGTAGGTCTGCTTAAAAAGAAAACCAAACTTTTAGGGTTGGTCATTCCGGATAATAGCAACATGTTCTTCTCAGAATTATCAAAATCAGTAGAGATTGCGGCTAGAAAAAGAGGATATAGTTTGATTTATGGCAATACCAGCGATGTCTATTCCCGTGACTATGAATATTTGAAACTGTTTGTGGATCATCAGGTGGATGGTATCGTGATTACAAAATCATCACATCTTCCAGAAAAAGAAGACATAAGAAACCTGGAGTTTTTACAAAAGAACAATGTACCTTTTGTGGTTGTCGACCGACAACCCAAAGGATTTCACAGTGACATGGTAACCGTAAATAACACGACCGGCGGATATATGGCTACAAAGTACTTAATCGAATGCGGACATAGAAAAATCGGTTGTTTCACGGGTCCCCTTGGCCTAACTACAAGTCAACAGAGACTGGACGGATATAAAAAAGCGCTTGAAGAATTCAATATTCGGTATGATGAAAATCTTGTCGTAGAAGGGAACTTCTCCTCGGGATTTGAAGATAAAGCCATGTCCGTATTCTTGAATAAAAAGGTAACAGCAGTTTTTTGTCAAAATGATATTATGGCCTTTGGGATATATCGGGCTGCCAATAAGTCGGGTATCAAGATTCCCTCGCAATTGTCCGTGATCGGATATGACAACATCAATCTGTGTGACATCGTATATCCCGGGTTAACTACCATCCACCAACCCATCGATCAAATCGGCGAAGAAAGCGTGCGAATTCTTACGAAATTAATCGAAAACAGCAATCAGAAAATTGAGGCGGAGGTTAAGGAATTGGAACCTAAATTAGTCATAAGAAATAGTATTATTTCTATCGTGGAAGGAGAGTAAGATGAAAATACTAAATTTTGGATCAGTGAATATTGACAAGGTTTATAAAGTAAACGAAGTAGTCGGAAAAAAGGAAACAATATCTTCGAAAGAATATGTTGAACTGATTGGTGGAAAAGGACTAAATCAATCGGTTGCCATATCTTGCGCAGGTATAAAGCCATTTCATGCCGGTAAGATTGGCGCGGAGGGAGAGTTTCTAAAGACATTTATGAAAAATAAAGGGATTGACACGGAGTTTGTTTTCAAATCAAACAATGTCAGTGGACACGCCGTAATTCAAGTCGATCAACATGGCGAAAATGCAATCATTGTTCATGGAGGTTCAAATCATGAAATCACAGTGGAAGACATTGATCAAGTTCTTTCTAAGTTTGATAGGAATGATTGGCTTTTGATTCAAAATGAAATATCAAATCTGGACTATCTGATTCAAGCGGCATCCAAAAAAGGAATGAAAATCTTCCTGAATCCATCGCCGATTACTGAAGAACTATTGAGCCATCCACTCGAACTCATTGATACATTCATTCTCAACGAAGTTGAAGGCAGCAGGTTGACATCTGCAACCGATGTGGAAACTATTCTCGAAGGATTAACTTTACGATTCCCAGATGCAGATTTCATCCTCACATTGGGAGAAAAAGGGTCGCTTTATTACGATGGCAGTCATAAATACATTCAAAATGCATTTAAAGTTGATGCAGTCGATCCTACGGGTGCAGGAGATACTTATACAGGATACTACTTGGCAGGTAGATTCAACGGTTGGTCGATTGAAGATTCAATGAAATTTGCCTCTGCGGCAAGTGCAATCTCTGTGACTCAACTAGGTGCATCAAATTCTATCCCGACCTTACAGCAAGTCAGTGATTGGCTAGAAAGGATGGGAAGTGGAGAATGGGAAAATTGAATCTAAGTAGTGTGTTGAAGAAGTCTCTGTTAATCATCCTTGGCATTGTTATTGCCGCCTTTGGGATTGCGATGACCTACAAAACCGGTATCGGAACCAATCCCATGGCAACAGCTTCAGACGGAATTACAAAAGTGCTTCCGCTAAATTACGGGTATGCAAATCTATTGCTTAACTTCATATTTCTAGTTGTAGCTTTCTTTGTTAAAAGAGAAAAGATAAATCTCGGGACGTTATTGATGGTATTGACCATGGGAATATTTATCAATCTGTTTACTGGATTACTGGTGGCAGATGTTCCATTTAGACAGTATCAACTAATGTTCAATGTGTTGGGAACGATCATTACGTCGTTAGGAATAGCAATTGTTGTGTTGGTTGACTTTGGTATCGGTCCATATGACTTGATGACCGAAGTGATCATAGATAAGCTTAAATGTTCATATCGGATGGCTAAAATAATTGCTGACAGCTCGCTGCTGGTTGTCGGGATAATGATGGGAGGTGTGTTCGGTCTAGGAACAGTAGGAAATGTGATTTTAGTCGGTATTTTTATTCAGTTATTCATTGAATTAGCAAGAAAAAGCAAACTTGTTCTAACTTAACATGGAGGAAAAAATGAAAAAGAGCGCAATAATCATTAGTTTATTCTTAATTCTGTTACTCGTTGTATCCGGCTGTTCTCAAAAACCAGCAGATGATGAGAAACTGAAAGTCGTAGTAATCATTAACACAAACCTAGGCGATAAGGCATTCTCCGATTTAGTTTGGGGCGGAGTTACCCGTGCTGCAGAAGATTTCAATCTTGAAATCAGAGCTATTGAATTGGGTGGGGATCCAACTCGCCAGGAACCAACATTAAGCGAAGTCAGTGAAAGTGGCGAATGGGATTTAGTTATCTCAGGAACTTTCAACTTATTACAAGCAACTGCTGCAGCTGCTAGAGAGTATCCGGAACAAAAATTTGTTGTATATGATGCAGCCCTTGACTTCAGTGCGTATAGCTATCCTAATGCAGTTTCTATTTTGTCAAAACAAAATGAAGGTTCATACTTGGCTGGTGTAATGGCTGCAAAATTAACACAAGTTCAAGGAAATGATAAGATTAATCCTCAAAAGATTATCGGTTTTGTTGGCGGCGGCGAGAACGCAGCAATCAATGACTTCTTGATTGGCTACATCGCAGGTGCTAAATCTGTTGATCCAGAAGTTAAAGTATTGTTCAGTTATGTCGGTAACTTCACAGACAGTGCTAAAGCGAAAGAATTGACATTGGCGCAATATGATCAAGGAGCTGACATAGTTTACGCGGTTGCTGGTTCAGCAAGTTATGGCGTTTACGAAGCATCTCAATTGGCAAAACGTTATTCCATCGGTGTTGACCAAGACCGTGCATTACAGTTTGAAGCCGAAGGTAATTTAGATCAAGCAAATCATATCGTTACTTCTGTAGTAAAACACTTAGACATTTTGATTTACAACAAAATCAAAGAATTCGTCGAAGGTACGATCAAATATGGCGAACATCAGGCTGCAGGTATTGCTCTAAACGGTATGGGCTTAGCAAAGAATAAATTCTACGAACAATTCGTACCTGCCGACATTCGTGCGGCAGTTGATGAAGCAGAACAGAAAATCATCAGCGGTGCAATCGTAGTTCCAACCGCCATCGGTATGTCCACTGAAGATGTAAATGAGTGGAAAAACAAAGCGTCACAATAATTGTTAAAGTTCGAATATAGGGGCCTTACGGCCTCTATATTCAAAGGTAAAAGGAGGATGCAACATGAATGATGATGTAAATATCAATGAGTACATACTTGTCATGGATGGAATTACCAAGATTTATGGTAATGGTTTTGTCGCAAATAAAAATATTAATCTCCGAGTTAAAAAGGGGGAGATACACGCTTTAATAGGAGAGAACGGCGCCGGAAAAAGCACCCTAATGAAAGTTCTGTTTGGTCAAGAGCAACCGGAAGAAGGCCACATCATTTACAAGGGAGAAACAGTACAAATCACGAATCCTTTGAAAGCGCTTGAACTAGGAATTGGAATGGTACATCAACATTTCAT
>PGZW01000093.1 GCA_002841515.1 Firmicutes bacterium HGW-Firmicutes-19 | reverse complement strand
CTCTGAAAATATGAGTATGACTGTAAATAGTTCATTATTGCGGTATTACGGGATGATTGATAATCAAGAAATCTCTACAGCGTTGGCTGGATTGATAGCAATTATTGTGATGATTGTTATGGTTGCATCGATTGCTTTAATCTATAATTCATTTTCGATATCATTATCTCAACGTACACGACAGTTAGGGATGCTTTCCAGTGTCGGAGCGACAAAGGCACAGAAAAGGTCAAATGTTTTTCTGGAAGCTTTCTATCTCTCAATGTTTGCCATCCCAGTCGGGATATTATTCGGGATTATAGGGATTTCATTGACACTGACCTTTGTAGAACCTTTGTTTCGATCCTTTGTCACAACCACAGCGACCTTGAAACTCGTGGTGTGGTGGCAGCTGTTACTAATAGCCACAATGGTTTCCATTATAACCATCGCACTATCCGTTTGGATTCCGGCATTACGAGCATCGCAAATCAGTATTATGGATTCAATTATGCAACGCAAAGATATTAAGTTTAGTGGCAGATCGGTTAAAACGCCACGCTGGATCCGTTGGATTTTCGGACTAGAAGGTGATCTAGCTCTTAAGAACTTAAAAAGAAGTAAAAAGAAATTCAGATCCACAGTCATTTCGTTGACAGTCAGTATCGTATTATTTGTCTCGGTGAATTACTTTATGAGTTCGCTCTTTGGCTTAGCGAAAGTTGAATACGCGAATATAAACTATGATCTTAAAGTCCATTTACTAGACACTACAATCGAATCCACAACAACTCGTATCGAAAAACTAAGGAGTTCGGAATATGCCGATAAATTTCAGTCTTCGCGTATGATTTCTGCGCAAACACCTTATAGTGATATACCGATTGCTCCCATTACGTCACAGTTGCTTGAAGACGGATTTCTTGGTAAATCACTAGAACTTCCTATCATAGTCTTGGATGATGTTTCGTTTGAAAATTATCTAGAACAGATCAATGGAGATCGCTCCATGTTTACAGGTGACTCCAACAATGTTATAGCTCTGAACTTAGCTAAGGACAGTTATAATAACAAGCGCTACACAGGAAAAGTCCTACAAGAAAATCCGTTTACAACAAACGTCGAAGTCAAGCATTCTGAAAGTGGTGAAGTTATCAAAAGCACACAGTTAAATATCGTTGCTTTTACAGACAAAGCACCCATGGGATACTCAGTCAGCATGTTTTTTAGAGTAGTTCTTATAACCAACCAAGAGTCTGTTGCATCTTTGATGGACAATGAAATCCTTCGCTACGATATTTACATGAAAACAAAAAATGATCAGCTGCATGAAATTGAAATCAGAGAATATCTCAACGAATCTGACGAAGTTAGCTACTTTATAAACAACATGAAATCCGAGTATCGGAATATTTCAAACACCATTTTGGTGATGGAAGTCTTTGTCTATGGTTTCATTATCCTTATCTCATTGATTAGTGTGATGAACATTATCAATACGATAACAACAAACGTGCAGCTGCGCAGAAAAGAGTTTGCTATGTTGCGATCGGTAGGAATGACACCACAAAGCTTTGATAAAATGGTTCGCTTTGAAAGTGTGTTCTACGGATTGAGCTCTTTGATGTTTGGATTTCCCATATCATTCCTTGTTATTGCGTTGATCAATCAAACGATGTCTGATGGGTTTATTGTTGATATACAAATACCCTATGGTAGCTTTATGTTTGTGACACTGGTGATCTTTACTCTGGTATTCATAACGATGTCCTATTCTGTCGCAAGAATTCGGAGCGATAATATTGTGGATGCTCTAAAGATGGACATCTAGTCCAGATAAATAAACTACACGTATTCGTGTAGTTTATTTGCCTATTCGATACAATATTCCACTATCCGTTATAGCATATAACTCGCCATTTAATCCCATCGCTATATCTCTGAATCGTTGCCTCTTATCTTCCAACAGCCTTTCTTCACCAATCACTATGTTATCCTTGATTACAAGACGAACGATATGACTGCCTCGAAGAGCTCCGATAAACAAATTGTTCTCCCATTCCGGAATAACTTTCGATGTGTAGAAAGTCATGCCGCTAGGAGCAATGGAAGGATCCCAATAGTAATCTGGCTGTTCCATTCCGTCTTTCTGCGATAATCCTTCACCAATCGGCTGACCCGTGTATTCTTCACCATAACTAATGATAGGCCAACCGTAATTCTTGGAAGATTCGATTAAATTAAGTTCATCTCCTCCTTGAGGACCCATGTCATTAGACCATAAATCACCAGTCAACGGGTGAATCGCCAAGCCTTGTGTATTTCGTAAGCCATATGCATAGATTTCAGAGTGATGATTTGTTTGATTTAAAAACGGATTATCTGGGGCAGGTTGTCCATCTGTAGTAATTCTCAAAATTTTGCCATGACCATTATCCAGTGACTGAGCGTTGTTTCGCGTTTGTAAACTTTGACGGTCTCCGGTAGATACAAACAAGTATCCTTCCTTATCGAAAACGATTCTACTTCCATAATGTCCGGTGCTATTAAAATAAGGTGTAGCCTCATAGATAACTTCGAAATTACTAAGTACAGATTGGTCTTCTGATAATCGAGCTTTACCGACCGCAGACACGGAGCCTAAAGACGATCGAAGAGATAAGGTAAAGTAGAGCATCCGATCTGTTTCAAAGTTCGGGCTGACAGCTATGTCCAATAAACCGCCTTGACCGTTGGCATTGATTGCCGGAAATCCTTTGATTGCCGGTCCAACCGTTCCATCAGGCTTTACGATTCTCAAACTTCCGGATTTTTCGGTTATGGCAAGATCACCATTAGGCAATACATCGATTCCCCAAGGTTCAGTTAATTGGTTGGTAATCATGGTCGATGTATAATTAGTCGTGGTTCTGATTCCGTGAATACGTGTCTGACCCTCAAAAGCAGGCAATAAGTTTGTATTTGGTGGATTTTTCTCAACCGGAGCATAAAAAACAATTTCAGGATATTTTGGATTGTCTATGGGATCTTTATCGATAGGGTCTTGAATCGCAGGCACACAGGCAGTTAACAACAATGATGACAGGACTACGAAAAGCAGGTATCTTCTAGTTTTCATAAGCACTCCTTTCAACGGGATTAGAATAAAATCTTGTTCGTTATTTTCAGTATATCGTCAATAAAAGCAGATATCTACTCAGATACTTTTGAGAGAACATAAGAAAACCCTCTGTAAATTTTACAGAGGGTCAATTTAAATTCTTATAATCCGCACTTCAACTGAGCATTACAGTTGGTGCAGGTGTTGCATCCGCCGATGTCCTCAACGACACCTTCCAGACATATCGGACATATATCGCCGACTTCATTGCCGATGTTACGGTCCTGGCGGTCAGCACGAAGATCGGTCTTCTTGCTTTCCTCCTGCTTTTCCTTAACATTGACCCCAAAGTCACGAACGATATCCATTTGTGCCCAAGAGTTGTCTTCATCATTGGTCAGTGACAATACTTGACTGTCACGAGATCCATCAACGTACACGGTACCGCCTTTGGCCCCGTGCTTGTATAAGCGTTCATAAATCTGTTGGACCTGTCGGACACTGTAACCACGTGGTGCATTGACTGTTTTGGAAATCGAGGAATCAATCCAACGTTGAATGGCGCATTGAGAATCCGCATGTTCTTCCGGTGAAAGTTCCATCGCACTGACGAAGTAGTCCGGCAATGTTGCGCGTGTATACTGAGGATTGATTGCAATAAATTCTTCGACGATGGAAGCATTGACTTCAATAAACTTGCCCAAACGTCCGGAACGGAAGTAGGAGAAGGAGAAGTAAGGTTCTAAGCCGGTGGAAACACCGACCATGGTTCCGGTCGAACCGGTCGGAGCAATCGTCAATAAGTGAGAGTTGCGGATACCATATTGCAATACACCTTGTCGAATTTCTTCGGGCATATCTTTCATGTATCCGGTCTCGATAAATCTGTTACGATCGGATAAGAATGGGAAACTGCCTTTTTCTTTTGCCAGCAAAATCGAAGTTCCATAAGCGGTCACTGCAATTTCCCTGAACAGACGATCAATGGTTTCAATCGCATCCGGGGAACCATATCGCTTCCTTGCCCAAATCAGCAAATCATGAAGTCCCATGACACCCAAACCGACACGACGTTCGCCCAATGCCTGAACACGGTTAGCCTCTAGGAAGTACGGAGTATCATCGATGACATTATCCTGCATACGGACGGTCAGAGCCACGCTCTCGCGGAGTTTATCATATAATATTTCACCGGTTACGCGATCAACGAAGTTTGCCAAGTTGACAGCAGCCAGGTTACAAACGGAATAAGGCGCCAACGGTTGTTCGCCACACGGATTGGTCGCAACGACTTTTTGATCATAGGCTTTCGCATTGGTTTTATCATTGGCATTGTCAATAAAGAAAATACCAGGTTCAGCAGAATATGTTGAACAGAAACTGATCAAATCCCAGATATCGCGGGCTTTGACGGTCCGGTAAACTTTGATTGGATAACCCATGGATTCCCACTCGCGAACATCACCAATGATATGCCATTTCTCATCGTAGTCAAATTTCTGTTCTTTGGTATAAACTTCTAAATCCGGGAATCGCAGCTGGTAATCCGCATCATCAGCAACGGCCTGCATAAACTCGCTGGTCAAAGTCACAGAGATATTGGCACCGGACAAGAACTCCGGGGAAACTACTTCCAATTTACCGCCATCAAGCAGTTTTTCACGGGCATGATCGATGATATGTGCCGGAGTTGACTTGTTTTCAACCAAAGCCTCATACATTTCCTTTTCAGTACGGCTCAGCGGGTAGAATTTAAGCTTTTTATGGGCTTCTTCACGAATGACTTCATCATTTGAATTCTCAGTCAGCCACTTCAAAACCCGAGGATTTTGCATTTTCGAAATAATGAACTCAATGATGTCCGGATGCCAGTCAGCCAACATGATCATCTGAGCACCGCGACGTGAACCGCCTTGCTCGACTAAATGGGTAAGATTGGCAATGTCATTCAACCAACTGACGGCACCGGATGATTTACCACCGACACCTTTGGCTGGAGCTGCTTTCGGACGCAATGTTGAACCGTTGGTCCCTACACCACCACCGCGAGACATGATTTCCATGACTTCTTTTCGATGATCAGCGATTCCGCCACGGGAGTCACGGACAAAAGGCATGACAAAACAGTTAAAGTAAGTTACTTCTGTTCCACTTCCGGCTCCATAAAGAACCCGGCCGGCCGGAACGACGTTTAAATCTTTTAATTGATGATAAAAAAGCTGCGCGTATTGTTCGCGGTTAGCTTCGCTGTTTTCGGTGGACGCCAAGGCTTTACCGACCCGTTTGGCAATCTGCTCATAATAGATTTCCATTGGCTTGTCGATTTTTTTGAAAGGTCGTCGTATTAAACCGGTTTCCGCTTCTAATTCATTCTCGCACGATGAGCGCCATTCTTCTTCCAATTCGATAAGGGCTGTTTCCTGTTGTTCGTTGATCTCTTTGACCAAACCAATACCGCGAGCCGGGAATTTTGGATCATCTTTAACGATCGTAACAACGATGTCATCGACTCCCAAAGTTTTCAAACTGCGATCTTTCTGAGCATAGCGGTCCAACATAACCAATCTGGAAACGCCGGAATGCGTAACATGAAAACTTTCTTCGATAGGGAAAAGATGGGGAAAATGATTGCGGATATCGTTGTTGATTTTCGAGATGGTCCCTTCACGATACTTCATACATACTCCTCCTCTTACCTAAGATACTCTTTATTCTAACATAAATTAAGTGCACACAACTCATGAAACTTCTGAAAATAATCGTTAACGACTTATCGGTTAATCAAGATGAAAACATAGTCCGATAAGCGATTCATATACACACGAATAAGTGGTAAATCCTTGTTTTCCTTGAAAGCCCGAACCATCACCCGTTCACAACGGCGTACGACAGTGCGCAAAATATTCAACTTAGCTTTCATTGGATTATCAAAGGGATAGACAAATCCATAACATTTTTCATTGTGTAATCGAATCATTTCTTCCAAATGTGCGACACGCTCTTCGCTGAAATCTTCTTCCTTTTTAAACCCTGCCACGATTGATGCGATCAGGATTAGTTCATCGACACGATCTTTAAGCTCTGGGTTAGCTTCTGGAAATTGGGCATAAGCATCAATCATTTGTGCCATGACTTCATCCAAATGTCCAAGCAAATCGATGATAAGACTGTCCTTCTCGACCCGTTGATTAAAAACGCCGGTCTGACCTTGATCACCGGTTTTTGTGGTTACTTTCATACGATACACCTAGCCTTTCAAGCAATTTCTTCAGTATATTAAATATAACACGATAACAAAGCAATATAAGAATATAATTCGATATTGCGTGTATAATGTCAAAAGAAATGCCCCTGATCCAGTAGGCATAACTAAAAGTCATGCCGTAAAGGATACCATGGTGTAAAGAGAAGAGAACCCCAAACAATAATCCCCAGAATGCGCCAAGCAATGCCCAACGGTGAGGGTCGTTTTTATTGATCCATTTAGTAAAAAATACAAGTAATACCCACACTGGCCAAATCCAATAATAACCGATGACCCAATCTCCAAATCCCCATACAATGAATTCAAGGGTAACAAAAATACCGACGATGCCCAAGGCTGTAGGCAATGGCAGTAGCAATGTATAGATGAGGATATGCAAAGATACCAGTTCAACGTTGGGGACCAAGGCCAATGCGACTTGTACGACCAATAATAACGCGCTTAGAAAAGAGATGACGACTAAGCGTACCACGGGTTTCATTATTCGAAACTGTCAGTAAATGTAAACTCGAAGACGTCTTGGTCGTAAACGGGCGTTGCGTCAATTCCAGAGCAATATCCGGCAGATACGCATGTTTGGTTGGTCGTGGAGTTGTAGGTCCACCAGGGCCCCTTGTTCATGTCTTCGGTTTTAAACTCGTTGATCGCAACGATAAAACGTCCGTAAGCATCTGTCTTGTTTCCAGACAGTTCAATTGTAAAGTAGGCTCGGACCACTCCTTCTTCCAACAAGTCACCCAGCATTTCGGAGTCTGTTTTGAATGTTTTCTTAAAAACTTCCTCAACTTTTCCTTCAAGTTTTGTATTCATGATGAGGGTAACTTCTTTACTGCCTTGTTCCACCGGTGGTTTCGTCAAATAGGAAACTCCGACATAAAGCAAAGTTGCTGCTACCAAGGCGACTAAAATACGTGTAAAATTCTTCTTCATTGTTCCTCCCATAAAAAAACACACCCAAGGATGTGCGAAAAAAGACAAGTTTGTTGCCTTTTTATCTTTCACCCAGAAGATAAAACAGAAATTTTTTGAATTAGGCAGGTCTACTGGCTGATACGT
>PGZW01000092.1:7669-8442 GCA_002841515.1 Firmicutes bacterium HGW-Firmicutes-19 | reverse complement strand
CTGCCCTCCCCCGAAAGGATAATCATCGACACGGCGATGTTTATCTTTGCTAAAAGAGCGGATGTCCACGGTATCGATTTCGACCAGGCCTTTTAGTACGGCTTTTTTAATAATGGATGTCGTAATGAACCCTTCAAACATTTCCGGAAAGATCGTGGCTATGGTTATTCTCATAACATCCCCTCAATCAATCGGACAGTTATCTTTTTCTCTTCCATATCTTCATCAATGATAAACGCGTCGACATAAGGCAAAAGGAAATTCTTTCCCTCACCTACTATGCGAATGACCGCATGTGCCGGTGTATCGATGACTTCACTGATTTTGCCCAAAACCGCACCGCTTTCATCAACGACCGTACATTCGACCAGATCGAAGTAGTAAATGTCGTCTTCGTCATGTTCGATCTTTGCTTCATCGATTGAAAGTTCACAGTTTCGATAAATTTCGATATCATCGATCGAGGGTTTACCTTCAAATGATACCAAAGCAAAACCCTGATGCATCCGAAAAGAAGAGACCACTACATCAATATCCTCTTTAGCAGTCGTCAAAAACAACGGCATGCCAACGGCGAAGCGCTGCTCAGGAAAGTCCGTGTACAATTTGACTTTGACTTCCCCCTTAAGTCCGAAAGGACGGACGATTTGACCGATTTTGATTTTCTTCATAAAACCTCCAAAAAAAGGATGCCAGGCATCCTAATACGACTCAAACTTGATCGCGATTTTCTTGTCTTCGATACGCGAAGGAATCGACATCATATGACGGAT
>PGZW01000092.1:0-7534 GCA_002841515.1 Firmicutes bacterium HGW-Firmicutes-19 | reverse complement strand
GACAATGTCTTAACGGATAAACTAGCGATATCTTCG
This sequence comes from Firmicutes bacterium HGW-Firmicutes-19, assembly GCA_002841515.1. GTDB lineage: Bacteria > Bacillota_I > Bacilli_A > Erysipelotrichales > Erysipelotrichaceae > UBA2227. Next base: position 7,498 of record PGZW01000092.1, on the reverse strand, counting down.
ACCATCGGACTGACAAGATCATATAAGACTTGTTCCAATGAGTTCATGCTTACTTACCAGTCTTTTCTTCGTGGAAACGCTTCATAACGCCGGCACTAGACAACAATGCGCGCACGGTATCCGACGGTTGTGCACCGAAGTTCAACCATTTCAAAGCAAGTTCAGCATCGATTTTAACATCTGCCGGAACTGTTGTCGGGTTATAGTAACCGATCGCTTCAATGAAACGTCCATCACGCGGTGAACGTGCATCTGCAGCAACGATACGGTAAAACGGACTCTTTTTAGCACCCATTCTCTTTAAACGTAATTTTACAGCCATATTTGTTCCTCCTTTAATTCCTTAACAATCATATCATATAATAATGGTGTGTCAAGGTTTTTTACTTAACGGACTATAATTTCTGATTTTTATCTTTTCTTCTTTTTCTTATTGGGATTGGGACGAGTGTTTGACCCGGGCTTTGCAGCCATTTGACTTAACGGATTATTTCCGCCGCCCATACGCATCATCATTTTCATTTGTTCTTTTGTCTTCTCAAACTGAGTCAACAGTTTGTTCACTTCAGCAACGCTGGTCCCTGAACCGTTCGCAATACGGACTTTCCGCGAAGCCCGTAACAAATCCGGTTGCTGACGCTCTTCAAAGGTCATACTTTGAATGATCGCTTTGGAACGTTTCATCTGGCGGTTGGCATCGTCGTCATTGATTTGGGAAGCCAGCTGATTGGCTCCAGGCATCATTTTCAATAATCCTGAAATCGAGCCTAGTTTTGCCACCTGATTCAACTGATCCATCATATCTTCCAACGTAAAAGTCCCTTGCATCAGACGTTGGGCACCCTTCATGCTCGCCTCTAAATCCATCTTCTCTTCTGCTTTTTCCACCAAAGACAAGACATCACCCATACCTAAGATGCGCGAAGCCATCCGTTCAGGGTAGAAAAGTTCAAACTCATCCGTTTTTTCACCGGTACCAACAAACTTGACCGGAACCGATGTTACTTTACGAACGGACAAAACCCCACCGCCTCGGGCATCACCGTCAAACTTTGTTACAATCAAACCCGTCAGTTTGAGTGCTTTGTTGAAGGAATCCGCAACGGTCACGATATCTTGACCGGTCATTGCATCGACCGTCAGTAAAACTTCCTGAGGACGCAAAACAGTATATGCCTGCTTCAGTTCATCCATCAGACTGTCATCCACATGCAAGCGCCCGGCCGTATCGACGATCACAGCATCAAATTGCTTGTTGATGGCGTAGGCAAGCGATTCTTTAACGGTATTTACGACACCGGTACCGATTTCCATTGAAAAAACCTCGACACCGACGGACGCACCCAGTATTTTTAACTGCTCGATTGCCGCCGGACGGGCCAAATCGGCAGCGACCAGTAATACTTTTTTGTTTTCTTTTTTGCTGAGCCATAAAGCGAGCTTAGCGGCTGAAGTCGTTTTACCTGTTCCCTGCAAACCAACCATCATGATCACAGATGGTTTGTGGCTCAGATTCAGTGCTGCCTCTTTTTCACCCAACAAAAGAACAAGTTCGTCGTGAACGACCTTGACGACCATCTGCGAAGGATTGACTCGGGTATAAACATCCATCCCAACCGCTTTTTCTTTGACATCCGCCAAAAACTGTTGAATGACGGATAAATTGACGTCTGCTTCCAAAAGCGCCAAACGCACTTCCCGAAGCATTTCATCCATATTTTTCTCTGTAAGTTTGGATTGTCCGGAAATTTTCTTGACCGCTTGGGCTAAGCGGTTACTTAGTTGATCAAATGCCATAAATTACCTCAATACTTTCTTGATTTCAACTCTCCACTGCGGACCCGTACCGATATTGTACGCCCGCGCAAAATTTCCCTGATTGATGGCTAAAGCCATATGATACATGGAATTGGTATATAACAATACTTCTCCGACATTGACTTGAGCAAAGGTCGGTCCGTAACATACATGATTCTGATAGACACGGATGTGGCCGTTGGTGATGGATACTTCCACCATTTCGCCAAACTCTACATTCAGCTTCGTAAACAGTTCTCTGGAAATGTTGGTCCAGCAACTGCCGAAACGTACATCAAGAATGTCGACACACCCGACGATGCGCTCATCAAAAAGTTGGGCAACGGACAAATCAACTTCGACAACGCGTTCAACCGAGAGCAATTGACCGACATCTTCAAATGAAATCAGATCAGCGGCCAGCTTGGCCCCGGTAAAGGCATAAACATCACGACCATGAAAGGTATACGAATGTTCCGTGTTTTTACGACGGTGAACCGCTTCCTCGATTTCCCGCACTTCCTCAATTCCAATCAGCCGCTTGATGTGTGTAAGCGTTCCATTGTCCGGAGTAACGACATAATGTCCGCTCTTTGTTTTTGCGACAACGCTTTTACGGTTGGAACCGACACCGGGATCGACGACCGAGACAAAAACTGTTCCTTGCGGCCAGTATTGCAAGGTTTGAATCAAGCGGTATGACGCCGCGAAAATATCGTACGGCGGGATTTCGTGAGTCAAATCATAGACTTTCAGACTCGGGGAAACATCCAGTGCAACGCCATACATGGCAGCCACTGCACCATCCACCAACCCGAAATCGCTTTGCAGCACAAGATGCTTATTCATAATATCCTCCTAAAACAGAGTATCCTCTGCACGTTTCTCATTATATTTTACAAAAACTGTCTCTGCCTTTTCAATACATTCAACCACATATGGACTGAAATCAAAAGATTTCTCGTAAAATTCAGCTTTATGCAAGGTGGGACGGGTCACTGGGTTGATGGGTGTAAACACCGTACAACAATCTTCATATGGACGAATCGATATATCGTACGTACCGATTTTCTCGGCAATCGCGATAATATCATTTTTATCGAACATGACCAAGGGTCGCAAAATTGGCAAATCAGCCACAGCGGAAATTACTTGAATACTGTCGAGGGTCTGTGAAGCTACTTGTCCGACACACTCCCCGGTTATCAATGCTTTGCACTTACGGTTGTTTGCCAATCCCTGAGCAATGCGGATCATCATTCGGCGCATAATCGTGATCCGGTAACTTTCCGGGATGAAATGATTGATTTGTAACTGTAAATCCGTGAAATTTACGATATGCATTCGGATTTCACTTTGACCTGCCGTCATTTTTCTGGTAAGATCCATGACTTTGCTTAGAGCCGCTTGCGAAGTATACGGCGGCGACTGAAAGTGAACACATTCAACTTCGATCCCGCGTTTATTGCTCAAGTATCCTGCGACGGGAGAATCAATCCCACCTGAAATCAGTAACATGGCTTTGCCTTGAATTCCTACCGGAAAACCGTGTGCACCTTGAACGGTGTTGACCGTGATATATACCTCACCGGGTCTGACTTCTACCAAAACCTTTATCTCAGGATTGTGAACGTCAACAACATGTTCCGTATTCATTAAGATGGCCGTCCCTAATGCACGGTTGATTTGATCGGTGACTAATCCAAACGTTTTATCTGCCCTTCTTGTGATGACCTTAAAACTGCTTTTCGGCTCACGTTTCATCAAAGCTACGGCAACATCTTTCATCTGCTCGATGTCTTGTTCAACTTTGACTGCCAGAGAAATCGTACTGATACCGAAAATCTGTTGAAGTCTTGCCAGTACGAGCACATCATCCGCCCCGTTGAGATAAACATATATCCGATCAAAAGAACCGACGACTTTGACACCATCAAAACTTCTCATCGCTTCGTTAATGTTTTTTCTCAATAGTCGAACAAAATCTTTTTTATTTTTGCCTTTGGTCGACAGTTCCGCAAAACGCACGACACAAATATCTGCCTTAATATCCATTTTTAACAATCTCCTTAAATACCTCAATAAACCGGTGAGCCTGATTCATGGTCGTTTGATCACCAAAACTCAATCGTATCACACCATTGGCCGCATGTTCTTTCAGACCGATGGCCAAATGAACATGAGAATAAGCGGACTGCGATGTGCAGGTGCTATGGGCTGACACATATATTTTGCGCTGACTCAGTGCATTCATCATGATTTCGGATGGAATCGAAGGATAAGAAAAGGCGAGGATATATGCTGAACCGCTTTGCGGTGTCAAAATATCGAGTTGTGGGATCAATGTCAATTCACTGCGCAAATAATCGTTAATTTCTTTGATGCGCGAAAATTCAGATACCATTTTCTCTAGGGCAATACGAAGTGCTTTGGCAAAAGTAATGTTTGCCAGTGTGTTGCTTGTTCCTCCGCGCAAAGAATATTCCTGTTGTCCGCCACTGATCAGCGGCATTAGTTCTACTTGCGTATTTCTGATCAGCAATCCAGATCCTTTTAATCCGCCGATCTTATGGGCTGAAAAAGTCGCCAGATCAATGCGATTGAGATCGATTGGATATTTCCCCAACATTTGTACAAAGTCAACATGCAAGATGGCTGAACTGCTGCTCTTGACGATTTTCTTGATTTGCTCAATATCTGCAATTGTGCCAATTTCATTGTTTATCGCCATTATAGAAACAAGGATTGTATCTTTTCTCAGTGACTGTTTTAACTGATCATAGGAAAGCACACCAAACGCATCCACATCGAGATAATCTACTTCAAAACCAAAATATTCTTGAAGTTGTTTGAAGGTGTTGAGTACACTGCTGTGCTCGATTTTGGTCGTAATGCAATGCTTCCCCTTGTGCTGGTTTTTAAAGGCTGCACCTTTAATGGCCATATTGTTCGCTTCGGTAGCCGATCCGGTGAAAATCACCATTTGAGGCATCACATGCAGAAGTGAAGCGATTTTTTCGCGGCTGATCCGCATCAAATCCCCTACTTGATACCCCAAGGTATGTAGTGAATCAGGATTAGCATAAAACTGAGGCAACAAAGTATGCGTTGCCTCAATGACTTCATGATGAATAGGCGCTGTCGAAGCGTAATCAAAATAGATATCAGGTATGCTTTGCACTGCGGGCATTCTCCTTAATTAAATCTTCAAACTGATTGGGATGAAGTTTTTCAATGGCAGATAAGGCTATCGTCAGTGCCTGCGTATACTCCCCGTTTCGAAAGGAAAGTTCGGCACGTGTCAGTTCCGAATCCACTGCCGGAAAACTTGAGCGGTATTTGTTACCAAAGACGATCGCATGCTCGACCATGTCGACCATACCGACGATATTGTTGACGTTATTATATAATTTGTATATGTAGTCAATTCCCTCGCTGACTGTCAGATTCAGCGATTTTATATCCAACGGATTGACCGATAACAACTCTTCGATCGATTCAATGTATTGATGGCATCGGGCAACATCGCCTTGATAGTTTTCTGAAATCTGTGGCAACCGGTGACGATGAATCTTAACTTCGATTTCATTCATGATCAAATGCAGCTTCAGCAATTGCTTCTTCGCACGTTCTTCATCTGAAGAAGCTCTTAGTACCTGCTCCTTGATCAACTGAGTATCCTTTGTTTGATTAGCCATATCTTGCTGGCATTCTTTGTAAGAAATCAACAGTGTTGAGGCAGGTATCGACTTTTCGCGGTTCATCCGTTCCAACTTTCGGTATGTCTCCATACTTGCCATCATCTCTTTCTCGATTTTCGGAAGTGATGTGCTTAACTGACTGAAACCAAACCGGATCGCAACCATCTCAACACTTTTGCGAACCTCGGTAAACAAATTGGCATTTTCTGTGGATGCTTCCAAAAGAGCTTTGTTGATCAAAGCTATTTCATCAAATGCTTTATCTTCACGCTCCATGGCTGCCAACAGCTGTTGAAGACGTTTTTGATTTTCCTCGCAATGCTCTTTCGCACGGTCGGTCAGTCCCTGACGAAGTGCAGACAAGTCTTCTTTCAAAGTCGCAGAAATAAGATCAAGATTTTTACTGACTTCCAGATGATTCAAAAACACGCCCTTTTGCTTGATCCTGCTGTAATTGAAGGCAACATCATCCAACAATCTGGGCAACAGCCCTTTCGCCAGACTGATCAAATCAGGCAAAGTATCGATTTGATTCTTGATAACGGCTAAAGCCTCATTGATTTCTGCGGATTTGCTTTCCGCTTTTTCAAACTCAGAAGCAAACATCCATTCTTCAAATGCCGTAAACATCTTTTCAATTTCCGAAACCTCATGTTCGATGGTTTCCATGCTGAAATTCAAAGCAGCTGCTTTTGAAGCTATCTGACTCTTGACTTCTCTGAATTCATCTTTTAATCGGGTGATTTCATAACGCTGCTGATTTTCACGTTCCAAAATCGAATTCAATCGTCCGTCAAGTTCTTCCACCCGTTTTTGCTCTTCGTTGATCAAACTGCCTAAATCAGCAAGGTTTTCTTTGGCAGTTTTTAACTTACCAATCAACAGTTCATCTTCAGTATCCGCCAGCATCACGGCCAGGGACTTAAAGTTTTCATATATTTTGGCAAAGTCCTCTTTGCAAGTCTGTGTTTGCTCGGTGATTTCATGATTGACTCGTGCCAAAGCGATGGCTTTGTTGAGTTTAAACTGTAGAGGCACACTCTTAATCGAATTGTATCGGATTTCCAGTTCTCTCAGTTTCTTTAAATATCCACCCAAACGCAACCGGCGGAAGACCAAAACGGAGATTAGTAAAAAGAGTGCTCCGGAAAGCCCAAACAATACTTCTCTTTGCGAAAGCAGAGCTAATATGTCATCTAGATTCATAAACTCACCTCATTGTTCATATTGTATCATAAATTTAGTTTGATTGAGGTAAAAATTGACAGAACTCAGCGTTTTTGGTATAGTATTAAAGCGTCAAATGATGGCAGCTCGCAAAGTCTTGAATCTGGCGTTTGTCACATCCTGGTGATGGAGTAAAGTAACTTGCTGCAAATAGCGAAATACCCAAGACAAACACCCCTCAATGATGATTTGCGCCTGTTGTTGTTTTATGTAGCCATAAAACAATAAGGAGGTATTTACATGGCAAGAGTCAATGGACCGGTTTGGAAAAAAGCCCGTCGCCTTGGTTTCTCGATTCTCGAGACTGGTGAGGAACTTAAGAAACGTCAAAGCGTGCCTGGTCAGCACGGCGGAAAACGTCCCGCAAAATTATCCAACTATGGATTACAGTTACGTGAAAAACAACGCATCCGCTTTATGTATGGTGTCACAGAACGTCAGTTCTATAACACATATCTAAAGTCCGTAAAAATGGCAGGTGTTACCGGTCATAACTTCCTCAGCTTGTTAGAAGCCCGTCTAGACAACGTGGTTTACCGTATGGGCTTCGGTCGTACCCGTAATGCGGCCCGCCAGTTGGTCAACCATGGTCATATCCTGGTCAACGGCAAAAAAGTCGACATTGCATCATTCTCCGTCAAACCGGGAATGGTCATCGAAGTTAAAGAAACTTCGAAAGGCTTAGACTTGTTGCGCGATTCATTGGAAGCAACCTTGAACACCGTTGATTTCGTCACGGTCGACAAAGAAGCGAAAAAAGGTACCTTTGTTCG
>PGZW01000091.1 GCA_002841515.1 Firmicutes bacterium HGW-Firmicutes-19 | reverse complement strand
ATGATAAAGGTCAGATTTCCGATCAATGGAGGAAAGATTACTTTTAGAATTTGCGGGATGATGATATAGCGATATGCTTGAGATTTGCTGAAGCCAAGTACTTGAATCGCTTGATACTGATTGGCATCAATAGATTCCATCGCGCCCAATAAGACGCTTTTCATATAAGGCGCCATATAAAGGCTAAATGCCAGTATACCGACGTTTAAGCGGTTGCTGATGCCCATCGGAATGGCGATGAAGTAGTACATGGCAATGATAAATACGATCAATGGCGAGCCGAATACGATTTCATCGAAAATCCGACCGACATATCGGAAGAATGGTAATTTGGATACGGAGGCCAGATAAAGTACAAATCCGGTGAACATGCTGAAGAAGAGTGAGGCTAAGCTGATATAAAGCGTCAAAAGCCAGCTCTGGAAAATTTCCGGACCAGCTGGCCATAGACGTGTCATATCAAAGTTTTCTTTTCCTGGGTAGGAGTAGGCAATAAAGAAGACTAGAAGTCCGTATAAGGCCAGTGCCAGCAGGAAATGAATACTTTTTTTAATCATTGGAAGTTAAGAATAAGTCGAATCCTTCTTCAAGCAAATATTCGGATAAAAGGATCGGATTGTACTTTTCACGAAGACGGGTGTTTACACCTTCTGATTCCATTGATGCGATAAATTCGTTCGCCTTTTGTAGCAGTTCAGCATTGCCTTTTTTGACGCCCATACCTATCGGGTTGACTTGTAAGGGATCCAGGAAGATAACGGTCGATGCCGGATTGGCTTTGTAATTGCTTGCGGCTGCCAATAAACTTAATACGGTTGCCTGAGCGGCTCCGGTCGTTACTTCGATTACAGCCAAGGCTGCACTGTCAGTTTCAATCGGTGTTCCCGGGTTTGCTGCTTTTGAAGTTGGGATATCGAGGAATACAGTTCCTTTTTGTCCGGCAAACTTCACGCCATTGTATGCAAGTACATCTTCAATGGATTGAATGTTGTTTGCATCAACGAATGCTTTGTTAGCCAATGTAACAAGCGGGAAGTATACGTAAGGATTGGTGAAATCAATGGTTTCCTGCCGTGCCGGAGTGATGGACATCGATGCAATGATGATGTCGATTTCGCCGGTTTGTAAGGATGTGATCAATGAGCCAAACGGTAAGTCGACGATTTCTACTTCGCGACCCATGAATTTTCCAAGTTCTTTAGCAATGTCAACGCTGATTCCACTTGGATTGCTGGAAGAATCGACGGTTTCAAACGGCGGGTAACGAAGGTCCATACCTACTTTTAATGCAGGAAGCTCTTCTTTCGGGGCACACGCAGATAATGCGAGCAAGATGACAGATACAATAAGTATAAGTGATTTTTTCATTTCAGGGATTTCCTTTTCTAATAATAAGGTTAGTATACGTATTTTTATCAAATGTTACAACAAAAATGATTTTATACAATTTAATTGATAATCATCATTTAATTTTTTCAACCCAGTTTTCTGGTATTTCGGATACTTGAGCAAATATTGCTCCTAAAAGCATCGCTCTTTCTCCACTCGCCCCTCCGAGTCGCACATTGGTTCCGACCATGTCTTGATAAGACTCACATTGATTCAAGATCCTGAAAATCAACGGAACAGATTGCGGGATGTGACAGGCAATTCCGGCGTATTGTTTGATAAAATCACGTGTCTCTTCCATCGTTAATGCCATGGACAGTTTTTCCCGATAACTTTCCGGAGCTAACTCAATCGCATTTGTTAACAATTCTTTTCGTGGCAATCGAGCAATATTTTCAAAGATGTAATCAAACATATCAAAGAACTGTCGATATTCTGCTTTATCGGTAAATAGTTGGGCTAGACTCCAAGCATAATCATTTCCCAAGCCTAATTCTTTGCTTACCAGATATGGAACAAATCCGACTAAGTGATCATCACTTACTGGTAATGGCGGTAAGTTCAATCTCAGTTTTGAGGACATTGCATTGATGATCAATGTATGGTTATAGGTTTCGATATATCCGATATACGGTCCTCCGGGTTTGGTTTGTTCAAAGATCAAATTCCGATAGTCTTCCATACTGAATTCCGGATTTCCCTTAACAGCTTCATATAACCATTTTAAATACATGCCTTGCGTCGTAACATCTCCAATTTTCGCATAAGGGTAAGCAAAGAAGGAAGGTTTGGCTTGCGCATAGTGTTCGATTGATGGAAGCTGAAAGACCAGCGATTGCTTTTTAGCTAACTCTTCAAGAAAGTCCATGTCATAGATCCAGTGGAAGCCAAGGCTGGCGGCATTAGCAATAAGTGCAGGTTGAATGTATTTTTTCATAGGGGTACCTCTTTTCTTCATTATATTTACAACCATCTCAATCTCCTAATGATATGCATTGCATACAATTTAAAAGCCCCTCTTCAGGAGCTTGAACATTGATTTATAAAATTTTCGAGTAAATGATTGAATGAATCAGGTGAATCCAGGTTTGCGGCATGAGCCGCACCTTCAATCGAAAATGTCTTACATCCCGGATAGGCTTCTTCCCAGTATTTCATGCATTTTTTAATCGTACCGGTTTTGTCATACTCCCCGCATCCGACAAACAGCGGAGCATCAAACTGTAAACTGACCTCTCTTAAACAATTCGCAATACCACCCCAGGAACTGACGAATTCCTTTTTGGTAAACTTATTAAACATGGCAGATACAGATTCTTGTGCCAAAGGCGTTATTGCGCATGCTTTGGTCATTTCTTTCTTGAGGGTTTCCCATGGGTAGAGATTCATCAGTTCAGCGGAATGTTTCAGTGCCCATTTCTCAAATTTGGAGTATACCGGCAAGAATATAGGTGTCGATCCGGTTATCATATACCCTTTTGCGCCACCGTATTGATAAGCAAACTCTTGGATGATGTATCCGCCCATAGATAGTCCGATAAGAATATAGTCTTTGACGCCTTCATGGATAATGATGTTATGCACATCCTCTGCCGAGAGCCGGACGTTGAACTCTTTGCATGGCTTTGACTCTCCGTGTCCACGGATATCGATGTTGATGATGGAGTAATGACTGCTGAAAAACTCAACTTGGGGATTCCACATATCACCATCAACCCCATATCCATGGATAAATACCAGTGTTAAGCCAGATATCTGATTATTAACATAATAACTGATGTCACATTGATTGCTATTAAGCACACGTCTTTCCATTTCATATCCCCTTGTCTAACTGTATATTATTATATCACTACCAATCTCTATTCAATAGCAAATCTGGTTGTATAAACGCAAGAAAACACCCTGCAAGCAGGGTGTTTGGATAAGTCAATGATTACGGTGTCAATCCTAATGCCGCGTCTGCTGTGATCAAACCATGACCAGTAGCATCAGCACCCCAAGTAATAGTCTTAACAGTTCCATTAGGCTGGAAAACATTTCTAGATCCCGCTTCCATTGGGATTGCGGCATCTTGAAGAATCGTTTCCGCTTGCAATGGTGTCAATGCCGGATATTTTTGAGCCATTAATGCAACAATACCTGCCACATGAGGTGCAGCCATCGATGTTCCACCTAGGAAGTAGAAACTTGTTCTGTTTCCACTATTCACTTGATATGGACCAACGATCCAAGAGCCCGGAGCTGCAACATCCAAATCCTGCCCTTCTTTAGCACGGCTGGAAAACTCGGTGATATACATTTGACTAATTGACGTTGGTTCTGAAACATTCAAACTGTTCCACCAAGAACCGCCTATACCCGGATACCATTCGCCAATCCATCCGGAAGCAGCCACGGATATAACCGGTTCATATGCACCGGGATATCCCATGCCTCGATCACCATTGTTACCTGCAGAGGCGACAATAATAACACCAGCTTCAATTGCATAATCAATTGCTTCTTTTTCGATTGGATCTAGAGCAGAACCACCCAAACTCATGTTAATAACGACAGGATAATCTTTTAAAACACCTTTTTTCAAGTTTGCAATATAGGTAATCCCCATCGAAATAACCGAAGACCAGCCACTTCCGTTTTGATTCAACACTTTAACCGGAATGATGGTAACATTCGGGGCAACCCCATTGATTGGGGTTCCGCGTAGGTTATATCCCAAAATTGTACTGGTAACGTGAGTTCCATGCCCATTTTGATCATGTTCCCATTTATTTGGTTGGAATGAAACAGTTCCCGCTAATCCAGCACCACCACCAAAGGATGCTGCATACTCAACAGCGATTCTTTCTTGCGGGAAGTACTTACGCCAGGAATCATGTAAGCCTGTATCCAACACTGCGACATAAACGCCAGTACCATCGTATGCGACTGTACGATTATTCGGTCCTGGATTAGTAACGTTTATAACGTCGAGATTCCATGTACCATAACCACCACTAAAATCTGTTAATCCGACCGTGTCGATCGGAGCCCCATTACGCTCTGCATCTTCTCCAACGGATTCGACAAACGGCAATGCCGCAATTGCCGATACCTTGTCTGCTCTGACCTTCATCGTAAGAGCATCCAGTTCTTCGAATACTGTAAGAACTGTACCATGTCCCTTTAATACCTTGAGGACTTCGGCTGTGACATCGGTTTTCAACACTACATTCAAATTAACGGTTCCGGTTTTGCCGGCTGCTCCAACGGGCAAGATTGCCAGGAGCATTGCTGAGACAACAATGAACTTAAATAAAATACGTTTCATAAGTTACCCCTTTCTAAAGCGACTTAGACACCTGTATCATCGGTTGAGATTTAGCAAAAGGCACTTCTCAGTGCGGAAGCGCTTATATCTATTTTCTCAATGACCGAATTCTTGGATTAATTTTATTATACTCCTTTATAAATAAATGAAAACCGATATGCGTCATTTCTCAGATAAAATGAAATAATATGTCAAATTTATTCATGACTTTTCCTGAATTTTCATGACAAACAAATGATGACAAACTCAGTCAGTTAGGATAGGTTTGAATTAGGTGGTATAATTAAGTCAACAACATGCAAATCAATATAAAGGAGGAATTATTATGAATATCATAGATTTTCGTTTTGACGGAAAGAAGAAGTTTAGAATCAAAGACTTTGAGACCAAGCAAGAAGGCAATTTCAAAGATCGAGCGGAAGCTGAGGAGCGTCGTGATGATCACATCATGGACTTGCAGGGGCTTCAAGACAAACTTTATGCCGAGGGCAAAGAGGGTGTTCTAATCATCTTCCAAGCGATGGATGCAGCAGGCAAGGATGGCGCAGTCAAATATGTTATGAGCGGTGTCAATCCTGCGGGGGTCATCGTACACAATTTTAAAGTGCCGTCTGCTGACGAATTGGCCCATGATTATCTGTGGAGAGCGATGAAGGCTGCTCCTCAACGAGGTATGATCACGATTTTCAATCGTTCGTATTATGAGGATGTTCTCGTTGTTAAAGTGCATGATTTGCATAAGAAAGTCGGACTTCCCGATCGTGTCTTAACGAGGAATATCTTTAAGGATCGTTATGAACAAATTAAGAACTATGAGAAACATTTGCATGATAATGGTTTTAGAATCATTAAGATTTTCCTTAATATTTCAAAAGACGAACAGAAAAAGCAATTCTTACAACGCATCGATGATCCGGCGAAAAACTGGAAGTTCAGTGATGGAGATATCGTTGAGCGTGGTTATTGGGATAAATATATGCAAGCATATGAGGATGCCATTAATGCAACATCCACTCCGGAATGCCCTTGGTATGTCGTTCCTTCGGATAAGAAATGGTTTGCCCGTGCGTTGATTGCAGATATCGTTGTCAGTACTTTGGAAGAAATAGGTTCGAAATATCCTGAGGTCAGTGAGGAGAGAAAACTTAGACTTGCAGAGTTTAGAAAGATGTTGATGGATGAATGACAAAGGGAGACTGAAAGCAGTCTCCCTTTAAATACTAATCTGAGTTGAATTCTATATCTCTATGTTCATCAGAACACCATAAATTCCAATACATGCAACAAAAACTGTCGCAAACAGATACGTCCAATTGGCCTTTTTTATGTAGAGTAAGATAAACAAAGGAATGATAACAACACCACCTGCAAGCAAGATGATCAAGTCAGTTTGCTTGTAAAGCGCAATCCCGATCATAACAAGTACGACCATCAGCACCAATGCCAAAGCAGCTGCTCTTAATGTGTGTTTCAGCTGTTCTTTTGTAAGTAACCACTTAGCACCTAATATAATAATGATTGCTCCAACAAGATATGCCGCAAACATTAACATTTCAGAAGATACCTCACCTGAAGGTGTTTCACCAAGAATTTGAAATCCATTGATTATGATGGCCAATAGAATGAATCCGAGGCTAAACAACACAAATCCACCAAGCATGATCGTTAGTACAGATATGATAATTCCAAGAATGTTTTTCAGTTTCATAAAGATGTCCTTTCTTTTAAAGATAAGGCTATCTACATTCTTTTTTGAATCTCTCTATTCAGATGATCCTCAACTTCACTGTACTCAAAGGAAGCAATCCTTCTTCGTCTGTCTGGATCGAGCAGACGATAGTGGTGAGATAAAATATTCTGTTGAATGATGTAGCCATCTTTTTCCTGAACTACCTTCCACCAGATTTTACCTCCCATCGTACGGGGATATTTCACATCTACATCATTAAAAGCAATAGCTACAATGATATCCTCAACATCACCTCCCAGTGAATTATTCACGATCGTGCTATTTGAGAAAATACTTGCTAAGGCGACTGCTCCGGTCCAACCCAAGGAGCTTCGTCCTTTCTCGATTTCTATAAGTGTCTTTTTTGACAAGCCTAAAAGTGCTGCCATTTTATCCTGATTTAGGCTATACTCACTTCGTATGAGTTTGACCTGTTGATCCATGATGTAGATAAACTGCACTTTTTTCATGACTTGCCTACCTTTATAGTGTAAATTTACACCTTTTGTGTCAATTTTACAATATTAAGCTATAAAAAAGCGCTCTATCTGAGCGCAAATCATAAAACTGATAAATCGTGACTACCTAATAAAAGCTGACTCCAGTTGTTTGAGCATTACATAAACAGCCTCGTAAGTTTCACAGACATCATTCGGGATTGCATAATCCTGTGTTATCTCTTTCAACTGAGAGAACTCCTCGTGTAAATCTGGTATTTCGCTCGATGAAGCTTCAGCTTTCTGATAAATGATTTCGAACAATCTTCGAACCTCATGAAACTCTGGATGATGCTCCCCATGTACCCGATCGACGACCGGTACATATTGAACCAATACCATAAATAACTCGTTGGACTTCTTATGGAGGTTTGAAATATCTGACATTGTATTCTCCTCTCACTTTATTTGTAGGCGTATGATTCCTATCACAAGCATTATATTCCTTATAAGACTCATTAACATTGATATAAATCACAATTTCTGGAACTAGACGACTTTTTAGGGTCAGATAATTTAACTAGTTGAAGGGCAAAGAACAAAAAATGGTTCACTTAAATCAAGCAAGAACTGTAGATATGCACGCGAGTCAGTTGGGGCTATGATATAATCATAATAGTTGATGGTTCATTCATCAAAATCTAAGAAAGCTGATCAACGATCATTCAGTTATGAAGGTCAAAACATTCTAATCCATCAAGATTGATAAGAAAGGAAATCGTATGTTTCAATACAAACCAGCCATCTGTTATTCAGGTTACAGAAACGGGCAAAGCCCACTTACTCAAACTTATCCAAGTGATGAAGAGGTTCTAGAAGATCTCGTTTTGCTAAGTAAGCATTTTGAATACATCCGCATGTACGACATATCTAGGCATGCGGAATCGGTTTTAACGGTAATTACAGAAAATCAATTACCCATTAAGGTACTACTCGGTGTGGAACCCAAAGGCGAGATTTCTAATCCTAATTGCCCGTGGGGAGGTGTTTACAGTGATGAAGAAATACTGCACCACAAAACATCGAATATTGTTCAACTTGACAAGGTCGCGGTGCTCGCAAATCGCTATAAAGACATTGTAT
>PGZW01000090.1 GCA_002841515.1 Firmicutes bacterium HGW-Firmicutes-19 | reverse complement strand
GTTACCCGCTGTACGACAATTGGCCAATGACTTAGGAGTTAATCCCAATACCGTACAGAAAGCTTATCAAGAATTGGAACGTCTAGGCTACATTTATTCTCAGGTTGGAAAAGGATCGTTTATCAATGAGAGACAGAACACCCTCGAGTTGACGCGCAAACAGAAGTTCGATGAACTTTGCGATCTTTTGACCCAAATGAAACAGATTGGCATCGAGTATAGTGAGATTTTGGGTTGTATGACCCAAATATTTGAGAAAGGAGCTAGTGTCCAATGATACAACTAACCAGCGTAAGCAAATCTTTTGATAACAAACTGGTATTGGACCACATCGACTGGACCGTCAAAAAAGGCAGTGTGTTTGGGTTGGTCGGGCCAAATGGGGCCGGCAAGTCAACATTGCTTCGTATTATCAGCGGTGTCATCAAAGCAGACAACGGCCAAGTAACCGTGGATGGGGAGTTTGTATATGATGAACCCCAGGTAAAAAAGCGCATTCTATTTTTAGCTGATGAACCATTTTTCTTACATCAATCGACGTTGAAGGAGATGAAAGAGTTCTATAAAATCTTCTATCCGTCATTCGATGAAACCATGTATACCAAGTTGTTAAACAATTTTCCGATTCCTGAGAACGAAAAAATCAACACATTCTCTAAAGGTATGAAACGGCAGACCGGATTAATTTTGGCACTCGCTGTCAACCCAGATGTACTGTTGCTTGACGAATCGTTTGACGGATTGGACCCAGTCATGCGATTGACGTTGAAACGCTTCATTTCCCGGGAAATATTGAACCGCGATATGACTGTCGTCATCTCCTCCCATAACCTTCGCGAACTTGAAGACATCTGCGATCAGATCGCTTTGATCGACAACAGAAAAGTCGTTATGAGTGGTGAAGTTGATACGATCAAAGGCGATTTTCACAAAGTTCAAGTCGGTTTTGCGCATGACGTCAAGGAAGATATATTTGCATTTCTGAATCCTCTGCACGTGGATAAGATGGGTAATGTATTTGTTGTAGTTGCTAAGGGTGATATCGAAGGTATACTTGAGAGCATCAAGAAACTTGAACCTGCCTTGGTTACCGAACTTCCATTGAATTTGGAAGAAATCTTTGTTTACGAAATGGAGGGACGCGGATATGGCAAAACTATTTAGCTTTAACATCAATGGCGCATACCTTCGTTTCTTACTAAAACGAAACAGTCGCTTTATGATATTGACTGGTATTGCAATGACAGTATTGTTTCCGATCCTTGCATTTACCAATTATCTTATTGACGGAAGTTACAATCAATTCGTATTTACGACGGGTCGGGTATTTATCTTGTTGTTGCTTGTGCTTTCGATATTCATTGTCCCTTTCTTGCTATTCTCTTACTTAAACAGCAAGAAAAATCTGGATGTGTATCACGCATTGCCAATCAAACGTCGTGATTTATACTTTACAACCTTACTAGCGGCATTTGCGATCATCCTGATACCTTACACGATCGTTTACCTCATTGGTAACATCTATTATTATAGCGTCATTGCGAATGTAGATATGATCTTGTTGATCAAGCAATACTACTTCTCCGTTGCTCTGACACTTTCCATCGTTACTCCGATTTTATTTGCGATGATGAATACCGGAACCGGCGTCGATGGTTTGCTTTACGGATTACTATTGCATATCATACCCAGCATCCTTTACGGTGCGTATGTCACTTTTGGAAGTGCGGTTTTATTGGGGTTCACCGTGGCGGATCCGTCACTCTTCTTACTGTATGCATCACCGATATGGGCAATCTTTGAGTTGACATTCAATACGACAAGGATATTCCCTAATCCGATATTGATATCTTTATACTGGATAGCCTTTGGATTGATAACATCGTGGGTCGTACTGTATTACTATCAAATTCGTCGATCCGAAAAAGCTGAAGAACCGTTTACGAATAAGTGGTTTTTCCCGGTCATCAGTTCATTCTTTACCTTCATCGTCCAATTCTTCCTCTATAGTGCATTTATCACTCTTAGCGGACGCGGATTGGATTTCAGAACCTTGATTTTCCCATTCTTCTTGACCTTTGTAATGTATCTTATTCTTGATGTCATTGCAAATCGCGGATTCAAGCATTTGATTCGCGGCATCATTAACTTTGCGATCATCGGATCTCTATCTTTGGGAACCTTTACATTAGGAACTTTGTTTGACGGATTCGGATACATCACTCGGGTCCCAAATGCAAGCAATGTTGAGAAGGTAGAACTGGAATACTATGATCCCTATGGATTCTTATATACGTCTTACTATTATGATCAAAATACCTTCCCTCTGCAAAAAATGTATACTGAGGCGGAAGACATTGCTACGATCATCGATACACATAAAACTATATTGGAAGGATTTAAGGAAAACAATTATAAAAAGTGGGATGGTTATTCCCCGCTTGCATCCTCTCCTAGAACAACATTAGCATCTTCATTGAATTATCAGTCATCCAACATTCGAATTGTTTACTATTTGAATAACGGCGCCAAAATCGCTCGCTCCTACACGGTTCCATTCGGTTGGACGGCAGGATTACTCGATTTGGTCGATAGTGAGAACGTCTTCAAAAATCGTTATCCAATGTTAGCCAATCCGGATGCTATCGTCAGAAACACGATATTTGAAATTTTTGATCCCCTTTTGACTAATTCTGTATCATTAAGCGGAAAAGTGAATTTCAAGTTATTCGCAGCAGCTTACAAAAGTGATTACATGTCCCTTAATGAACAACAACACAATCAACCGAATACTCCTGTCTTAGGAGTTGTCAACTTAACTTCTTGTGCTAGCACTGACATTTGCATTACCCGGGCAATCCCGCTGGATGCAAGATATACTCAAACCATGTCGTTGTTGGCTTCATCGGGTGTAACGCTTCCTACATTGGCAACATTCAACTATCAACCGATCGTCCTGTTGCCGGATGCCACCAATGAAAAGACTTCGTTCTTCCTTATTCAATCATTGTTTGGTCAAACAGATTTTTACTCACAGACCAATTATAATGATGTTAAAGAGGAGGTCCCGTTTGTAGGAGTTGTCAAGTACATCGAAATCCCAAGCGATAAAATCGTTGAACTTCTTCCGTATATTCGTATCAATGCTATTAGCAATAAAGCCATCGGGGTTTTGCGTCTTGAATCAAAAATCATCATTAATGATCGCAACACGCAATACTTGTTCTACTTGTTGGATGAAGGTGCATTACCGTTACTACAACAATGGCAAGCAGAGTTGGAAGTAAAGACTATGAATTACGATAATGTCGTTTATAAGTATGAGTAGTCAAAAAGGAGTGAGAAATCGCTCCTTTTTTTTATCGGATGGCTTGTTGAACAAGGTATTCACAGTGAATCTGTGTTGTATCAAAGAGGGCAACATCAATATCTTCCGATTTGATCAACATCCCGATCTCAGTACATCCCAAAATGATACCATCACAACCTTTACTTACCAAATCATTAGCGATGGATACAAATTTATGCTTCGAGTTTGCATCCATGATCCCATGGACCAACTCATTAAAGATAACGTCATTGACGATCTTACGATCAATTACTTCAGGAGTTATGACATCAAGACCATGACTTCGTAACCGATCAACATAGAAATCCATCTCCATCGTATAACGAGTTGCCAACAACCCGATTTTTGTAATACTCTTATTTCTGATTCTGCGAGCAGTCGCATCCGCAATGTGAATAAAGGGAATGTACAGATTTTCCTGGATGTCGTCTGCCACGATATGCATCGTGTTGGTACAGAGGGCGATCATATCTGCACCAATTGACTCCAGTTTTTTTGCTGCATCTATTAAAATCAATGCACTTTCATCCCATTTCCCTTCACTTTGATAACGCTCGATTTCCCCAAAATCCACACTGAACAATACGATCTTGGCACTGGTGTGTCCGCCATAGTGAGAATTGATTAACTTATTAATGATTTTATAATAATCTGCCGTACTTTCATAACTCATACCCCCGATTAGTCCGATTGTTCTCATAGAACCCTCCATCATTACAATTATCATCATACCACTGAGAAATCTTTTTGCATATGTGTTGAAACTCACTCAACCGTTAACTAGAATAAACAAGGAGGTAATTTTATGGAATTCAATTTACAAACGCCTACTTTACTTTTCTCAGCCATTTCACTGCTGATGCTTGCCTACACCAACCGTTTTGTTGTTATCGCTAATCTGATACGCGAACTTTACGATCGCCACCAAAAAAATCCGACAATCATAACCGAACAGCAGTTGATTAATCTTCGAAAACGCATGTCCATTATTCGTAATATGCAGGTTTTTGGAGCATTTTCATTCTTTTTCAGTGTGCTTAGTCTCTTGTTGCTTTTTGCATCTGCCATCATCCTTGCCCAATGGAGCTTTGGGGTCAGTCTGATTCTACTGTTAGTTTCCTTAGCGCTTCTGATTGCGGAGTTGCAAATATCAGTCAATGCCCTTAACATCCAGTTAAAGGATTTTAAGGAGAAATAAAAAAAGCAGAAGTGCCCTTCTACTCTTTAAGTCCGGCGATCTCCCAAAGCCAGAATGAAGCCAACGTCAGATGCGGCGTCAATTTCGTACGTATCTGTTCATAACATTTCTGATCCAATGTGTCTATGCCATACAGCCTGCAAATACCTTTGCGTATGCCGAAGTCCGGGTAACTTAACACATCTTTTCTAAAAAACGTAAAAATAAGCATCATATCTACGGTCCAAGGACCCACACCTTTTAGCTTCAATAAATGCTGGGCGATCTCTTGATCGCTTTTTTCGTGAAGAAGTTCAAAAGGAACAGTTTTATCCAATTTCGCTTTGGCTATACCTTGAATGTATTTCGCTTTGTTTCCGGAAATTCCGCATGCACGCAAATCTTCTATGGAAGCTTTGACAATTGCTTTCGCTTCATAGTTGAATTTATCAGAAAAACGTTTTGTGATTGATGCGGCAGCACTGCCTGAAACTTGCTGTGCCAGAATACTGTCAATCAAGGATGTGTATGCATCATCATTTCCAATACGTATTATATTACCGATTTTGTTTACCCATGGAAGAAAAAGTGGTTCCTTCTGTAATAACTGCTCGACTTCAACAGGTTCAAAGCTGATTGACCGGTTCATCGTGATATCTCCTTTGAATCTTCCAAGATTCCAGCCATTGATTCATTTGTCCTTGGGAAGCAAAAATCGTTGTTCTATAATTTTCGAAATAGATCATCATTCGATTCTCGAAGAAGTGAACTTCCCTGATATCGCTGATGTTCAATATCTTGATAGTTTTATTATGATAAATAAAGTGTTGCTCGCCGATAGTCCATTGTTGATTGAAGTAAAGTACATTCAAATATCCCAAATCGTAATCCAGCACAGCAGATTCTACTTTATCAGAAAATATGCCCAATTTCAGCGCGAGTGACTTATAGAATAATATTAGCATGATAAACAACAAAAATCCCCAGATCAAAGAAAATGCCAATGACGATATTATGATGTCGTCAATATTAAGAAATACTTTCGAAAATACTAGCTCATTTACTTCCTCTTGGGTAAAATCCGAAGATTTTGTTAAATCATCTACGACCATTTGCCTAAAAACATTCATGCTCTCCGATTGTGACCACCACTTACTTAAAATCATGTTTCCTGATGATGTGTCATCTCTGTTTGAACTGAAGAAAAGAAAATATTTGTCTTCCAATTGTGCGATATACCCGTAGTAGTTTTTCTCTCCAAACAACTCATCCACAGTCACATAAATCTCGGTATTGACTACATTGTCTGAGCGGATCAGTGCAAAACTTCTTTCCGATTGTGCGTAGGACGTCAATTGCTGAAATGACTGGATTTTATCCAATGCTAATAAATGCAATGCATCGCGACCGTAATAAGTACCTACTATCAGCAACATCAAAAGGCCAAGCATACTTGACACCAGTGAAACATTTGCCGTTTTTGATAGTCTTTTACGAACGCTCATCATTGCCCTCCTTTGAAAAAAGCATTGTGCGAAATCATTATCGCACAATGCTACCCTTTGGTAAATGTTGGATGCTCACGACTTCAAGGTTTTTCCCTTCTTCAGCCACAAGGATCATTCCTTCCGAAGAAACCTTGCGGATGACCGCCGGTTTCAGGTTAGTTACTACGATCACCTTTTTGCCAACCATATCTTCAGGCTTTACATTTGGAGAAATCCCACTGACGATCTGACGAACTTTATCTCCGGTATCAATTTGACTTACCAGTAGTTTATCGGCTTCCGGATGTTTTACACAAGACAACACTTCTCCGACTTTCAACTCAATTTTCCCAAACTCTTCAAAGCTGATTTCCGGTTTTCCAGGTACTGCTTCAATTTTCTTGGGTTGAGTCAACTCTTCAAATGCTGCTATCGTCTCTTTGACATCCAAACGGGCGAACAATATGATGTTTTCTTCGCTTAGCGGATGATTCGATTCCAGTGCTCCAAAGGTTTTTGCACTGTCTAACGTACGTTGTTTTGTGTTAAGCAAGTCAAGGATATTACATGATGTCTGAGGGATAAAGGATTCTAGAGCTACTGCGCAAATCCGAATGCTTTCCAACAGATTATAAAGCACGGTTTTCAAACGTTGTAACTTCGTCTCATCTTTGGCAAGCGCCCAAGGCGTCGTTTCATCGATGTATTTATTACAACGGCGAAGAACGGTTATAATTTCATCAATTGCATCCGCCACATGCAACCATTCCATGGCAGCTTCAACTTTTTTAATCAGCGAAGAGGCTAGTTCAATCAGCTCATCATCCACAGATTCACGCACGTTTGCATTTTCGACAACACCACCGAAATATTTCTGACTCATCGCCCACGTACGGTTGACCAAATTGCCGGTAATGTTTGCTAAATCATTGTTTACCCGCTCGATCATCAATTCCATTGTGACAGTTCCATCTTGGGCAAACGGCATTTCATGCAGCATGATATACCGAACCGCATCTACACCGAGTAGCTTGATCAAGTCATCTGCATAAATGACATTACCTTTTGATTTGCTCATCTTGCCTTCGCCGACCAACAACCAAGGATGACCAAACACCTGCTTCGGCAATTCGACTTCTAACGCCATTAACATAATCGGCCAATACAAGGTATGAAAGCGCAATATATCTTTGCCGATCAGATGAACATCCGCAGGCCAGTATTTTCTAAATAATTCTCCATGATTGCCATCAACATCATAACCAAGCCCGGTAATGTAGTTGCTCAATGCATCGATCCAGACGTAAACAACGTGTTTCGAGTCAAAATCAACCGGTACGCCCCACTTAAACGATGTACGGGAAACTGCCAAATCATTGAGTCCGGGTTTTAAAAAGTTATTGATCATTTCATTTTTGCGTGACTCCGGCTGTATGAAATGAGGGTTATCTTGAATATATTTCATTAAGCGGTCTTGATATTTTGATAAGCGGAAAAAATATGATTCTTCCTTCTCCCGATGAACATCTCTTCCGCAGTCTGGGCACTTCCCTTTGTCAAGCTGACCATCGGTATAGAAAGATTCACACGGCGTACAATACCACCCTTCGTAAATACTTTTGTAAATATCCCCTTGATCAAAGAGTTTTTTAAATATCTTCTGTACCTGAAGCTGATGATAATCATCGGTCGTACGAATGAATTTGTCATACGATGTATTGATAGCATCATAAGAACTTCGAATCACACCGGCAATTTCATCCACAAACGCTTGTGGAGACAACCCTCTTTCCTGTGCCTTCTGTTCATTTTTCTGTCCGTGCTCATCGGTTCCGGTTTGAAAAAAGACATCATATCCCTGTGCACGCTTAAAACGGGCAATGCTATCTGCCAAAACGATTTCATAGACATTGCCGATATGTGGCTTGCCTGATGTATAGGCAATCGCCGTTGTTATGTAATAAGGTTTCTTTTCCATGGTTTTTCCTCCGTAAAATAAAAAAACGCCAGACCAAGGACGACATTGCGCGGTACCACCTTAGTTCACTTGCGTGCTCTTTGACCCTTAACGCGGGAAACGTCTTGTCTTACTTATCAGACAAACAGCTCCAAGACCATCTTCGCCAA
>PGZW01000089.1 GCA_002841515.1 Firmicutes bacterium HGW-Firmicutes-19 | reverse complement strand
TACAATTATACCTCAGTTATTTTCATCTGTGCTATAATATACTCAGTTAAAGGGGGTGCTTTTATGGCCTATCATGATCCTAACACTCAATTGTATCGCAGTAAGGATGGCGCTGTTTTGGGTGGCGTTTGTTCCGGTATTTCGGAGCGTTTTAAAATCGACGTTTCATTGGTTCGGATTCTGTTTCTGTTGGCATTGTTTGGGGTTACCATTGGATTTTGGGTTTATGTCGTTCTTTGGATCGTCCTACCCGAAAAATCAGAAGTAAGATAAACAAGGAGGTTATTTATGAAAAAAAGAAATATCGTATTAACCGTTGCGGCACTTACGGTTGCGGCCGGTGCCGGAGCCATTGCTTACAATGTCGTTACCACTCAAAAGCAAATGAAGGGATATGACAAAAAAGTCAGTTTCAAAGGCGAGGCAGTGAAGTTTGAAGATACCTTTGATTCAGCTTCTTATGCCGTCAACTATTCCGGATTGCACATGGACTTTACCAAGGCCACACTTAAGAACAATATGGGTCAACTGGCCTTGTTTGGAAACTTTTCGGGAATCGATATCGTCGTTCCGAAGGGCTGGCGTGTCATTGCCAATGGGGTCAATCATGGTTCAGGCATTAATAATGCCTGCGCGAATCTGTTAAGTGATGATCAGCCGGTGTTGTTTGTTACTTACAACATGAAACTGTCCGGTCTCAATATCCGCAGTGAAAAAGAAGAAGTCATCGAAATCGAAGAGCAAGAAGTATAAAAGGCCTTACGGCCTTTTTAACAGAGATTTTCTTCTTTCAGAGCTTTGAGCAATTGGTTCAAAGCTTTTTCTATGTTTGCTTTGGGTGTTGCGATATTAATGCGCTGAAAACCTGATCCTTCCCTTCCAAAAATCACGCCGTCGTTTAACCATAGTTTTGCTTTTGTAAGCAGGAAATTCTTTAGGTCACGGTCTTTTAATTCCAGTCCACGAAAATCGACCCACACCAGATACAATCCTTGAGGTCGGACGATTTTTATTTTCGGGCAGTTTTCTTTGAAGAAATGATCCATAAACTCCAAATTATCAGAAAGATATTCAATCATTTGATCGACGTAAGCATCCCCGTGATCGTAAGCCGCTTGACTCGCCGCCAGCCCAAAGGAATGACCGGCATGCACCGATAAATCATCGTATACTTTATCAAATTTTGACTTTAGTTTCGAATTAAGAAATATAGTGTTGGAAAGCTTAAGACCTGCCAGATTGAAGGTTTTGCTTGGTGCCGTCAGTGTTATGATGTGTTCACCATATTCCTCTTTTAAATCGACCAAGATATGATGATGGTAAGATTTGAAGACGAAATCCATATGAATTTCATCGGATACGATCAGTACATCATATTTAATGCATATATCTGCCATCGTTGTTAGTTCTTCTTTTGTCCATACCCTGCCGACGGGATTATGAGGTGAACAAAGAATGAACATTTTAACGTTGTTATCTTTGATTTGATGCTCAAAGTCCGCAAAATCAATTCCATATTGCTCGCCATCAAAAACCAACGAATTATTGACAAGTTTCCGTTGAAGTCTGTTTATTGAATTGGCAAACGGATGATAGACTGGCTTTTGTATCAAAACCGCATCCCCTGATTGGGTAAATGCCATCAGGCAAGCATGAATCGCCGAAACTACACCTGGCGTAGTGCTTATCCACTGTTTTTCAATTGTCCATTGATGGCGGCGTTGCATCCAGCCGATGATGGATTGATAGTAATCATCACTTTCAAATGAGTAGCCATAAATACCGCTTTGAGCCAATTTCGTCAGCGCTTCGACGACTTGGGGTACGGTCTGAAAATCCATATCCGCCACCCACATGGGCAAACAGTCTTCAGGTATGTTCATTTTGGCATGTCCATCCCATTTGATGGAATGTGAATTCTTTCGGTCATTGATATTGTTGAAGTTCATGTTTCTATCTCCTAATTGAATCGAATGTATTCTTTATCTTCATCAAGCATCCGATCAAACGCTTGATAGATGATGTCATCCGGCAAGGCGAATACGACTTTTCGGATGTTTTTATTTACTTTCTGATATTGATTGACGGCCATCAGGGCTGTTTTACTGCCGATGCCCAAGGGAACCTGGAAGATGCCCATTCCCAAAGCAGGAAATGCGATTGTTTCGATGCCCAGTGAATCCGCTAGTTTCAGACTGTTGATGTAGCAGTTAAAAAGCAAAACTTCCTTGTCCGGCGGGTGTTGATACCAACGAGGAGCTACGGTATGGATGATGTGTTTAAATCCGGTTTTATATCCCTTTGTCACAACGGCTTCACCGGTCTTACACCCGCCAAATCCAAAAAGTTCTTCGTCTAGTTGTACTCCGGCGGCTTTATGGATGACTCCGCAAACACCTCCACCACGCATCAAATCTTCATTGGCCGCATTAACGATGGCTTCGACCGGGCAGTCAAGAATGCTGTTTCGCGTGATTTCCAGTTTTATCTCCATGTTACTCCTCTTTTCTTGTATAGGTGAGAACTACGATCCCCTCATCGCACATGATTTCCTTAAGATTTAGTTTAACACGGTTTTCATCCTGATGAAACAATGGGATGCCTTTACCAAGGAGGATCGGAACGATTCCGATGGCATATTCATCAATGATGTCTTTGAGTAGGGATACGATGAACCCTCCTCCGAAAATATAAATACTCTTGGTTTCGCTTATTTCAAGAAGTTTGGATGAAATATCGTCTTTGATGATAATGACCGAATCATCATCAAGTTCACGAGAAGTAATCACAATGACGCTTTTATCTTCAAAATCCTTGTGCATCCCCAAGTCATAACAGTTACGCCCCATAACGACTACATCGATATTTTGCATAAAGGCTTGAAATTCCCATTTACTTACTGTGTCATTAGCCCGGTTTCCATCACCGGATATCCAGTCATATCCGCCGTTTTCGTCTGCGATGTATCCATCCAGACTCATGGCCAACGTACACTTGATCTTCTTTCTCATCATTAACACCTCTTTCATTTATTTTACAACGAAAAAGAAAAAAGAGCGGAATTTCCGCTCTACATCATCTTCTCTTTTTTTGGCTCAACGATCAATAATGTCACCGGACCTGAAATGTCCATTTTTTCTTCTTTGGGCAATGCAATGAAGTTATCTCCTTTGGTTACTTGATTACCGTTGATTTTACCTTCTCCTTCGATGACACTGATGATCATAAATACTTCACCTAACTCCATCGTCAGATCTTCATTGATTTCATATTTGCGCATCTGGAAGTATTCATTTTCGACCAGATAGGTGACTTTGTTATTGCCGATGACGATCGGTTCACTTTCGATCGGATCGGGTTTGCACGGTGATTTCGTCACTTCCATCGCTTTTCGCAAATGCAGTTCGCGTTTGTTTCCTTTGGCATCCACCCGATCATAATCGTAAACACGATAGGTCACATTGGAGTTTTCTTGTGCTTCATAAAGCAAAGTGCCCTCACAGATGGCATGAATGGTCCCGGCAGAAACATCGAAGCAGTCGCCTTTGTTTACGGTCAGATTGCGAAAGAGTGTATCATAGTTACCGGATAACAAATGAGCATTGAACTCTTCGCTGGTGCGGGCATGATGACCCATGACCATCCGGGTCTGTGGCTGACAGTCAAGGACATACCAGCTTTCTGATTTGCCTAATGAATCTTCCACTCTGCGCGCATATTCATCGTCCGGATGAACTTGAACGCTCAGATCTTTATTGGCATCGATGATTTTGACCATGATTGGAAACTCGTTGTTTTTTCCCGGCCCGAAATAAGGACGGATCATTTTATACAGCTGACTCAACGGTACATTGGCCGCATCCCCGTTTTCGACGATGGATTCCCCTTGCGGGTGAGCACTGATGATCCAGGCTTCCCCGGTTTGATTCGAAGGGATATCATAGCCAAATTCTCTCTTCAGGCGGTCACCGCCCCAAATCATTTCTTTAAACGTCGGTTTAAATTTGAACCAGGTTTGCATAACGTTACCTCCGCATCATTCTAAGACAATTTTACCATCTTTCTTATACACGCGCACAGAAAAAGGTTTTTCTTCGATGGCTTTATAATCATGCCCCGCCAACTTTGGCCAGCACGCTCCGACTTTCAAGTCGGTACTGCCGGTATTGATGAGTCGGTGTGCATATTTTCCGTCAATATAATGAATCGATCCTTCAAAGACTTCCTCCGCAAATATTTCATCTTCGCGCATATACATCAACAATCCCCGACCGGCAAGCCCGAAATATATTTCCGGTTCGCCTTGATTGGCGTGATAATGTCCGCGGGTCATGTTGCATTCTTGGGCGACTGTGATCGGATGCAAAATTGTCAATCCCCACAACAACGTCTTGTCGTCTTGATCAAACAGCGAGTATACTTCGTACATCGTTGTATCCAACGGAAGATTTTCATCTTTGCTTTTGTAAATCTGCACGACATCCTTATATGGTTTGAAATAGTGAGACACCTGCTCACCTTCGATCACGCCATTGAGATAGGCGTGGATGTTTTTCGGTTTTCTGATTTCCATCATGTCTCCTTTTAAGGGGTAAAATTTTCCCAGATATCTTTTACTAAATTTGGATTGGAAATAAAATCAAATCGGCCGGGGTCATCTTGAAACTGTTCATACAGCGATTTCGAATAATCAAGATTGAACTCCGTGTATTTCCGTGGATATTTACGTATGACTTCGACTTGTTGATAGTGGGGGTTGGGGATAAAGTCAATTTCAGAATCGTTGACGATGGGATAATAAGCCAATCCGCGATGCTCTCTTACTTCTTTGTAATCAAAGCCATAATCACGCACACACCAAGCCCCGAAGGCCATGGGTTCATTAATATCGGCATTGACGGTATAATGTGCCCAACCCGGAGGTACCAGGATGACGTCACCTTCTACCCCTTCCACAGCGAATACCCGCCCCGGATGATCATCAGCCTTTTCTTGCATAAAAACGATGGCTTTGCCATGCCAGATTTCATAAAGTTCTCCGGTCGAACAATTGCAAGAGGGTGATTGAAAGTGAATGTGGCCTTGAGAGCGGACGGGCTCTTCTCCGACTTGCCCTTTGTTATAGAGGCAGGCTCCATACAAAAGATTGTGCCTGACCAGTTTTTCCTGATCTTTTTTCAATCCGACGTCCATCGCGATGCTATAGAGGATTTTTGGACCCTTGGCCTGTGGGTCGCGCAAGGTAGCCCGTACATCGTCCAATCGACGCTTTTCAGTGATGGGTCCAAAGCTTTCTTGGTTATAGATGAGTTCCATTGACTCAAGGTCAAAGGTGATGTTCATTCCGTTGTTGATCATATGACCCCTGCTTTCTAACAAAAAACTGCATAACTTACCAAATTCTATCAATATTATATCTTATTTTATTAAGATGGTATAGTTTAATGAAGATATTATTCATGTCAAAAAAGTTAAACTATGCTATATCATAGTAACCTTTATCGTATTCCAGTCGTTTCAATTTATCACAAAACCGGATTTCTCCGGTTTGTTTACTATCGAATCAATTTTTGAACTTGCTTGATATCACGTTTGCGAAGCACGATCGGCGTCTGATCATTTTTATAGACCGGGTGTGCCTGATCAAAGGTCAATTGACCTTCTTTCTTATATAATATGCCAAGTGCATACTTTTCATCATTCATGGCCATATCCATCGCCTTCTTTAAGTCGGATGGATCGTGGTTTTCGTCAAGCCAGTACGTATTGTTTTTATACCAGGCAAACGTGTTGATCTTGTTAAAGGTCGGACACGGATGGAAGATATCGACCAGCGCATAGCCTTCGTGTTGGATGGCTGCCTTGATGATGTCTTTGGTCCGTTCGGTATCCCCGGTAAAGGCCCGGGCAACGAAGGTTGCGCCAAGGGCTAACGCCAAGGCGATCGGGTTGAGTGGTTCATTGTATACACCGCTGACCTGAACATTGGTTTCCATGCCTTTTTGAGAAGTCGGGGATGCCTGGCCTTTGGTCAGACCGTAAATCATGTTGTTATGGACGATGTGAGCAATGTTGGGGTTACGGCGGATGTTGTGTAACAAGTGATTACCGCCTTCACCATACATATCCCCGTCTCCACCTTCAGCGATCACAGTCAGCTTCGGATTGACCGACTGAACGGCTTGAGCGACGCTCAATCCACGACCGTGAAGTCCGTTGAAATAGTTGGCGTCGATATATTGAGGCATTTTGGCAGCTTGTCCGATACCGGATGAAAATACAACTTGCGTCGGATCAAGATCCAGTTCTTTTAATGCTTTGATTAATCCGTTGCGTAACGGAAAGTTTCCGCATCCCGGACACCACGCGATATCTAGTTCGCGATCAAATTCAAACTTGCTCATTTCAGCACCTCCTTGATCTTCGCTTCGATTTCTTCGATATGGAAGGGTTCACCGTTGTATTTCAAGATCCGATGATCTATTTTTACATCTAGTTCCAATTTCAGGATATTGGCGAATTGTCCGGTCGCATTGTTTTCAATGACAATGACATTTTTGTCTTCAAAGTGTTCTTTCAGTGATAATGGCAGCGGGAATGGTTGTTTGACGTACATAAAGCTGACATCCAAATCCGTAGATTCGACGAGTTCTTTTAGTACTCCATACGTTGATCCCCAACCGACCAATAAGTTTTTACTGTCCATATTTCCCAAGAATTCGGGTTCTATATAATCTTCAAGTAATAATTCTCGCTTTGCCAGACGTTTTTCATGCATGCGGACACGGACATCGAAATCTTCGGTGATTTGTCCTTCTTCATCATGCTCATCACTGTCCGCCTTAACAAATCCTTCGCCAAAGCCTGGGACTCCGCGCGGGGATATGGTGGTATCCCAGTTATAACGTTTATAGCCTTTTTCAGTAGTGACCGTGAAGGTTTCCAGGTATTTATCGGATAATTCAAAGGGTTCCATTTGGCTCATGGATTCCAACCAATATTGATCGGAAAGGATAAAGACCGGAACTTGATACTTGTCTGCAAGCCAGAATGATTTCTGGGCCAATAGAATTCCGTCTTCGGTTTTTCCTGGGGCAAGCACGATTCTTGGGAATTCACCGTGTCCGGCATAAACGACGAGGTTTAGATCACCTTGTTCGGTGCGGGTCGGAAGTCCGGTCGCAGGACCCGGGCGTTGAGCCACGTGAATGACGGCGGGGTTTTCGGTGATACCGGCCAGCGATACGGCTTCGGTCATTAAGGCAAAGCCTCCGCCGGAGGTCGTAACGATCCCTCGTGCCCCGGCATACCATGCACCGATGGTCATGTTGAGTGCTGCAATTTCATCTTCGGCTTGTTCGGCCAATACACCAAACTCATCTCCTTTTGATGAAAGATAGCTTAATAAACTGGTTCCCGGAGACATCGGATAAGACGCAATGTAATTGACACCTCCCGCCAATGCACCAATGCCTAAGGACTTGTTACCGTCCATGATGACAAAGGTTTTGTTATCCGTACGCTTTTTGATTTGTGTTTTGACTTTAAAAGGCAGTCCCAACTCATAGCCCATGTCATAGGCGTTGATATTGTCCTGGATGACTTTTTCGCCACGGCTTTCAAAGCGCGTTGCAATCAAATTGTGGCCGTGACTTTGACTCAAATCAAGCATGCCCGCAATATAGCCAAATAAAATGGTATTTGCATACAGCTTGCTTCCGGCTTTTTTGGCTAGTGCAGAAAGGTCAAACGTTGTCAGATCGACCTTGTGTTTTGTTTTCTCATCATCACTTAAAAATCCTTCTTCACCAAAAACCACGGTATCACCGTCGATACGTTTCCCTAGGCGGTAGAAGGAGTGATTATTCAATAAGAACAAATAATCTATGGTATAGCGTAATGCGTATACCGGGGTAGAAGCGATACGGATTTCAACGGAGTTGTTACCGCCGCGTACCCGTGACATGACTTCTTTGGAAGTGAAGACGTAGTATTCGTTTGACAAAGCTTCAACTAAGAATTCTTCGATGGTTTGTAAACCTTGACCCGCTTCACCGGAGAGTACAATGGATAGTGATTCTCTCATTGGGAGAACTCCTTTCTGAAATTAACTCTTTTATGGCTTAATTCCATCATAAAAG
>PGZW01000088.1 GCA_002841515.1 Firmicutes bacterium HGW-Firmicutes-19 | reverse complement strand
CTGATAAGATTCTACTTGGACTTTATAGGAGGTCGCATTGATGTTTAAAGACAAACACGATTTTAAACGCGATTTTACACAACGCGTTGTTGAGAAATATGGCCGATCGGTTCAACAATCCCATCGTACTGAACGATTCATGGTTTTGGGGGATATGGTTCGCGATTATGCTTCGATTCATTGGAAACAGTCGAAAGAAGAAGCAGCAAATATCGGAGCTAAGCAGATGTTCTATTTTTCTATGGAATTTCTTATTGGCCGATTGCTTACCAATAATTTAATGAATTTGGGAATTCACGGTATCGTTAAAGACGGATTAGCCGATTTAGGCATCGATTTAAACGAACTTGAAAACCTGGAATCTGATGCCGGTCTCGGTAATGGCGGTCTTGGCCGTTTGGCTGCATGTTTTTTAGATTCATTGGCATCTTTGTCCCTTTCGGGACACGGTATTTGTCTGCGCTATGAATATGGATTGTTCCGCCAGAAAATCATCGACGGGTATCAAGTCGAAGTACCTGATCAATGGATGAAACTTGGCAATATTTGGGAAGTACGTAAACCAAAACACGCAGTCGATGTCAAATTCTGGGGAAGGATCGAAATGCGCAAAGATGATTCAGGGCGTTTATATTTTGATCATGTAGATGCCGAACATGTACGTGCGGTTCCTTATGATATGCCAGTTGTCGGCCGCGGTACAGATACGACCAATACTTTGCGCTTATGGGGAGCAGAAGCCTCGGACATTTTGCCAAAAAACAAAGACTTCCGTCAATACATACAGGAAATCAATGAAATCTGTCAAAACGTATATCCGGACGATTCCACTGAGCACGGTCGTTATTTGCGGCTGAAACAACAGTATTTCTTCGTCTCAGCCGGATTGAATGCGATTATAAAAGCGCACTTACGTGTTTATCCGAATTTGGATAATTTTTCGGAAAAAGTGGCCATCCAGCTGAATGATACTCATCCGGTATTGGCAATTCCGGAGTTAATGCGTATTTTAATGGATGAATATGAGTATAACTGGGAATCAGCGTGGGAAATCGTTACAAAGACGATGGCATACACCAATCATACCGTCCTTGCGGAAGCATTGGAAAAGTGGCCGGTACAGTTCGTACAGTACCTTCTTCCGAGAGTTTACATGATCATTGAAGAGATTAACAGTCGCTTCATTACACAATTGCGTCAGGCACATCCCAATGATCCAGGAAAGCAATATCGGATGTCGATCATCAAAGATGGTCAAATTCATATGGCTCACTTAGCCGTTGTCGGATCACATAGCGTAAACGGGGTTGCTCGTTTGCATACAGAGATTCTGATTTCGGATGTCATGCGGGATTTCCATGAACTGTTTGACCAAAAATTTAATAACAAGACCAATGGGATTACGCATCGCCGTTGGTTGACATATTCCAATCCGCAATTGCATGCTTTCATTACCAAGACGATCGGAGATGAGTATGTCTATGATCCAACAAGGTTGATCGATTTATTGCCTTATGCTAAAAAAGCGCGCCAACAAAAGCAGTTTATGTCTATCAAGCGTCAACGCAAAGAGATACTCGCAGAGAAAATCTTGGAGTGGACAGGGATCGAAGTGGATGTCAATTCGATTTTCGATGTGCAAGCCAAGCGTTTGCACGCATACAAACGCCAACTGTTGAATGTGCTTCACATTATATATTTATATCAAAAATTCAAAGATCAACCGGAGTTTACGATGCATCCGGTTACGTATATCTTCGCAGCAAAAGCAGCTCCGGCGTATTATTTTGCCAAGAAAATCATTAAACTCATCCACAGTGTTGCAGATGTCGTGAATAACGATCCAGCTGTAAATAAGTTTATGAAAGTCGTATTCATACCGAATTACAATGTCTCGGTTGCGGAAGTATTGATGAATGCAGCGGATGTATCCGAACAAATTTCGACCGCCGGCAAAGAGGCGAGTGGTACTGGAAACATGAAATTTATGATGAATGGTGCTCTTACCCTGGGAACTCTTGATGGTGCCAATGTCGAGATCGATGAATTGGTTGGCCGTGAGTACGATGTGATTTTTGGAATGACTGTTTCAGAAGTTGAAGCTTTGCGTCAAGGTTGTTACGATGTCTGGGAGGCTGTCAAGGACAATCCGCCACTCAAGCGCGTTGTAGAGTCATTGATTGACGCCTCGTGGCATCCAAATCGTGATGAGTTTAAGGCGATTTACGATGAATTGATGTACAGAAATGATGAGTATTTCCTGATTGCGGATTTTGACAGCTATGTAAAGGCGCAACAAGAAGTTCAAATGCGGTATGCAAATCAAAAATATTGGGCAGAAATGTGTCTTGTGAATATCGCAAAATCAGGATTCTTCTCATCTGATCGAACGATTTTGCAGTATGCAAGTGAGATTTGGAATATCAAACCTATCAATTAGCGGAGCAATCTCCGCTTTTTTTATTCAAGAACTCGTGAAAATTATCGATTTTGTGTTATGATATAACCGTTATTGAAGAGGGATTGTTATGAGAAAAGTCGAGAGGTTTGAAGCGCATTTAGACGACTACAACAGTATCACGGTTTATTTGTCGAAACGTTTCTATCAAGGGAAGAGCGAATCTTTCTTTTTGCGTGAACCATCCGGTAAGCTGACCAAACTGGTCATCAAAAGTTTTGAGAATACATCCAATGAATATAGCAAATATATGCTGGCCGGGTGCGAGAGCATCGAGTTTGGCATTTCATATGAAATCGTTGAGGAACATAGTCTGTCAACACCTCTTCAAATCGGATTGATCGTCAAATCGCCTCGATTTGATCAAGAATTTTATTACCCGGGAAATGATCTGGGTGCGATTATAAAAAATGATGTGACTGAATTTGCTCTTTGGGCGCCCACAGCTGTTGCGGTCAAAGTGCAGGTAGATACCGATGTTCGAGTGACATTGGATTTAAGGCGCGAAGAAAAAGGTGTTTATCGCGTGTCAATCCCGGGAAAACTTCATCTGGCTCGTTATATTTTTCTGGTGCTGGTAAATGGTCGATGGATTGAAAGCGTTGATCCTTATGGGCGTTCATCCATAAGCAATTCGGCTGTCAGTGTTGTCATTGACGATAAACAATGCTACGTGAATCAATACAATGAAAGATTACCTTTATTCAAAAATAAAACAGATGCAACAATCGTTGAATGTTCAATACGTGATTTCACGATGGATAAAGAATCAAATAATTCTTATCCAGGGACATTTAAAGGATTTATTGAACGAGGAACATTGAGTTCAAATAAGACGAAAACCGGATTTGACTATCTATGTGCGCTGAATGTATCTCATATTCAACTCATGCCCGTTTTCGATTTTGCGACGGTTGACGAAAAAAATGTATCTATGTTCTATAATTGGGGTTACGATCCAGTACAGTATAATGTTCCGGAAGGAAGTTTTTCCAGTGATCCTCATGACCCGTTGTCCAGAGTCGTTGAGTTGAAAGAATTGATTTCTGAGTGTCACAAAGAGGGCATGCGCGTGATTATGGATGTCGTGTATAATCATGTTTATGACATGGACGCTTCCAGTTTTGAGAAAATCGTACCCTATTACTATTTCCGCAGAAGTGCCTCGGGAGCCGTTTCCAACGGTTCATTCTGTGATAATGATTTTGATTCCAATCGCCTTATGGCGCGGAAGTATATCGTTGATTCATGTAAAATGTGGGTCCGCAGTTATGGGGTTGACGGATTTCGATTTGACTTGATGGGAATCATCGATGTCGATACCATGAATCTGGTTGAAGAAGAGTGTCAAAAACTAAAGCAAGATATCTTGATTTATGGTGAAGGATGGAACATGCCAACTACTTTGGATGACTCGTTGAAGGCGATGATGTTTAATCAACACCAAATGCCCAACATCGGTCATTTCAACGATTTTTACAGAGATCACGTAAAAGGAAAAACGAGTGAGAATGAAGTTTCCGTAAAGGGGTATTGTACGGGGGATGTCAATTACTCCGAGGCTATGAAGATGGCCTTGGTCGGCAATACATTGAACGACGAGTTTGTTTATTTGTTTGATTCTCCTCAGAAAAGCATTAACTATGTCGAATGTCACGATAATCGTACGGCTTGGGACAAGATCAAAGAGTGCTGTAAAGAAGACACGCGTGAAGTGCGCATTCGGAAACATAAACTGATGATTGGTGCATTGATGGTATCGCAAGGCATCCCCTTTTTGCAGATCGGTCAAGAATTTTGCAGGACCAAAAATGGCGTTCATAACAGTTATCGAAGCAGTGACTATATCAATCAATTGGATTGGCTGAGAAAAGACCGTTATCATGAAGTGGTCCAGTATACCAAAGACATGATCAAACTCCGAAAGCAAATAGGAGCCTTCAGACTTAAATCGACCGCTGAAATAAGGAAGCATGTTTACTTTGAAAACCTGCCAAACCATATTTTGGTCTATGGTTTAAAAAATGTGAAGTCTTATGGTAGCTATGATCACGTTCGTGTATTCTTTAATCCAACCGGTCAGGTCGTATATCATCGTCTGGATGAATATTCAGACTTAATTGCCAATGAAGCAGGATTGATCGGTGGATTGAAAGTGCAAAGTCTGACAATAAATCCGCATACCATGGTCGTTACAGGAAAATAGCATGTAAAAGGAGAGAAATCGTTCTCTCCTTTATTGTGCAATAAAGATGTACTGCTTCGGCAATATATTGACTACCGTGGCATGGGGTCGTCCGGTGAAGGCATCTTTGGGATCCGGTACATATTTTTCAATACTGATGGGTAAAGGGTGATCGCTCGTGTTGACAAACATCCACACAGACTGATGTTCGTTGCTTCGCTCGATGACTAGTAAATCACCTGTTTCTCGCCATTGCCATTTGGAATTATTACGCAGACAAAAATATTGATTTCTAAGAGCAATCAGACGTTTGAATCTTTTAAGAAAGGCCAGTTCATCCTTGTTTGGGTCCCAAACCATACAACGGCGACAATCCGGATCATATTCACCTTCCATTGCAACTTCACTTCCATAATAAATGCAAATTGATCCAAAACTGATCAGCAGCAGAGCAAAAGCTAGTTCGACTCTGCGAATGTCATGTTTAAGAATATTTCGCAGGCGTGCAGTGTCATGACTGTCGAGCAAGTTAAACTGTACTTCGCTCACTTTTGAAGGGTAGTGGGCAAACGCTTTGTCCATGCGGTAGCGAAACTGAGTTGAATCTATTTTTCCAAGAGCAAAATCGATGATCGATCGGCCTAATGGATAATTCATGACTGCATCGAAGCGTTCGCCCCTAAGCCATTGCATTGAATCATGCCAGACTTCACCCAAGATATAACAGTCTTTTTTTACGGTCTTGATTTCTTTTCTGAAGTCGATCCAAAAGGATGGGTCAATTTCATTGGCGACATCGAGTCGCCATCCATCGATATCCGCTTTTTCAATCCAGAACTTCGCAACTTCGATGAAGTATTGCTTGGTATCCGGGTTGCTCAGATTTAACTTTGGCATGTTCTTGTCAAATGAGAACGTCTCATAAGCGAATGGCTCAAAACTTTTGATATGAAACCAGTCTTTATATTCAGATGCTTCTTTATGCTTCTTTACGTCCATCCAATAAGGAAAATCAGCTCCGCAGTGATTGAAAACGGCATCGAGCATGACTTTGATATTGAGTTGGTGAGCTTTTTTGACCAATTCGATCAGATCTTGTTCTGTACCGAAAGAAGGATCGATCGCAAAGTAATTCCTTGTATCATACTTATGAGTTGTTACCGATTCGAAGACAGGGGTCAAATAGATCCCGCTGATGCCCAAATCCGACAAGTAAGGGAGCTTTTCAATGATTCCCGCAATATCACCGCCATATCTTTCTTTATTGGATACAGGTCCCCTGTGCCATGCTAAGGTACCCTCAAGATCATTGGATCTGTCACCGTTAAAGAACCGTTCAGGGAAGATCTGATACCAAATCGTATTTTTAACCCATGAGGGAGCATTAAATTGTTGAGATTGATGAAGATAAGGCAAGAAGAAATTATTCCATAACCCGACTTCTTCATCGATGGGTGTAAATCCGTCTTCCCCAAATTGAAGGATTTCATCATCACTTTGAAGAATAAAATGATATTTTAAACGTCTATTCTCGGGAGTAAGAATCGTTTTCCAAATATAACTATGCTCAGTTTCATAAGCCAATAATAACGTTTGACCTGTACTTTTCCACCGCCATCCTGCTGGAGTCAATTCACCAAGATGAGGGTCGCCGTATACGATTTTGACACTTCGGATATCTTTTCCGCTGGTAAGCCGGATTTCAACCTCGTTTACACTTACAACCGCTTGCCACTGATCGTGACTTTGATGGAAAATTGCTGATTTATTCATTTTTATCACCTGTTCACATTTTGAGTTATAAGCATGATTTTGTCAAATGATTATCTGTTTTCACGTTTATGTAAACGCTCTCAATTTAGTTGAAATTTATTATTGATACGTGCATAATAAAGGTGGGAGGATTTCACATGAAGAAGAAAAAGTCATTGTTCGAAAGGATAAAGAATGTTTTCTCTGACGTAAAGCAAAATCCGGATCCGCTTAAGTCAGCTATCATGTCTTTTTTTATTATGGGGTTGGGGCAACTGCGTAATAAGCAAAAGTCTAAAGCAGCTGTATTCTTCAGCGTTCTCCTGATTTTTCTTTTAGCCGAATTAATTACCGGAAGTTATCAGTTTGCTTTTGATGAAATTACGCGTTTTCCAGCAGATGCCGGAACACCATTGTATTTCTTTCGTGACTATGGCGGCATTATTTCCAAAGGTTTGTGGGGTTTGTTCACATTGGGAAAAGTACCCGGACAAACATTATATCGCGGACAGTTTGTTGAGACTTTCAATAAGACGATACCTTGGCTGACAGCAGACAACTCTGTAACACTCTTGGGAACAGGGTTGATTGCGCTGATATTGACGGGGATTTTCGTTTCATTCTGGCTTATGAATGTTCGTGATGCATACATCAGTCGTAAAGCGCATGTACGTGGTGAAACGATTGAGACCGGTTTGGTTTATGTCCGCCGTTTATGGAGCGATATGTTTCCTTATATCGTTTTGATTCCGGCGTTGATCATGATTTTGTTCTTTACATTGATTCCGTTTTTATTCTCATTCTTGCTTGCATTTACCAATTACACTTATCGAATTCCTATTCCAAACCAATTGATCAAGTGGGTCGGTTTTGATACCTTTAAACTTATTGTTGCGGATGCCGGATGGTTCAAGATTTTCTCCCAGGTTTTGGGTTGGACCTTCTTATATGCGATCATGGCATCAGCCAGTTGTTATCTGTTGGGAATGATACAAGCCATCATCATAGAATCACGCTATGTCAAAGTGAAAAAACTCTGGCGTACGATTTTGATCGTTCCGTGGGCAGTGCCGGCCATGATTTCTTTGATGGTTTTTAGAAATGTATTTGAGACAAACGGACTTGCCAATCAATTGCTGTATATGACAAAAACAATGGACAGTGTCTCCAGTTTCTTGTATGGCATTGGTCTTCAAGGAGCGCTTGACAGCCCAATCTACTGGTTCTCAGCCGTTTATAATGGCAATCTTGCAAAAGTCGTCGTGATTTTGGTTAACTTATGGTTAGGAGCACCGTACTTTATGATGTTGATTACCGGTGTGTTGACGACTTTACCTAAGGATTTATACGAAGCAGCATCGATTGATGGTGCATCGAAGTGGCAAAGTTTTAGAAACATTACGTTACCATTGATTCTTAAGGCAACGGTACCAGCCATCGTTATGACTTTTACATTTAACTTCAATAACTTCGGTGCGATCTTCTTTCTGACCGGAGGTGGTCCTCGATGGGATGATGCTTTGATTCCGATGTCCATGAAGATTTCAGGAGGTATACCGGGTCAAACAGATATCCTGATCTCCTGGATCTATAATCTGTCATTTGCAAACAATGCCCAGTTGTACAATGTTGCAGCTGTGTATTCTATATTGATCTTTGCGTTTGTAGGATTCATTTCGGTATACAATCTGTCACGCTCGAAGGGCTTATGGGAGGAGGATTAATATGAAAAACAAATTCATTGATTATGTTCTCGGATTCTTGGCCTATGCCTGGCTTCTTATTGGTTGTGTTGTCGTATT
>PGZW01000087.1 GCA_002841515.1 Firmicutes bacterium HGW-Firmicutes-19 | reverse complement strand
CCTGTCGTCCCGACCAAGAATTTGGGGCTGTAGCTCAGCTGGAAGAGCACAACGCTGGCAGCGTTGGGGTCGAGGGTTCGAGTCCCTTCAGCTCCACCATACAATTTGCCCTCTATTGATAAACAGGATTTTATCGGTAGGTGGTTTTTTTGTATGAAAAAGCAACAATTAGTTACCGATGATCGCATCCAGGCAATCCAAGTCTTATATATTGAAAAACATGTCCAGTCAAGAATTATTTGATGGATGAGTCAGTAACGGATTTACTGAGCCTTAACATATAAAGGTAATGATCTTTCAAATAATGAGATCAATAGTTGAATAGTAAACTGAGAAATTTTGTTGTCTCACAAACAATCAAGTATAAAATCTACATTGAAGATGAGAGTATTGCGGCTGAAGATATGCTGATATCCAGATTGCAAATACTAACAATGAATGCACTTTCTAATAAAAGGAATATTTCTATAAGAAGGATCGACTCAAACATAGTAAAAGAATACATACTAAATGTATAATATATTTGACATATAGTACACAATGTATTACAATGTGCTTATAAAATACAGAAGGAGAGTATCAATCATGTCATATCAAGAGAAAAGGTCGATCGTATCCATCGTTACAGGATTAATTATCCTACTAGCGTATTTCGTTTATACATACACAAAATATCAAGCCGGTGTTGTATCAGAAGGGGATTTGAAATTTTGGGCGGGTGCAATGCTTTTGTTTATCGCTATCGGAGTCATAGCAACGATCATCATCCAAATCCTTTTTCATATCTTACTCTCCATATCCATTGCAATACAAGCAAAAGCAAAAGATGAGAAATGCGATGATAAGGAAATAGAGAAAGAAATCGAACTTGAAATGGTAAGTGACGAAATGGATAAACTGATAGAACTAAAGTCCAACGTGGTCGGGTTTGGTGTAGCCGGGGTTGGATTTGTGTTTGGGCTTATCGCACTTGTTATGGACTATTCCGTTGCAGTCATGTTAAATATTGTGTTCGCATCTTTTAGTATAGGGTCTATATTAGAAGGAATCACGCAACTTTACTTCTATCGCAAGGGTATCAACCATGGCTAAGAAAATCATCATAACCAACGAGATCAGAAAGCTGCGTTTCTTTGCGAATGAAATGACCCAACAGCAACTGGCTGAAAAGGTAGGGGCTTCCAGACAAACCATAATTTCCATTGAAGCGGGGAAATATTCACCGTCATTGGAACTTGCCTTTAAAATTGCCGAAGCATTCAATGTCAAAATCAGTGAAGTCTTCGATTATGAAGTGAAGGGAGATTTGTGATGAAAGCCATCATTTATGATAAAGAATCAAAAGAAGAGAAGCTAATATTGCAAGAAGTACAGAAACCCTTACCAAGTGAAAATGAAATACTTGTTAAAGTACATTCGACCGCGGTTAATGCAGCGGATTACCGCTCAATGAAGATGGGATTGATACCAAAGAACAAAATCTTCGGAGCGGATGTTGCCGGGACGGTCGAAGTCATCGGAGAAAATGTCAAGAATTTCTCGGTGGGTGATGAGGTCGTAGGCGACTTGTCTGCCCATGGTTTTGGCGGTTTTGCACAATATGTGCCCGCAAATGAGAGTGCTTGGGTTTTAAAACCACAATCCATATCATTTGATATGGCAGCCTCAGTACCTATGTCATCCGTAACGGCACTACAGGCTTTGCGGTTGGGGAATGTACAACCAGGTCAGAAGGTTCTGATATGCGGATCCGGGGGTGGTGTCGGTACATTCGCAGTACAACTTGCAAAGTCACTTTAATGCAGAAGTAACGGTTGTATGTGGCACAAGAAATGTCAGCATCATGCAACTACTTGATGCGGATCATATTATCAATTATACTTCTGACAGTTTTGTAAATAAGGATGAGCGATATGACCTGATTTTGGCAATAAACGGCAATTACTTGCTATCAGACTATAAAAAGGCACTAAAGTATCAAGGCAGGGTGGTCATCGTTGGGGGATCTTTATCTCAGCTTCTGAAATCGCTGACTTTCGGTAAATTGCTGTTTCTTGGATCAAAGAAGCTGCATACTCTTTCTGCGAAACCGAGCACAGCTGACTTACAGATGATTCTACAACTTGTAGAACAGAAAAAAGTAATTCCTGTCATCGATAGATTTTATCCGCTCGATCAAACCGCAGTAGCACTTAACTACTTGCAACAAGGTCATGCTCAAGGTAAAGTTATAATCAATATCGATGAAGCAATAAGTTCATCAGAGTACTAAAAATATTCATTAATTTTTATTTTCTTTCACACAGAATTCACAATATTTATGTATCATATATCCATACAAGGAAAATAAAGTAATTTTTTCATTTTTCCCCCTCTGATATAAATCCCGTGACCTTGTATTTATTGAAAACCGTGTGGTAAAACCGCACGGTTTTGCATTATTATAGAGAAGAGGTGCGTTATGCAAACGATCATCAAAAGACTGTTACCTAATCAAGACATCAGAAAATCATTATCAACAATTCTGGACGAATATCAGATACCTGCAGCCGCAATTATCAGTGCTGTAGGCAGCGTAAAAGAATATGTACTTAGGGTCAGTGATGGATCTTCAATCATTCACAGTTTTGAGAACCGTGAAATCGTATCATTATCCGGAATACTGACGAAAGAAGGAATTCACGTCCATGCTTCCTTAAGCGGGTTGGATGGATCTGTCATCGGCGGACATCTGATGGAAGGTTGTCTGATACATACCACATTTGAAATCGTATTGCTTTCATTGGATGCTGACTTGACCCGGACATATGATCCGGTCACAGGATATAAAGAATTAGTTGTAAAGTAAAAGAGCTCATTGAGCTCTTAACGTTGGTTGATTTCATTGATCAGTTCAGGCAGGATTTCAAACATATCCCCTGTAATGGCAATGTCTGCCATTTGCATCATCGGTGTATCCGGATTTTTATCAATGGCAATAATCAGATCGCATGATTGCATACCGACCAAATGCTGGATTTGACCGGAAATGCCGCAGGCAATATAGATTTTAGTTTGAACGGTCTGACCTGTTTGTCCGACCTGATGGGTGTATGGAATCCAACCGGAATCAACGGCTGCGCGGCTTGCACCAACAGCTCCACCTACTTTTTGGGCGAGCTGACGAAGTAACTCGAACCCGGCTTTGCCATGCGTTCCTCTGCCTCCGGCAATAATGATTTCGGCATCAGCAAGATTTATGGCAGATTGAGAGTCGTGGTAAACATCTACGACTTTTTTATTGTTGATTTCGTCTGTTGGTAAAATTTTTTCGAAAATGGTAATACCATCTCTATCGTTGTCGGGTTGCGGTATCTTCATGACACGCGGACGAACAGAAGCGATTTGGGGGCGATGATTCGAGCTGCGAATCGTAGCCAGAATATTACCTCCAAAAGCCGGACGGGTCTGAAGAAGATCACCATTATCCGGATCTATATCCAACTGTGTACAGTCGGCAGTTAATCCGCAATATGAACTAACGGCTACCCGTGGAATTAAAGCGCGCCCGCGGGAGGTTGCACCACACAGGATTATTTCCGGAAGATATTTCTCTATAAGCCGTGACAATATTTTAGATTCGAGTTCATCGATAAAGTGGGTTAATCGTTGGTCATCTACCAGAAGACAAACATCAGCTCCAAAAGCAAACAAATGCGGATTTTGAATACTGTTTCCCATCAAAACAGCCCATACTTCACTCCCCCGTTTATCTGCCAGATTTCGGGCTGCACCAAGAAGTTCATGAGTTACAGGTAAAATATTACCGTCTTCGACTTCACCAATGACCCAGACATTTCTAAAATTTGCTTTTTCAATTTCGGTTTTTGTGATCATAGTGCCTCCTACACGATGCTGCGCAGTCGCAACTGACGAACAAGTTCTTTAGCGCACTGCTGAGGGGTGCCCTCAAT
This sequence comes from Firmicutes bacterium HGW-Firmicutes-19, assembly GCA_002841515.1. Taxonomy (GTDB): domain Bacteria; phylum Bacillota_I; class Bacilli_A; order Erysipelotrichales; family Erysipelotrichaceae; genus UBA2227. Next base: position 4,523 of record PGZW01000087.1, on the reverse strand, counting down.
TTTTATGGTACTCGATGTACGAGGTGCAGGCGGTTCGGTCTTTACGACACGAGTAGGAGAGCCACTTAAACCCAATTGTTCAATATTGGCATCAATATCCTCTGGTTTCCATAGCATGATATCAGCAGTAAGTGATGCTAGGCGCCCCTTTAACGTGGGTACTCTTGGAGTATTGATTCCTTTGACAACAGTAACAACCGCAGGTAAAGTCACTTCACAAATATCATATCCATTCTCATGAAGACGTTTGGTGCGTATTACTCTTTCGTCCTTACGTTTGATTTCCATCAGATAAGTGGCCTGTTGCCAATCAAGGTGAGCCGCAATACCCGGCCCTACCTGGGCGGTATCACCATCAATGGCTTGTTTTCCACAAATTACCAAATCAACATTCCCGATTTTTTCGATCGCTTTGGCTAAAGCATAGCTCGTAGCCCAAGTGTCTGAACCACCAAAATTTCGATCGGAAAGCAAAATCCCCGAATCAACACCTAACGCAACGGCTTCACGCAAGATCGCTTCGGCTGCCGGGGGACCCATGGTCAGAGCTATGACTTCACCACCAAATTGCTCGCGCAAACGAACACCTTCTTCAAGTGCATAGTTATCAAATGGGTTCATGATTGATTTCACGGTGTCCCGAATGATCCGTTTGGTTTGTGGATCGATTTTCGCATCATTGCTTGCGGGGACTTGTTTTATACATACGACAATTTTCATAGTACCTCCATCAAGATGATTACTTTTATATCCATAAATTTTTGATCAGGTCGTACTGAGTCTTAAAGCCGACCAGTGACAGGTATACACCGCACTGAGGGTAAGTTTGATGCAACATTTCTAAGGTTGCAATCGGATCAAATTGAGTGTCTTCAGATATCTTATATCCGATGGCATCGGATAATAAGCTCAATTTCTTGCTCATCCAAGCTTCAACTGTAACAGGAATATTCGGATACTCAGCCAACAGCCGATCGACCTGAGTGTTTTGTTCGATAATTGGTTGTGTGATGATAAAGGAAGCCCCTGCCTTGATTTTACGTTTTAACTTAGCGAATTCATGATCAGAGGGTTCATAGGGATTAAACGCAACGCCCAACACGAAAGTATCGGGGTACACTCGCTGAATATAACGCAACAGTTCAACAGAAGTAACAGCTTCTATATCGCTTTCATCGATATCTGACGGCTGAAGTTTAGGCAGACGATCCGAACCATCGCCGGTGATGACTAGCAGTGACTCAATTCCCAGATTTTTACAGCAACGTAATATATTATCCAGATCTGCTTTGGTATGGAAAGTATTGAGATGAATCATTATTTGATCCGGATGTACAGGCAGGTTCATTTCCTCAATGATTTCATGTCCTTGAAAAGCCATCAATCCCATGGCATTATCGGTGATACATGCACAATAACCACTGTCCATAACTCGTAAATATTTCTCTTTGAAAACATCCAAATCAGCCAATAACTTCGTGCTTTCTTGTTTCGGCGGTAAAATCTCAACATGATATATTTTGTTTTTTATATGGTCTAGTGGATTATGCATCAGTTACCTCACACTTCGATTTCGCCTTCACGAAACTTCGTCAAAAATTCCATACAATAATCATCTTTTCCTAGCAAAGCCTCACTAGCATAAACGAAGCTCATCAATTTTTTATCGAGAGGGTCAACGATTGCGCCATCCATGCCCGCAGCCATAGCCGCAACCAAGAAAGACTGATTCAATATTTTGCGGGCAGGCAATCCAAAGGAAATATTACTTAAGCCACAAGCTATGTGTACGTCAGGAAATTCTTTTTTGATTTGCCGTATGGTCTCAATGGCGACAGTTCCATAATGAGAACCGGTTGCGACAGGTCGTACCATAGGATCGATGAAGATGTCATCCAAAGCAACACCTTCGCTGGTTAAATTTTTTATAAGTGTTCTGGCAATATCAACCCGCTTTTCATATGTTTCGGGCATGCCGCTATCATCCATACACAAAGCGATGACTTTTGTGTCAAACTGCTTGATCAAAGGGATAAGGGCATCATACCGGGCTTTTTCGGCTGTAATAGAATTAATGATCGCTTTACCGTTTCTATTTGCTTTAAGACCCGTCAAAATCGCCTGAGCACTCGGCGAGTCAATGGCAAAAGGCGTATCTGTCACTTCTTGAATCGTCTCGATTAGCCACTGCAATACTTCAGATTCATTCTCATGAAACATGCCGGCATTAACATCAATGAAATCAGCTCCGGCTCTGACTTGTCTTTGCGCTAGATCCTGTATGGCTTGTTTATCGCGGGACTCCATAGCAGGACGAATTGACTTCAGGGTGCTGTTCAGTTTTTCTCCTATGATGATCATTGGATGACCTCCTTCGATTATTTTTCTGTATGTTTGTATAGAAAAATTATAAGATACATTCTGGTCAAATTCAACATAATACGACAAAATCTGTCAAATGCTTGCACACTTTCGTTATATCTGAGCTATATTGTAATTATATGACTGATTATGATTGAATATGAATTAGAAAGTCGTTTAAATATCAAATAGTGAATCAATAAAGCCGCAAAAGTCGTGAGGGTAAGCAAAATTCTAAAACTTGTGCAATAAAATACGAAAACACTTTCGTTAACTTGTTTTCTTTCTTGCGGGATATGATATAATGTGAAAAAAGGGGGTCTTTGCGTGGTAGATATCAGAGATATTGCGAGACTTGCTGGAGTATCAACGGCCACAGTATCAAAAGTTTTAAACAATTACACGGAAGTAAGTGATGCGACAAAAGCGCGTATTTTGAAAATTGTCGAGGAAGTCGGGTACATTCCAAATTCGAGCGCTCGGGCATTAAGTACGAAACGTACATGGTTGATTGGTATCGTTTATTCTGAGCATCTTCATATCGGATTGGAGCATAATTATTTTTCGGGAGTACTAGAAGCGTTTAAAACAGAAGCAGAGAGTTTAGGGTATGATGTTGTCTTTATTTCGGGGAAAGATATCGGTTATTTGAAACGTTGTCAAGTCCGTAATGTAGATGGTGTTTTCGTGGTTACAGCAGATTTGATGGATACCGGATTAACGGAATTATTTGAAAGTAAAATCAAGTGTGTAACAACAGATATTGTTTACAAGTCTATCCCACTGGTATATTCAGATAACAAACAGGGAAGTGTTTTAGCTGTAAGACATTTGGTAGAATTAGGTCATCGCCACATTGCGCACATAGCTGGCCCGATGACTTCGATCGCCGGTCAAGAGCGCTTGGAAGGGTTTCGCATCGGAATGAAGGAAGCGGGTATTGAAGTTGATGAATCATTGATTCTAGAAGCAGCGGAATACGATAGCCATTCGGGCTATGAATGTATGAGAAAACTTCTGGAGTTACCAAGTCCGCCAACAGCCGTATATGTCATGTGTGATTTAAGTGCTATGGGAGCAATACATGCCATCAATGAAAAAGGATTAAAAGTCGGTGAAGATATTTCCATTGTTGGTTTTGATGATATTGAACTTGCATCTCATATTCATCCGGCATTGACGACTGTCAAACAGAATCGAAAAGCTATCGGAAAAACACTTGCACAAATCCTGCATAAAAGCATTAATCATGAAAAGGTGGAACCAAGAACGATCATTGAAACAAAGCTTATTGAAAGACAATCGACCAAACCAGTAAAATGAGGGGCTATGCTCCTTTTTTTTTACGAAGTTATTAAAACACTGATTTTACTCTTGTAAGCGCTTAACTTCGTGTTATAATGTTTACGAAAACGATTTCGAAGGAGGAAAATATGAAGAAAAGAACCTTAGTGTTTGAGGAAACCTTCAAAGAAGGTGTTCTTCCAAGCGAGGCTGACTGGGATTATGATATCGGCGGAGGGGGCTGGGGCAACAAAGAATTGCAGTATTATACCAAAGGGGACATTGACAATGTCAAAATCAGTGATGGAAAACTAGTTATTACGGCGATCAAAAAGGAAATGGATGGACATCCGATTACTTCGACCCGTTTGGTCAGCCGAGGCAAAAAGCATTGGTTATACGGTCGCTTTGAAATCCGCGCAAAACTTCCATCAGGTAACGGTACTTGGCCAGCCATATGGATGCTCGGCGTCGATGAAGAAAAACGAGGATGGCCGCATATGGGAGAGATCGACATTGTGGAGCATGTTGGCAGAGATTTAGATACGATGCACTTCAGTCTTCATACCGGAAAGTATAATCATGCAAAGAAAACACAAATCACGCATGTCGCAAAAATCGAAGGAGTGAGTGAACGTTTTTATGATTATGCTGTGGATTGGGATGATGAAAAAATCTCGTTTGAAGTTGATGGCGTTGAATATTGCCGGTTTTATAAGAAAGACTACAAAGATTCATGGCCATTTGATAAACCTCATTACCTGATTCTCAATGTAGCAATGGGGGGATGGTTTGGCGGAAAAGTTGATATGGATTGTTTACCCGCATCTATGGAAGTCGAATCGATCAGGATTTATCAGTAATATCGACTCGTTTAG
>PGZW01000086.1:1529-10058 GCA_002841515.1 Firmicutes bacterium HGW-Firmicutes-19 | reverse complement strand
ACTCCTGTGCGTTTTTTATTATATAATAGAACTTGGCAGATTGCACATACTTTGGGGTATCGCCAAGCGGTAAGGCATCAGACTCTGACTCTGACATTCAAAGGTTCGAATCCTTTTACCCCAGCCATGCTATTTTAACACCTTCATGGTGTTTTTTTTAGTCTTAAAGTTGGTCTTTGTATGATTTCTTCAAAGAAGCAACGATCAGCCGATAGGAATCATCGATCATCTCACACAGAACTTCAAAAGGTACATCGCAATCCGATAGATATACGGAGTTCCAGTGCTGCTTGTTCATATAATATCCTGGAAAAACCGAGCGATACTGTTTGCGCAAAAGTTCTCCGAATGCGATATCGCATTTGACAGTAATGATATCATGGCCTTTTCCGTCTTGGCCTATCATGACAAACATTTTGTCAAACACTTTAAAAAGGATGGCGTCCCATTCAGCCTTTTCTTCGCGCACACTTCCGTTTTTTAATAAGATGTAGTTTTCGATTTCGGGATATTTCATAATCATCCTTCTTTCTTCGTGACTTTGTAAGGTAGTCCTTGTGAATCGTAGGTCGTCCATTCCCCCACCGGTTCTCCGCCTTTAAAGTAGCCGGAGCGTTTCAAGGTTCCGTCCAGCCGATACCACTGCCAATACCCTTCGGGCTGTCCGTTTACGATCATCCCTTTGGACCACATGGTCTTTCCGTTGGCGTGGTATTTGATGGTAAAGCCATCGATGATTTCTGTTTTCTTTTCTTTGATTTGCTTATTAACCGTCAAATCACACTCGTCGTTTTTCATTTCAACACCTCTGCTAAGATTATACAACAATCTCTCTGTGATTGTGTTCAAATGAAAATGAAAAGGAATGGCTTTGGTATCTCATTTTTGATTAGTCAAGTTCCATAGATTTAAACATAGTCTATAATGTATCAAAGAGGCAACGAGAGCTAGTTAATTTAATATGCAGTACTTGTCAGAGTTTTTACAGCGGAAATCCTACGTCTATGCTAGATAAGGGTTTTTGCTTGGTAATTACTTGTGATTTTATGATGAGTTTTACTTATAATGAGAGTTACTCATTAGAAAAATCAGGTCACTCGGTTTGTCGTAATTTTTTTACGGATATATTTGAATGTAGGAATACTGTAATGTATAATAATCTTAAGAGGTGATTTGAATGTTAAAAAGATTTGAAGTTGAAGGTTTTAAGTGTTTCGATTTCCCGCTGATCATTGATTTTTCAGATATAAAGCAATACAGTTTTAACAGAGATTGCATTTCGAATAATTTGTTAAAGACATTGATTGTCTACGGCAAAAATGCTGTTGGAAAGTCGAACTTAGGACTTGCGCTTTTTGACTTAGTGAGTCATTTAGTCGATCGAAATGTTACACCGAATGTCTACGATTTCTACCTTAATAATAAAGGTAAATATGGTAGTGCATCCTTTCGATATGTTTTCCAATTTGGGGTTGATATTGTCGACTATCGCTACAAAAAGAGTAATGTTGATCATATTGTTTATGAGTCGCTGACGATAAACGACGTTAAGTATTTTGAATATTCTGACAAGACTGTTCTTAACTCTAACAGTAATTATGTCAGTGAAGTTTTTCCAAACTTGAACTTCGTATACAATGATGCCACTATTTCTACGTTACGTTTTATTGTTAATAACTCTGCATTCGATAAAGATCACCCGCTAAGAAAAATGTATGACTTTGTGTCAAATATGTTGTGGTTTCGTAGTCTTGATGAGAATCTTTTTATCGGATTTAAGGATAATGTCAGAAAGGCAAATGATTATTATGAGTTTATCTTTGAAGATGACAATTTAACACAGTTTCAGAAACTCTTGATAACTGCCGGAATCGATGAAAAACTTATTGTAAAAACCACACCGACGATGAAGAAAGAACTGTATTTTGATGGTAAGCCCCTAGTTCCGTTTTTTAAGGTTGCGTCAAATGGTACAAAAGCTCTCTACACCTTCTTTTATTGGACAAGAAACAAGGAGATATCATTTTTGTTTATTGATGAATTTGATGCTTATTATCACTATGAACTTGCTGAGCTGATCGTGAAGGATCTTGAAAAAAGAAGCATGCAAACCATACTGACCAGCCATAACACTAACTTACTTTCTAATAGCATTATGAGACCTGATTGCTATTTTATTCTGACACCTGTAAGGATTACGTCCATCGCAAGAGCTACGGAACGCGAACTTAGAGAAGGGCATAACTTAGAAAAACTTTACATAAATGGAGAGTTTGATGGAAGTTAAAAAAGCTCGGAAAATTCTGATTGTTTGCGAAGGCAATGAAGAAGAAGTTCTTCTTAAGATTATATTTCAAATATACCCGATTTCTTTGGGATATGACATTTATCAGTATAAGACCAATGTTCATTTGTTTTGGAAGTTTATAAAAGATAACTACTTGGCACATGGTGATAAAATGGATGATATCGATGTCATTCAGTTGCTTAAGGAATATCGACATGAGCCTTTTCTTGATAATAAGTTTACGGATACTGCTTATTTTCGATTTTGATCCACAAGATGCCCGGTTCAATTCAGATGGATTATGTAAACTTCAAAACTTATTCTCTGAATCTACAGATCAAGGTCAGTTGTATATAAACTATCCCATGATTGAGTCTTTGCTCGACTTCTCTTCATTGCCAGATCCTTTTTACAATAGCAAAGAAGTTAGTAAAGCAATGTTATACCGAAGTGGTTATAAAAACCACGTCAAAGAAATTTCCTTTGTTGGGAAAATCTCGAATATAAGTGCGGATATTTTCCCTATAATACTCAATCAGACATTCATTAAGTTCAGGGATTTGGTTCCAGGCGATGATGACGAATATATGAAACTGCTTAAACTTCAGATTGAACGGTTTTGTAATATGGAGACTGTTTTCGTTTTCAATACTAGCGTTCTGTTTCTGAAAGACTACAATTTTCAAATTTTCTTCAATTACATAAAAAGATGATCCAGTCATTTTTTTAATTTGAACTAGCACTATCCATTATCACTCCGAACAGTTCAGCGGCTATATCAGCATCCTTAATTCTCATTATCGATTCGTCTTCGTAGCTTCCGCCGAAAGGATCTATACCACCATACCAAACAATCATTTTATGCTTGGCTTTTGACAAATACCTGGTTTGAAGTCATTGTAGCAATAGGGTGAGTATCCCGGTTTGCTTGACCACCGCTTCGCACAAACATCCCTTCTACCCTTAAACAACGAAAGGAACAGGTTAATCTTCTCTTCATTTGAACTTCTTTGAGTGATTTTTGATTGACCAGAAACTTCGAAAGGCGAACTGTCAGAGTTCGAAATCATTTCGATTTGAGCATCGTTTACCTCACGCAACTTCTGTTTTAGCTGCCGGATTTCCTCCTTAAGTTGTACATTCTCAAGTTCAAGCTGCACATATTTCTTATAGAGTTGTTCATATCGATCCATATTGATCACTCCCTCAAAATCAGACAAACTTTCGATGTCACCTTAAATCCATTATAATTCCCAAATACCTGTCTGAACAATCAAATCTGTAAGAAGTTATTCAAGAATACTATACATGATCACATCTTACTTGAAATAAAATCATTTGAACTCATGATAATGTATTCCTCAGTTTCCGATTATTCTGGTTCACTCACGCACTACTTCTTATTCGTGACTTTGTATGTCAATACATTTGAACCTTAGGTCGTCCATTCCCCAACCGGATCTCCGTCTTTAAAAAATTGGACCACATGCTCTTACCATTGGCACGATATTTGATGGTAAAGCCATCGATGATTTCTGTTTTCTTTTCCTTGACAGTCCTATCGCAATTTTTGTTTGTGATAGATTTTCCTCAGAATGATTATACTATAAAATGAATCCTTATCTAAAAAATCACGCCTTGCGTGATTCGTTTATGCCTGTGACTGTGTCTTGGTTGCCAAGTTTTTTACTTCCAGCCATAAGACAATACTGAAAATCGTCTCAATAACGATCATACTCAATCCTAGAATATAGGGTTCAAAATTGAGTCCGACAATCAATGAAAAGATTGGAATAAATACCGATAGTATCATGTAGGTTTTTGACATGTACAACCATCCGTAAGGCAACAGATGTGCCCCAAAGATAATCGCAATGACCATGAGCATTTTATCGGGAGCAGCATTGAATATCCACATTGCTATGATCAAATAAAGCATTTGATTCATGGAGAACAGAATGCCCAAATCCGTGAGTGGATTGCTTTTGTTTTGAAAATCCACTCCAATCAGTTTTGAAATCATAAATGCCAGTGGAACAAGCGGTGCTGTTATAAAAAAGGTGTACAGGTTCTTTGTTAATATGGGAAGATCGGTGGTGTGAAGTACGGTGCATGCACTCCATAAAATAACGGATGCAAAGATGAAGTGGATGCCTTTTTTCTGTTTGAGTGCGCTGTCGATGCGCATTGCTTTGATGTCCATAGAAACCCCCTATAATTTTCATTCATAATTATATCAAAATAATTCCGTCTTTTCCCTCAAGCAAAAGCATATCACTGTGCTTTCATGATTACTTTTAACGCCTTGAACATAATGTTCATACTTTTACGATGGTATTGAAAGCGATTAACGCTGCCAATTAAGTACGTTTTAGTGGTTGGATTGTAGAACATAAAAGATCCGATGGAGCCAATGTGTCCAAAACTGCTAAATTTCTCGGGAAATAGCAGCGGAGTGGATTTCAAATACATCAGTCCCAATCCATAAGCAATTCCAATCAATTTGACGCTGGAATACGTTGACCATGTTGTCATTTGCTTTAGTGTGGATTCACCAACGATTTGATGATGAATGATCGCTTTAAAAAACAATAATAAATCGCTGGATGTGGTAATGATTCCCCCACCCGCATAATCATCTTTGAATATGCTGTAGTCCTTAACATTGTTTTCTCCCCAGTAAACATCACAAATGGTACCTTCATCTATTTTTGTTTGTTTTTCATAAGAAGCAAAAACCGTGTTCTTCATATGCAGAGGTGAGAATATGTTCTTCTCCATAACCTCAGCCAAAGGCATGTTGAGTATTTTTTCAATGACCAAACCCAACAGATGATATCCGGTATCCGAATAATGAAATCCTTTGCCTGGTTTGAATCGTGGTTTGATATTTTTCTTGGACCACTCAATGATATCCAAAGGACTGTAATGCTTATAAGGAAATTCGAGAATCATCTGTAGCATTGACTTTCCTTGGATAGGTTTATCGGAAAAATAATCACCGATTCCGGAGGTATGGTTTAGTAAGTGTCGAATAGTAATCTCACCAACAAAGTTGATACCTTTATACGTGTGGAGTCCATCAACGATGGAACTGCCCAGAATATCCATTACTTTATCTTCATAGCCAATCAGATTCTTTTCAACCATTTGTCCTATTATGACGGAAGTGAATACTTTTCCGATACTGGCAATGTAATAGGGTTGATCAGCTGAACTGTTCAACCCGTAACACGCATTGACATGAATGTCCAAAACGTCGTTATCGACTAAAAGAAATGCATTTTTAATCTGTGGATTCTTTTCAACCGAACAGATAAACCGATCTCTAATTCTAGAACTTAGTGTATTTTCCATATTAACCTCCATTAGCGATGCTTGATCGAATAAATAATATCCTTACTCATATCAACCAACATCCGGATAAGATCGGATTCTGAATACATGTTTGTAGATTTGTTTGAAGCTACGATTGATAAGCCAATCTGATATATCCTAACTTTCTCTAGGTATTCAGAAATTTCTTCTTCACACAAAGAACTCAGTTCCCTATCTTCTTTAATACTCTTCAAGACATACTCATTCATCTCATCATTTTGATCAAACTCGAACTTTCCGAAAATGTAGTCTTGGAAAAGTTTGGAGTGTTGGAAAGCAAAGCGGATACTTGCGACACCGATGTCCTTTAATGGATTACCACTCTGAGATTGAATAGCCATTTCCAGTGCAACACGATTGATCTTTTCAATCACTTTCTTCTTAAGATCTTCGAAATCAACGAAGTTCACATAGATTGGCGCAACCGAACTGTTCAGTGCATTCGCCAGCTTGCGGGCACTCAAATGATCAAAGCCTTCATTGTCCACGATGGCAAATGCGGCTTCAATAATCTGTTCTTTGATAAACACAATTTTCCTTGGCATTGCTCAGCTTCTCCTTTCAAACAAAATAATAACATGCGTTATATAACGCATGTTATATTATAGATTATTTCTTATGGTTTGACAAGGTTTATAGAGTCATCTGAATTTGATCTTTAGTTAATCAAATCCAAATATTCCTTTTGGATTTTTTCAAAGTCCAACTTGTCATGATTTTGAATGGTCTTCTTTTCGAGTAAGTGTTTCGCATAGGCATCGACGAATTTGATATTTTCTTCAGAGGCTTTATCTCTGACAAATCGCAACGACTTAAATCCGGCGATGACTACAGAGGCATCGTATTGTCCATAGAACATGATTTGATTATATGCATCATATAACAAAACTTCAAAATCATAGGCTTCATATATGATATATCCGGACTCTTCGTTCTGTAGTAATACGTAACCATCATCAATGTCCGCCAAATCTCTTAACAAAACACCAATGATTTTTAGGCAGTGAATGGCTGTATTGGGATCATTGATTCCCGGGGATAGTGCTTTCACGGCGATTTCGACGATTTTTTGAATCGTAAAACTAAAGTCTTGGGTTTGCGTCTTTTTGCTTCCGATCCAAATGGCCTCATGAATTCTATTAATAATCGCATCATCGAATGTTTTATCCCCATCAGCATAAATCGTCATGATTTTCGTTTCAGTAACCACGAACTGACCGACCACTTTTTCAAAGCAAATGATACATTTCAACTCTTCCGCAATTTTCTGTAAGCGATGGTAGTCAATTTCTTGAATATAGCCATCGGACTGACCGTATATATCGATGAGTTTTTTGCCCTTAATCATCCTCTTCATTTCTGCTTTTGAGATGATCTTTGACTCTTTGATAGAATCACGATATTGACGGACTCTTTTCATCGCTTCGTCATGAAGTCTGAAGATCAAATCACTGGCTTGGATGTGAGTTGAAACGTTGTGGATGAAGATTAAGAAATAGACAAGTCCAACGATAATATAAATGACTCCGACACTTGCCGCTATGACAAGATTTCCATCTTCACCTGTATTGATAAATAAAAACGATGTGATCGCATAAATAAATCCACTAAGAAAGACGCCGAATGATTTCATGGTTGTTTTGTTGTTCAAGAAATTCTCAACGACACGAGGGGTAAACTGGGATGAGTACATGGTCAATACAAGCATGGTCGTCGAAAATGTAAAGGTCGCAATGGTGATAAACGCACCGGCAACGATGCCCAGAACGGCTTGAGCCAGGGATGATGTCGTATAGAAGATATCTCCTAAATAGTAGGACATTTCAACCGAGTATCTCTTATCAATAATAGATATGCCCAGCGATAATAGAAAAGCCATCAAACTGTATATCGCAGGATATAGCCATATGCTTGATTTAATCTTATTGATTATTTTCTTCATCTGGTCCCAACCTTTCACCATAAAACCACTGGATGATTTGTGTATGGAGTGTATTTGCCTAGTTGTGTGTCTACTAACATCATACTATACCGAATACTTCTAAATATCAAATAATCACAGGATATATCGTTAAATAAAAAAGGAACATTCTCATGGAAAGTTCCTTTAAAGTAAATATTCGAAACTATATAAATGTTAATTGTTACCTAGCATTAACCTCATCATCCATCGCCATGATGGTTTTTAATGCATCACAAACGATTTGAATGGTCTCTTCCATATTCCTAAAAGACATGATTGAAGCAGCTCTTGCTCCCTTGATTGAAGCAACAACAAACAGAGCAGCAGATTCCATTTCAGAGCATACTACATTCGAACGCTCCCAAGCTTTCCAACGCGAAACCAAGCGATCTTCATTGGGCATATTGAATGGTTCATGTTGGCCATAATAAGAGTCTTTTGTTTGTGCAATGCCTTCAATATAATTCTTGCCGTTCTTTTTGACAGCTTTAGCCAAAGCATCGACCAAATGCCGATCTGCAACCGCCGGATACTCAATAGGAACATAATGAATCGTCGTACCTTCATCACGTACAGCTGCTGTGCAAATCACACCGTCCAACTCTTTTGACTTCGATGCCTCATTTACTCGGCCTGCCGTTCCGATACGAATAAAAGTGTCCGCACCCGCACGAATCAGCTCTTCAATAGCAATGGCCGCTGATGGACAGCCCATCCCAGTAGAAGTTACCGCAACGCGCTTTCCATGCAAAGTCCCGATCCAGGTTTTATGCTCGCGTTTATGCGCTATGAGTTGAGGATTTTCAAAAAACGATGCAATCAAATCTGTTCTGAATGGATCTCCTGGAAGCAGAACATAACGACCGACTTCCCCGGGAAGCACATCGATATGATGCATTTT
>PGZW01000086.1:0-1426 GCA_002841515.1 Firmicutes bacterium HGW-Firmicutes-19 | reverse complement strand
TTAGCTCTACGTCAACGTTGAACATTTCAGATTCAGCACTGTCAGGTTCTATGACCGCAAACATTGCTGCTGCATCATGAATGACCATGCCCGCCGACCCCAATGTATTTTGAATATTTTTATAATGGCGTAGCATGCCACGGACTTCTGGCAAAATATCTTCTTTTTTATCGAGCATAACGTCATGTTCTTCTTCGTTCATTCTCGTAGTTTCGGTAGCGTTTAAACCAATCATCGTCAATGAGATTCCAGAATTTAATACTACTTGCATAGCATGTGGATCTGAAACTACATTGGCTTCGCTGAATGGACGTTCATTGCCGGTGGTCGTAGTCCCTGCCATCATGATAATCTCTTTTACATATTGATTTAAATCTTCATATTTGAATAAAGCGATGGCGACATTTGTTAGTGGTCCTAGGGTTACAATTGTCAGTTCCCCATTGTATTTTTTCGCTTCACGATAAATCGCATCCCAAGCATACTCACCAGATTCAACACTTACCGGGGAATTGAAATCTACATTCCCCATGCCGTTTTTACCATGGAAATCACCAAAGTTCTTATTTGGTATAAATAAACCCTTCGATGCCCCTTTGTGAACAACTGTCTTTAAATTGAAAAATTCGTTGAGTATTAAGGCGTTTTTCGTTGTTACATCTACTGAATTATTTCCAAATACTGTTGTTAATCCCACGATATTAAGTTTGTCACTTGCAAATGCCATGAGCAATGCAATCGTATCATCAACACCTGGATCACAATCAATTAAAATATGTTTTCTCATTTTTATTACCTCAATTCTTTAGATCTTGCTCAAGCTTATGGCAAGAATCAATAATCAGTCTTAAAAATTTGAGTCGGTCGACATTCATGTAAAATACACCATTATTCTCACCTAATCTACGCTCTTTTTCACGCAAATCAACAATACATGCACCTCTTGTCTTTGTTCCTTCAATATCCACATCAATGAATGTTTCGTATCCCGTAAACATATATGGATCTATCAGACTTGCGACAGCGCATGAGTCATGCATTGGACAGCCTTCCAGCTTTCTTTCATTGACATAACATATAGAGTAGAAATCAAGAAGGTCAGCAACAAACTGGAACACCGGACCCGATACTTCTCTGAATAAGTGGAATTCATCTTGACGTATCAACGCTTTATGAGTGACGTCTAAACCAAAAAAGTGAACAGGAATTTTAGAATCCGTTACTACTTTCGCAGCCTCCGGATCATTCCAAACATTGAACTCAGCCAACTGCGAACGGTTACCTTCATAAACTCCACCGCCCATAACATGGATCTTTTCAATTTTCTTATGCAAATGCGGATAGGCTAACAAGAAGGCACCAATATTCGTAAATGGACCTACTGCGACCAAGACGAAGGGATCAACACTTTTTTCTACTTGTTCAG
>PGZW01000085.1 GCA_002841515.1 Firmicutes bacterium HGW-Firmicutes-19 | reverse complement strand
CAGCGACTTGCCAATTCTTCCAATGTAAGATTGTTTTTGATACGAAGCTGCTTGATTCTTTGACCGATATTCATAGCTTCACTCCTTGTTTGTTTAGTGACTCTAAACATTTGTATTAGAAATAATAAACACACAACATATTATACACAAAAAAATCAGCAATGCAACATTTTGAAACAAAATGTTTAATAAAAATAAACAAAAAAAGAAGCATTACTGCTTCTGTTTTGATAATGAATCCTTTTTAAATCCCGGCTTTGGCTACAAATTTTTCAAGCATCGGCAAGGCTTGGAAACCCATCGTTTGTCCGACCGGTTTACCGTCTTTAAACAAAATCAGCGTCGGGATCGACATGACTCCATACTTCTGAGCCAAAGAACCTTCAACATCGACATCTACTTTGACAATGTCCAATTTGCCGGCATATTTTGTTTTTAATTGTTCCAACACCGGGGCAACCATTTTACACGGACCGCACCAATCGGCATAAAAGTCGACCAATACAACACCGTTGGCAGTTGCTTCCGAGAATTCAGCACTGTTTACTACGCGCATAACTATTCCTCCTTATTTTTTTTTAGTATATCACAGTTTTTGAAATAACCTATTCAAATGACTAGAGAATTGATTTTAATAAGCGATCGACGACAAGCCCGATGCCATTTTCTTCATTGGACTGTGTGATCTGATCGGCATTTTCCTTGATTAAATCCATCGCATTTCCCATGGCAATGCCAATCGCGGCTTTTTTGATCATACCGATATCATTCTCAGCATCCCCAAAGGCCATCAATGATTCAAATCCGAAACCATTTATATTTAGAATATGTTCGATTGCCGCTGACTTATCGATCCCTTTCGGCATGATATCGATCCAATAAGATGTTACATTCATCACATTCAGTCTTTCTTTTAAATCAGTATCCATGTTGCTAAGTGCCCATTTTATGACTCGAGGAAAATGTGTGATTCCGATCTTAATGCAATTCTCTTTAATGTCTGTTGGCTTATTGACGCTTTTGACATATGCTTGAGAGCTCATCGTAAATCCGCCCAACACGGAATAATCGCCTTGATGCTTTCTCTTCAGTTTGTGACGCTGCTTGAGGTATCCAACCAAGATTTTTATTGGGAACAATGACTTAGGCACATAAACGTAGAACCCTCGGGCATGCTCGGCCAGAAACTGTAAGTGATGCTTTTTGGCAAATTCGAACAACCTTGCGGAGGTTTCCATATCGATCGACTCATTTTCGATTCGTGATCCCGTCTGTGCATCTATGAAATGATGGCCATTACATCCGACCATATAACCACCATGCACATCCAATTGCAGCTTTTCGGCATATGGAGCAATCATCGCTGAATTGCGTCCCGAGGCCAGAATAAGACGGATACCTCTTTTCTGTGCTTCCATCAGGCTGTTATATGTCGATACAAGGATGTCCTTGTTGTCAGTCAGCAAGGTACCATCAAGATCACAGGCAATAAACTTAATGTCCTTCATCCGCCAACAAGGAAGCAGCTGCTTTATCAACGATGACCACGACATCCGGATGATTTTGAAGTACACTCGCCGGACATTTTTCAGTTACGGGTCCATGGATCATTGCGGCAATGGCTTTGGCTTTATAACTGGTCGATGCCAGCAAAATTATTTTTTTGGCTTTCATGATCGAGGCAATCCCCATGGTTACCGCATGCGTTGGGACATCATCAATCGAAGCAAAGAAACGAGCGTTGTCATTGCGGGTCGATTCCTTCAATGCTTCGATGTGCGTTGTCGCCGTAAAAGGTGTTCCCGGTTCGTTAAAGCCGATATGACCATTTGAACCGATACCCATGACCTGAACATCGACATGAAATTTGCTTAACTCTTCTTCATAGCGCATGACTTCAGCATCAAAATCATCTGCGTTACCGTTTGGAATGTGAACATTTTTTAAGTCAATGTCAATGAAATCAAACAAATGCTCCTTCATGAATGTGTAATAACTTTGCGAATGGTTACGATCCAAATGGACATACTCATCCAAATTAAAGGTAACGACATCTTTGTAGCTGCGGCCTGTCAGCTTATGATCTTCGATCATTTTTTTATACAAACCAATCGGTGAAGAACCGGTTGCCAAACCCAATACGGCATCGGGTTTTTTGTCCAATACTTCCTTCAAGACCTCAAATGCGGCCGAAGCCATTTCAAGCGTATTCTCTTTTACAATAATGGTAAACATAGTGATTTCCCCTTTCAAAATGGTTCTATGGTATATGATGTAACCCAATGTCTGCCCGCAGGCAACAACATGGTTCCTTCCCTTTTCTCAAACAAGACCGGATTTGCTGAAAAGTCACCGTGTCCGTGCCATGGTTCAACACAAACAAAGGGTGCTTTCAATGGTTTCCAGAAAGCCAGCCAACGGTAGCCGGCACAACTGACCTTAACTCCGTTTTCCCCATCGGTCAATGACACATAAGGCGCAAGAACATCTTCAAACATCCAGGTCGGACGCTCTTCAAACATAGTCTCCGATAATGGGATCGATGAAGCTGCCTTGATATACAAGTCTTCATTATAGAACTTCAGATTGCATTCCGGGTGTAACTCAATGCGATAATCTTCCAGTGTTTTTGAAGGTCGAAGCGGCACATTGAATGCCGGATGTAATCCCAACTGAAACGGCATGACCTCGTTGGAGCGGTTTTCTACCGTGTAATCAATCAAGATCCGCTTTCCTTCCAGTGTATAGCGAATCCGTAAAGTAAAGTGAAACGGATACTGCTTCAATGTTTCTTCATTTTCCGTCAATTGCCAAGTGCAACTGACATCATCCGAATGGTTACACTCGAAATCGAAGATGCGGGCAAGACCGTGTTGTTTCATTTTATATTCATTTTCATTGTACACATACCTGTGTCCGGTCAAAGAGCCGACGATGGGAAACAATGTCGGATTATGATAACCCCAAACACGCGGGTCGGCTTGCCATATGTACTCAAGATTGGTTTTTTTGGATATCAGACGGCTCAGTTGGGCACCTTTTGCCACAAACTCTGCGATCAGATATTCATTTTCCAACCTCATACATCCTCCCGAAGCGTTGAACTCTTCGGAACTCTTAAGGTGAGTGCTAGCTTCATAAGTTTGAAAACGATTCTGCTTTGCTTGCTGTTTTCACCGTCAAAACCGACTTGAACGACTCGTCCACCGGTTGACAATGTAAAACTGTCTGCCTGTAAAAATGTTGCTTCTTTGACTCCGACATGGGTACCTTTGAAATACATCGGCAATAACTGGAAAATCCGAAAGAGGGATGCATCCGAAACCATGCAAATATCCAGTTTACCATCTTGAATCGAAGCCATCGGTGCAGGTTGGAAACCGCCACCATACCATCGACCGTTCATAACAGCAACAAGCAAAGATTTTTGAAATATTTTCTTATCGCCTAAATCAATTTCCAGGTCGATCGTTTTTGGTTTAAAAACAACAAATAAAGCACTGATGGCATATACCAGTGTGCGCGGGATCGGCAGTTTTTTACCGATACGTTCCGCAAACTCTCCGACATCGGCATCCATGCCCATGGTCGAACAATTGATAAAACGCTGATCATTAGCCAAGCCGTAGTCCGCCTGAACGAATTTTCCTTCAATCGTTTGAATCAAAACATCCTTGGCTTCCATTGGTTCAAGTCCAAGCATTCTGAATGCATCATTACCGGTTCCTGCCGGAATGATGGCCATCGGCACTGAATCGTTTAGACCGTTGAGCACTTCGAAAACAGTTCCATCGCCTCCGACGACATAAAGAGTTACATCATCTTTGATGCTGTAACGTTTCGCCACATCGGTGGCATGACCGTTTCGTTCTGTAAGAATGATTTCATAAGGTTCTTTTTTGTCTTTGAAGTAATCATGAATAACTGGGATCAGCGTTGCGGGTTTTCCGCCACCGGAAGTAGGATTTACGATAAAAATATGTTTCATACATGTCCCCTTTGCTCTACAGCATGGCTTTTCCTAAGCAATACGTCTGTTTCACTTCATAATCGTCGGATAACACGATGATATCGGCGTCGTAACCGGCGGCGATTCTTCCTTTGCGATCGTCTACCCGCAACATTCTGGCCGGGTTTAACGTACAGGCATTGATGGCATATTCAAATGGCACTTCTGCTTTTTCAATCAGATTTCTGAATCCGTCGATATAGCGCAAGGTACTTCCTGCCAAGGTGTCTGTACCATATAAATAAGCACTGCCATTGTCCTTGATTTCGATACGATGGCCACCCAACTCAAATTCTCCCGGATCGCAACCTTTGGTACATAGGGCATCGGTAATCATGATATTATGGTCTTTACCTTTTGCCATCATTAATGTATTGACTGCCGCCCAGTGTACATGATTGCCATCGGTGATGATTTCACCGTAAACATCGCGTGTTCGTAAGGCCGCTCCGGTCAGTGCCGGCTCTCTGTGCGAGAAACGGCTCATACCGTTAAATACATGCGTCATGCTCATGGCCCCGTTGGCAATACCCATGATGGCCTGGTCATACGTTGCGCCGCTGTGACCCATCGAGACAATCACACCATGACTGCTCATGTATCGGGTTAGTTGATGGTCTTCATCTTTCTCAACGGCAATGGTGATCAGTTTGATCATTCCTCCAGCTGCTTGCTGATAGCGCTTGAACTGATCGATATCCGGTTTGACGATATGTTCTTGTGGTTGTGCACCTTTGTATTCGACATTAAGATATGGTCCTTCGAAATGTACGCCTAAAATCTCAGCACCCTCCGGTTTGAGTTTTGCTACGTCAGCAACATTTTTTAATGCCTTTGTAAGTACTTCCTCACTTTGGGTAACAGTCGTTGGTAAAAATGAGGTGATCCCTTCGGAAGGTATGCCCCTGAGTACCTTGATCAACCCTTCCGGATATGCATCATTGGTATCAAATCCATACGCACCGTGAACATGAACATCAATAAAACCCGGAAGGATCCGGTCATTTCCAACGTCAGTATCAACCTTTTTTGTCTGATAAGGATAGACACCAAGAATTTTACCATTATACACTTCCAGTTGTGCGGCTACAAACTGACTGGCAATCCATACCCGCTTGCTTTGTATGATCATTATGTTACCTCCGTTACGCTTATTATACAACGATTGACAACAACATGAAATACTACCGCCTCGTGGTTGGTGTGGCTTTTGGACGATTTGAGCGAATCAGACAGCCGGGTTTGTCACCAATCAAATCTGTGCGTTTTGCCAAGGTAAGGGCT
The DNA here is from genome assembly GCA_002841515.1 of Firmicutes bacterium HGW-Firmicutes-19. Lineage (GTDB taxonomy): Bacteria > Bacillota_I > Bacilli_A > Erysipelotrichales > Erysipelotrichaceae > UBA2227. The sequence goes on along the minus strand of PGZW01000085.1, from coordinate 3,323 downwards.
TCTTTGACCAGATCGTAATTCTGTGGGTAATTGAACTGCATCAGTGCCCGTTGCATGGCTTTTTCCTTGGACTTCCTCGCCACATAAATCGGTTTATCCGTGCGTGGGTCGATTCCGGAATAGTACATACACGTCGATACGGTTGCGGGGGTCGGATAGAAATCCTGTACCTGTTTTGGTACGAAATTAATCTTCTTTAGATACACAGCCAGTTCAATGGCTTCTGTCAAATCACTGCCCGGATGTGAGCTCATCAGATATGGAACCAGAAACTGATCTTTTTTGAATTTGCGATTTTTCATCTCATACTTCGCCACAAAGGCTTCATAGGTTTTCTTGCGTGGCTTACCCATAGCATCTAAAACTTTATCGGATACATGCTCCGGCGCAACTTTGAGCTGACCTGAAATGTGGTGTTCGACCAGTTCATCAAAGAAGGAGTCGTCTTTATCATATAGTAAATAGTCATAGCGGATACCCGAGCGGATAAACACTTTTTTGACTTTGGGAATCGACCGTAACTTCTTTAACAACGAAACATACTCCGTGTGATCGACGACGAGTCGTTCACAGGGTTCAGGATGTAAACACTCGCGATGCTTGCACATGCCGTGTTCGATTTGTTTGTCACAGCTGGGACGATGGAAATTGGCGGTCGGACCGCCGACATCATGGATATAACCTTTGAAGTCGGGTTGTTTGGTTATGATTTCGGCTTCTTTAAGTAAGGAGTCGTTGCTGCGCGAAGATATCGTGCGGCCTTGGTGGGTGGTCAGTGCACAAAAGGAACACGACCCAAAACAGCCACGATTTGATATTAAACTGAAACGGACTTCATCGAAGGCCGGGATATTTTTATACATCGGATGAGCTTGGCGAGTATAAGGATAACCGTATACGCGATCCATTTCTCTGCGCGATAAAGGCAGTGGAAACGGATTGACCACGACATACCAGCTGTCCTGTTGTTCAATCATGGTTTTACCCCAAATCGCATCCTGATTGGCCATTTGTAACTGATAGCTCTTCACATACTTTAATTTATCATTGCGAATGTCGAAAAAGGTCGGTAACACTACCGCATCTTTCGGCAATGCTTCTTTATCTTTACTTTTCCAAGACGTCCCACGGATATAGGTGATGGTCTCAATGGGCAATCCGCCATCCAACGCATCAGCGATTTCGATGATCGTGTTTTCGGCCATGCCATAAGCAATCAAGTCCGCCCCGGCATCAATCAAAATGGATTTTCGCACTTTATCATCCCAATAATCATAATGGGCCAATCGTCGCAGTGACGCTTCGATTCCGCCCAAGATAATAGGCGTATTTGGAAATGATTTTCGTACGCACTGACTGTACACGATGACCGCACGGTCGGGTCGTCGATTTGCTTCGCCATTATCCGTATATTGATCTTTATCACGTCGTTTGCGAGATACGCTGTAGTGATTGACCATCGAATCAATGTTTCCGGAAGTGACCAAAAATCCCAGTCGCGGCTCACCGAACTGTTCAAATGGTTCGCTTTTTCGCCAATCCGGCTGAGGCAGAATCGCTACTTTATAACCATTCGCTTCCAGGGCTCTTGAAATGATGGCAACACCAAAAGAAGGATGGTCGATATACGCATCCCCGCTTACCAAGATAAAGTCAGGACGATCCCATCCCAACGCTGTCATTTCCGCACGGTTTGCCGGTAACATCATATAAGTAAAAAGCCGGACAACGCCGACTTACCCACGAATGATCTCTCCAAAAATGGCACCACCTAAACCAGCCGCATTGGCCTCATCGGTATCGATGTGCATCGCAGCAGCAAACTTCTCACTGACGCGCACGACAACATCACCAAAAATCAGTGAACGATCATCGGACGTTACTTTAACCATAATGGTTTCTTTATCTGAAACTCCATAAGCTTCTGATTCTGTAGGTGTTACGTGAATGTGACGTTTAGCGACGATTACACCTTTATCCAATACAACAGAACCTTTCGGTCCGACCAAGGTACAACCAAAAGTTTCCTCGATCAATCCGGACTCTCGGATCAGTGCTTTAACACCTAAGGTACGGGCTTCCGTCGAAGTCACTTCAACTTGCGAAAACGGACGGGTCGGTCCCAAGATCGTCACATTTTTCAGTGTGCCGCGCTCACCGACTAAATCAACACGTTCTTCACAGGCAAATTGTCCCGGTTGGGACAAGTCTTTCTTCGGGGTCAGTTTATAACCTTCACCAAACAGTATGGCAAGGTGATCTTCGCTCACATGCACATGGCGAGCCGAAATTTCCACTAAAATCTTGTTGTTTTCCATCGTTATTCCTCTTTTCTAAATCTTTACTATTATACACCACAAACCTGAACTTTCAAACGTAAATTACCCAGGACATGATATACTATACGCAGGTGATGTTATGAAATTATTCCAGAGGTTTTTTAAGAAACCGACGACACTTGTCCTTATCCATGGATTTGGGGAACGTCGAACCCATGAGTTCGACTTTATTAAAGACTACTTTAGCAAAAAAAACATCGATATGATGTTCCCGGAATTGTTTGATCAGTCCAATCCGGATGATACCGATCCGCACATGTGGATCAAGCGGGCGGAGATGGCTATCGAAGAAGCCCTTCAAAGAGGCAGTAAAGTAAGTCTTTTAGGATATTCGATGGGCGGCGTGATCGCGACACATTGCGCAAATAAGTACAACATCGAAAAACTTGTTTTGATTGCACCTTCTTTTGAATACATCACATTCAAAGTAGTAAAAAAATACGTTGCCGGAAAGTTTGTTCCAAGAACGATCAAGCCCTTACCTCCCAAAGGTCCCTACCCGCCACTTCCCAAGCATTTTGAAGGAACCTTCACTGAGGTTGTATCCATATGTAAACCTGCGCTGAAGAACATTGATATTCCCACCCTAATTTTCCATGGCACCAGTGATCAGACCATACCACCAAGATCGAGTGATTACGCTTATGAAAACATTCCTTATCCTAAGAAAAAGAAATACCTTCTTGAAGGTGCGGGTCACCGCATCTTGGATGATCCTGATTATCGAAACGATGTATTCAGAATCATCGAGAACTTCATTAACGAATAAATCGCACCTTTGGGTGCAATTTTTGTGAATGAAAGAAACAAGTTTTTGAAATCTATAAGCTAGTTTGGTATTCTTTTATACTAATATGACTTTAGTAGTGTGGCTCTACAAAAGTCGATATATTCCAATTGACCGCCAACATGTTGCCACCGAAATCATATTCGTAGGTGATGCTCTTATTGAGCAACGGGTTGTTCTCCCGTTTTAGCTGATTG
>PGZW01000084.1 GCA_002841515.1 Firmicutes bacterium HGW-Firmicutes-19 | reverse complement strand
CCTGGGCTATTTGAATGTCTGTTTTCATGGCTCCTCCTATATTTTCTTTCGGCCTTCCATAGCTTTTATCAACGTCATCTCATCGGCATAATCCAAATGGCCACCCATTGGCAGACCAGACGCCAAACGAGTAACGTTAGCTTCTTTCAATTGAAGTTTCTTTGCGATGTAAAGGGCCGTAGTTTCTCCCTCGATCGTAGGATTGGTCGCAATGATAACCTCACTGACATGCTCATCTACGCGTTTGATCAAAGATTCAATATTAATATCTTCAGGTAAAATCCCCTTAAATGTTGAAATCACTCCGTTAAGTACATGATATACACCATGAAACTCCCCCATTTTCTCCATTGCAATGATATCTTTCGGGTGACTGACAACACATATCACTGATTTGTCTCTGTATTTATCTTTGCAAATGTCACAGTAAGTTTCCTCTGCAATATTACCGCAAATCGTACATGTTTTTAACCCGTCTTTTATCTTCAACAGTGCATTGGCAAACGCCTCGATATCCTGATGATCACGATCAATGATTTCAAACGCATAACGTTCTGCAGTTTTTGCTCCTACACCCGGCAATTTCTTCAACTCTTCAATAAGATTTAACAATATTTTGGGATACATAGCTACTCCTCATGAATGAAATCCACATTCCCTTCCCCAAATAAACTCACAAGTCGCTGATCAACACTGACTTCCTCGTCTTGTTTTTTCACTTTGGGTAACGGTTCGACATGGATGATCATTGGCTCGGGTAGTTTCCCCGCGCTCCACAATTCTCTAAACAAAGCAATCGTCCGTTCTTCCTGATCTTTGGTGATTGCAAAGACTTTACGAGGTTGCTTCACGATTTCGATCATCAGCTTCCTTAATGCGACTTCGTTGGCTTTCGCATTGATTTCTCTGGCTACTTCTTCATATGGTACTGACAGAACGACGAATTGCTCGTTAGTCACCACAATATTTCCATCTGATATCATACGAGCCACCTTCGCCCATTCGATTTCGTTAATGTAGTCATCCAAACGGTTCCAGAGCGGTGCTTCATTTGTTCGTCTCGCCTTGTCTCCGGCAACCATAAAGCGAACAATGTCAAAATCACTCAACAACAGCTCTTCTACTTCGGTTGCCTCAGAAGTTTCACTAACTATATCGAGTTGCATCAATCGTTCATCATTGGGTGATTTTAATACTATCGGCTCTTCGATGACAGTAATCAACTCTTCAGTAACTGGTTCTTCTGGTTGAATGAAAGGCAGTTTTTCTTCTTTAGCTACATCAGCTTTAGGCTTTGAATCAGCAAAAGGCATTTTTGCTTCTTTTTTAATGGCATAATCAGCCGTTTCATTGCCCATCGACATCATCTTGAGTAAAGCTACTTCGAAATAAGAGTGGATATTGGTGGCATTTCGATATTTATCCATGGTCTCAATAAATATATCGATCATTTTCAGTAAATCATTGGCATTTCTTTTCGCAAGGATGTGTTTAACTTCGTCTTCGGTCGCAATTTGTAACAATGAAGCGTCGCGAGTATATTGATAAATGATGCACTCCTTTAGTAAATCAATCATATCTGAAGTCAATCGTTTGATATCGAAACTCTTCTCACTGATAAAGCGAACATTATCGAGGATTGCAACGACATCTTTTGAAAACACAGCATCAAGTAAGTCAATCTTCTCGCTGACAGTCGTTATCCCGTAAATATCATGCACATGTTGAACTCTCAAATCATTTTGAGCATAAGCTATACATTGTTCAAGAATACTTAACGCGTCTCTTAAACCACCTTCGGCCAATTGACTGATTAGTCGGATAACGCCTTCTTCATACTTGATTTTCTCTAAATCCAGAACTTCTTTGACTCTGGTTCCTATTTCCGCCATGGGTACCTTCGTAAAATCAAAGCGCTGACACCTACTGATAATCGTGGGTAACACTTTATGGGGTTCCGTTGTAGCCAGGATGAAAATAACGTGTGACGGAGGTTCTTCCAATGTTTTCAGCAAAGCATTAAAAGCCCCTTGGGAGAGCATATGTACTTCATCGATAATATATACTTTATATTTGCCTTCAATCGGTGAATATTTAACCTTTTCGATCAAATCCCTGATTTCGTCGACGCCATTGTTGCTGGCAGCATCGATTTCAATAATATCCGGGTGAGTCCCGGCTTGAATTGACAGGCAACTGTCACATACATTGCATGGCGCTTTGTTTGTGTCAGGACAATTTACCGCTTTGGCCATTAATTTTGCTACTGTTGTCTTCCCGGTACCGCGAGGGCCACAAAAAAGATAAGCATGAGCGATTTTATGCTTCAAAACTGCATTCTGCAGGGTTTTTACGATATGTTGCTGACCAACGACCTTCTCAAACGAAGTTGGCCGATATGTTCTGTATAACGCTTTATATGCCATAACAAACCCTTCTTTCCGTGTAAATTATACCAAATCCGTCATTTTGATTGGGTATCTCTTTTCAGATATTGCGTTGTGTCGAGATCTGATAAATCGAAGATGTTTCTCCCCAAGGGTGAAATCCGATTCCGATATTTGAGAATCCAAACTTTTCATAATAACCGACATGATCAGTACACAAATAACAATTGTCAAATCCCCCTTCTTTGGCATCCGCTATCGCAGCCTCAATTAACAATCGACCCAAATTCTGACCACGATAACTTTTTTCGACGTAAATTGCACAAATCCAGGGATATAAGTCCATTCGGCTGATAAAATCGTTGGTAATCAAACCCGCACAACCAATAATCGATCCTTGATCCATCAATATGTACCATCGCGGAAGCACAGATGGGGTACTGATGGAATGCGAGATACAGTCTTGATATACCGCCATACTTTGTTCACTTGCCCATTTTGACTGAATATAAGAGATAGCAGAATCAACCATTTCAGGTTGATTTCTCACTGAGATTACTTTCATAGTAACTCCTTTAATGTTGAATGTCGTCCTATTTATTATACCATAACCTGCGGCTTTTATACCCATTATAAAGAAAAGAGGAGATATCTCCTCTCGGTTTATTCGCAAATTTTTTGCCTTTTTGTCTGAAAGAATTCTTTAAGCAGTTCGCTGCACTCATCTTTTGAAACCCCACTGGTTATGGAAGGGTAATGATTCAGTCGTGGAATGGCATTCATGTCAAAATTTGAGCCGTATGCGCCTCCTTTTGGATCAAACGCTCCAAAAACCACTCTTTTAATACGCGACTGATAAATCGCCCCGGCACACATCGGACATGGTTCCAATGTCACATACAATATACATTCATCCAATCGCCAATCATTCAAAGCCAAACATGCCTGTTCAATAGCTAGTATTTCTGCATGTGCAGTAGCTCTATTGAACTGTTCTTTGCGATTGTGCGCAGAAGCTATGACCTTATCTTTATACACGATCACACACCCGATAGGTACTTCATTCTCAGAAAAAGCCGTATTCGCTTCAATAATAGCCAGATCCATATATTCTTTATCGTTCATATGTCTCCTTTTGTAAAATAAAAGCTATCACACACGTCAGAGCCACCTTAAGGCTGCTGTCTTCCGACCCTGACCTGGTTCAGTAGGTAACGTTGTGATAGCATGTTTATTATACCTTATTTTTTATTAATTGCAATTATTTCTAGTCCCCCCATGTATGGACGTAATACTTCGGGAACAGTGACCGTGCCGTCCGCATTCTGATAATTCTCTAAAATTGCAGCTACGGTTCTGCCTACAGCTAGCCCTGAACCATTGAGTGTGTGAACATACTCTGGTTTCCCTTTTAGTTCGCGGCGGAAACGAATATTCGCGCGACGAGCTTGAAAGTCTTCAAAGTTCGAACAAGACGAAATTTCACGATATGTAGCAAAAGCGGGCAACCAAACCTCGATATCATAAGTCATTGCACTGCTAAAACCCATGTCTCCGGTGCAAAGTTCTACGACACGATATGGCAGCTTCAGTAGCTTTAAAACTTCTTCTGCATTATTGGTTAGCTTTTCAAGTTCTTCATAGGATGTCTCAGGAGTCGTAAATTTGACAAGTTCTACTTTGTTAAATTGGTGCTGACGTATAATTCCTCTTGTATCACGTCCGGCAGCTCCCGCTTCAGCACGGAAGCAAGGTGTGTATGCCGTGTAGTAAATCGGCATTTGATCCAGAGCGAGAATTTCATTTGCGTGCATATTAGTCACCGGAACTTCAGCTGTTGGTACCAAATAATAATCAAAAGGCGTTACTTTAAACAAATCTTCTTCAAATTTCGGTAATTGACCGGTTCCATACATCGACTGTGCATTTACCATAAATGGTGGCAATGTCTCCATATAACCGTGCTTGGCAGTATGCAGATCGAGCATAAAGTTGATGATGGCGCGTTCTAAACGAGCTCCTGCACCTTTGTACACTGTAAAACGGGCTCCCGTGATCTTTGCTCCTCGCTCAAAATCAAGAATATCCAACCCCGTACCGATGTCCCAATGAGGCTTCGGTTCAAAATCGAACGTGCGTACTTCCCCCCAACGGCGAACCTCTTTGTTATCTGTTTCCGATGTACCAACCTTTACTGTTTCACGTGGAACATTAGGTAATACATTCATGACATTAAGGATTTTCTCTTCAACTTCAGCAATTTTAGCATCCAACTGGGAGATTTGGTCATTAGCTTCACCGACTTCTTTCATTATGTCGGTCGTATCTTTTTCCTCACGCTTAAGAAGTCCAATTTTCTTAGATGATTCATTACGAAAGTTCTTTTTAGTCTCCACTTCCGTCAATAGTAGTCTGCGTTGTTCGTCCCACTTCACGATTTCAAGAATAACAGAAAAATCAGTTCCCCGAGTTTGAAGTCTACGGATGATTTCATCAGGATTCTCCCTGATCAGTTTAATATCGAGCATAATTACCCTCCTTAAAATAAAAAAAGACAACATTAGGGACGATTTTCCGTGTTGCCACCCTTTTTGTACTGTTTCACGTGAAACAATACCTCTCAAACAGATAACGGTTGTTGCCGGAAGGACATTACTCCTTCACTCTTGGGTGGATTTTCTGGTGGCCGTCACAACTCTCACCAACCGTTGTGTCTCTGAATCCGACTTCGCAGTACTTGTCCCTGTCTTCGTTTATAGGTATATTCTAAAGGTCTCTGACGGCATTGTCAACATGATTAAATTCCGTATTCTTTAAATAACCCAGCATCAATCCCTGCTTTTACACGCTCAAGTAAATGAGGATGCTGTTTAATTATCACAGACAAAACACCTTCTCCATACATACGGAATTTGATAATAGCATGATCAACCAAGTCTTGGTCATCCCGAGGTATGCCATTGATCTTTTGCGGATATCGGCAAATCCGCAAAATTCCAAATCGATTTAAACTGGTCAGATACTCATATAGATCCGTTATTTTCTCCTCTTCAACCACTTCACAGCTGTTTTTTATGACATATTTGTCTGACCAGCAAGTTTCAACGCTATCCGTTGTGCATAGTTTTAATTGATAGATAGATACTGTTCTACCTTTGAGAGTCGAGAAAATACTATTTTCATAACGTTCACACACAAAAAATTGACCACTTTTCAGTTCTTTTCCGATCGAATAGTCAAAGTTGCTGTTTTTGCTGATAAAATCCAGTAAACTCGCGATTTTGTTTTTACATCCGATAATTTCAGATAAACCTGAGTCTCTAGTATCTGAGGATATGACTTTCAATCCGCTTATATACGAACAGTGATATATAGTTTCCATATAGATCCTCCGATAGATTGTTATTATTTTCTCACAGTCAAATGACTTAATCAATATTTTAAATAAATGTGTTCAATATCTTATATTTAGTGTAGAATAGCATGCATAAAGCCAGAAACAAAGGATACGATTATGAAACAACGGGATGGATCATTATTAATATTTATGGCCGCAGTAATGTGGAGTTTCGGCGGACTTGCGGCAAAAATTTTAACCTGGAATGCTTTTTCCATTGCGTGTATCCGTGGATTGATTGCTTTTATCGTTATTTTTATCTATCGCGGTAAAACCCGTATATCATTTTCAAAGTCGACCGTATTATCTGCAATATCTTTAACACTCACTACAACGCTGTTTATGTTAGCTAACAAACTGACCACATCAGCGAACGCCATCGTCCTTCAATACTCAGCACCTGTTTTCATTCTTTTATTCTCATTTATATTTCAAAAATACACACCCTCACGCAAAGATGTGATTGCGGTCACTCTGACTTTGTTCGGTATTTCGCTCTTTTTTATCGAAAGACTTCAAACTGGTTACTGGTTTGGTGACTTTATCGGACTTCTCTCCGGCGTCAGCTTTGCAGGTGTCTTCTTTGCCAATAAATTACCCAATGCTAATCCTGTTGATGCATCTTTGTTAGGTAACCTCTTCAGTATATTTCTGGTGCCATTTCTGTTTTTTGATAAAAACTTCCTTACTTTCAGTTCGATTAACTGGACCGTCATACTGTTAATGGGAACATTACAGTTAGGTATCCCTTACATATTATTCTCATTGGGCATCAAGCGTACTTCAGCAGTAAAAAGTTCGATCATTGCGACGATCGAACCTATATTGAATCCGATTTGGGTATTTCTAGCGGTTCAGGAAATCCCAGGAGTGCTATCTCTTTTTGGCGGTTCAATCGTTTTACTTACGATCGTCGTATACAACATAACCAAAACCAAGGAAAACTATAAAATAAGTGGCGAGCCCGGATGAGCTCGCCACTTTTATGCATTGATTTCTTCTTTTTCGGCTGTTTCTTCAACTTCCTCTACCGGAATTACCGCAACAGAGGAAACGCTGTGACCTTCACCTAACTGAATTAACTTTACTCCTTGAGTATTACGTCCGTAAGTTCCGACATTCTTCAAAGAAATTCGAATAACGATTCCTTCATCTGTAACAATCAACAATTCTTCTTTGCCGGTTACTGCACGCATTGACACCAATGGTCCATTTTTCTCGGTGATATTGATGGTTTTTACTCCTTTTGCCCCACGATTGGTCAGACGGTAGTCTTCCAACGAAGACTTTTTGCCATATCCGCCTTGCGTCACCGCAAGAATGTATTCGCCTTCTTTATCTGTCGTCATACCGATGACTTCACTGCCGTCAACATTGAATCCTCGCACACCGGCAGCATTTCTTCCCATCGGACGGACATCATTCTCATTGAAGCGAACAGCTTTCCCGTTTGCTCCAGCGATAATGACCTCATCATCTCCTGTCGTCTGCTTGACGGCAATCAGTTCATCTCCATCTCGAAGTGAAATAGCGATCTTACCGGATTGACGGATCGATTCAAACTCAGAAACAGCCACGCGTTTGACCAAACCTTCTTTTGTACTAAATACAAAGAATGCATTGTTTGAGTCCGTGCTTACTGCTGACATAGCCTTAACTTTTTCATCTTTATCCAGATTTAACAGATTTACCACCGGTATCCCCTTGGCGATCCGGCTTGCCTGAGGTACCCGATAACCTTTGATTCGATAAACTTTGCCGAAATTTGTAAATAATAACAAGTAATCGTGGGTAGACATCGTTATAAACTGGTCGACGATATCATCAGAATGAGTTGCCATCCCCTTAACACCTTTACCACCACGGTTTTGTACATGGAAAGTATCGATCGTCGTCCGTTTAATATAACCGTTGAGCGTCATCGCAATGACGACATCCTCGACTGGAATCAAATCTTCATCTTGCATGTCTAAATCCGCTTCTATGACTTCCGTACGGCGCAGATCCTTGAATCGAGCCTTTACTTCAAGCAGTTCATCTTTAATAATGGCCATAATACGCCAGTGATTGGCCAAAATGTCTTCGAAATCAGCAATTGCTGACATTAACTGAGCATATTCCTCTTCAATTTTCGAACGCTCCAGACCAGTCAACCGGCGTAGGCGCATATCCAGAATCGCTTTTGCCTGGATTTCACTCAAACCAAACCGTTCTATCAAAGAAACCATTGCAGAAGTGTCGTCCTTCGAAGAACGAATGATTGCAATGACCTCATCAATAAAGTCCAAAGCAATCCGCAAACCTTCCAATATATGAGCACGGTCTTTCGCCCGATTCAAATCATAATTTGTTCGGCGAACGACTACATCCACCTGATGATCGATATAATGATTCAGCACTTCCTTGATTGATAATTGTTTCGGAGCATTGTCGACCAATGCCAGCATATTTACCCCGAATGTCGTTTGTAATGCCGTCATTCGATACAACTGATTCAAAATAACTTCGCTTTGCACATCTCTGCGCAACTCGATAACTACACGTATCCCGTCACGATTGGATTCATCTCGCAAATCGGTTATGCCTTCAATCAACTTATCTCTGACCAACTGAGCGATTTTCTCTACCAGATTGGCTTTATTAACTTGATACGGTATTTCTGAAACGATTAATTGTTTTTTTCCGTTAGCCATTTCCAATGTATCGACTTTAGCGCGGACAATGATGGACCCGCGACCAGTCTCATACGCTTGTTTAATACCTGAGCGGCCCAAAATATAAGCTCCTGTCGGAAAATCAGGTCCTTTTATTACTTCCATCAAATCAACGACCGTTA
>PGZW01000083.1 GCA_002841515.1 Firmicutes bacterium HGW-Firmicutes-19 | reverse complement strand
CGAAAACTGTACGGTAAAAAACTGCCGATGCCCTTTAAGTTCAATTTTGCCGATGATCAGATTTTGGCGGTTTTGGGACCGATAGGAACGCTCAACATGATAGCGGAAGCTGTCATGGTATTTACGATGATCATCGCTGTATTTGTGTGCTCGCTGATCATCCTTCTATATTTAAAAGAGCGACGTCATGAGATTGGTATATATTTTGCTTTGGGAGAGAAGAAGCGAAATATCGTTTTACAAGTCGTAATGGAAGTTTGGATCGTCAGCGTATTGGCCATGACCTTGTCGGTATTTGCCGGAACATGGATCGCCAAGGGATTCTCAGCTGAACTGATTCGATTGCAATTGTTGATTGCTGAAGTTCAAAAGGGAAAAGATGATATCCTCAACGACAACATTCCGAGCCGGGAAGAGGTCGTGGCAGCGTATTCCGTCAGAATGTCGAATGAATATGTATTGTTGTTTACCGGTCTGGCGATGCTGACAGTGACTGCATCCACAATCGTTCCGATCGTTAATATTCTAAAGTTAAAACCAAAAGAAATTTTGTTGTAGGAGGGCGTATATGAAACTGCTAGATATAAAAGATGTATTCTTTACATATCCCGATGGAGACAGTGTCCGCACGATTTTGGATCATGTCAACGTAACTTTTGAAAAGGGTCATTTTTATGCAATCGTGGGATCTTCGGGTTCCGGTAAAACGACATTTTTGACGTTGATTGCCGGTTTGGATAGTGCTAAAGAGGGCGGTATTTCGTTTAAAGGCAAAGATATTTCGGAAATCGGGCTTTGGGAATACCGTCGTAATCATGTCGGTATGGTTTTTCAAAGTTACAACCTCATTCCATATATGACCGGTCTGGAAAATGTTTTGGTTGCCATGGGCATTTCCGGTAAGATGCATAAGAAACAAGAGGCGTATCAACTGCTTGAGTCGATCGGGATTGCGAAAAGCAAAGCTGACCGGAATGTTCGTCGATTATCCGGGGGGGAGCAACAGCGCATTGCGATTGCTCGTGCAATGGCTAATCAACCGGATATCATCGTCGCGGATGAACCAACCGGAAATCTCGATGGTGAGACCGAAGATACGATCATCGGATTGTTTAAACAATTGGCTCAAGAGAAAGATAAATGTGTCATCGTTGTCACTCATTCCGAGAAGGTCGCAAGGCATGCAGACTATATTTTGCGCTTACACGCAACCAAGGGAACCTTTGTAATCGAAGATAACCGATAACAGTTTGTTGCGCCATCGACAAAAAAGCTTTAAAATGAAGGGGAGAAATCCCCTTTTAACATTAAGAGGCATGGATCAGAAACCCCGTTATATAGAACTTTCTAAAGTGAGGTAACGCCATGATATATTTGGATTACAGTGCTACGACCCCGATCGATGATGAAGTGTTGATGCGATATGTGCATGTTGAAAAGCATGCTTTTGCCAATGCGAACTCCAAACATTTCTTGGGAATGAAGGCTCATGCGGAAATCAGAAGTGCAACAGAGAAAATCGCTGAGCTGCTGAAAGTTGATCCTAGCGAAATCATATATACGTCCTGCGCTTCTGAAGCAAACAATACCGCCATCAAAGGGGTCGCTCTTAAGTATCCAAATAAAAAGCACATCATTACTTCTGCGCTTGAACATTCATCGGTCGTCGCACCGTTGTATTACTTGCAGCAAAATGATTATGTCATTGATATGGTTAACCTGGATGAGCATGGCCGTTTTGATTTGCACCACTTAGAATCATTGATCAGAGAAGACACCTTGATGATCAGTTTGGTTGCGGTTGACAGTGAGACCGGAATTCGACAGCCAATTGAAGAAGTTGGTAAATTGGCAAAGAACAAGAATGTACTTTTTCATTGCGATGTCACTCAAGCCTTAGGTAAATGTCCGATCGATTTGTCGGGTATCGATCTTATCAGTTGCAGTGCACATAAAATATATGGTCCCAAAGGTATCGGATTATTAATTAAGCGCAAAAGTGCATCGTTGGTGCCATTGATTCACGGTGGTCGCTCAACAACATCCTTTCGGTCGGGCACTCCACAAAATGCTTTGATATGCGCATTTGCTCAGGCGATGGAACTTGCTTATTGGAATATGGAGACTCGTATCCAACGGGTGAAAGAACTGCGAACGTTTTTAGTGAATAATTTGTCATTATTTGATAAGATATCCATAAACTCCAATGAGTTTGCCATTCAACAGATTTTGAATATCAGTATCCGTGGCATTGACTCAGATGAGTGGGTTTTAAAATTCTCTCAGCGCGATATTTGTTTGTCTGCCCGAAGTGCATGCTCGGGCAAGGAAAACTTCTCGAAATCCGTTTATGCAATTACCAAGGACAATGACCGTGCGACTTCGTCTTTACGAATCAGTTTGTCACATTTGACAACGATGGATCATTTGAGAGCGTTTTTAGATGTGTTGGTGGACTTTCTAAAAGAAATGGGTGAGTAAATGAAACTGATTGCTATCTCAGCTATCTGGTGTCCGGCGTGTTTGATTATGAGCAAGCGGGTCAAAGAAGCACTGTTACAATATCCGGATTGGACGTTTGAAAAACTTGATTTGGATATGGATGAAGAAGAAGCTTTGAAGTGGAAACCGGGGAAAACACTTCCGGTGTTTATTGTATTGGACCAAAGCGGTAATGAAGTTCGCAGAGTCATCGGCGAATTATCAAAGGACCGCTTATTAAAGGATGTCTTCCATGGCTAAAAAACTAAGTATATTTATTTTTGCGATTTTACTGTTATCTTTTTTCTTCACTCCCGTGCAGGCGGAAGATAAAGTAATCAATATATTTTCTTTTCGTGCGGAAGGGTGTTTGTACTGTGCGAAGGAAGAAGCTTTTTTTCAGGAGCTTGAGAAAACGGACAAAAATCTAAAAATTTATCGTTTCGAAATTGCTTATGACAAAGAAGGACAGGCAGTGGCTAAAAAAGTTGAAGATTTGTTGGGGATAAAAATCTCGACAGTGCCTTATGTGATCATTGGAAGACAATCCATCATCGGATTTACCGAAGGTATCACGGATAAAGAGATCTTGGAGGCTATTGAATATAACCGTACTCATGTGGTTCGCGATATCGTGGGCGAGATGCTGGGAGTTGCTGTACCTTTTACCGGAGATGAAGATGATCCAAAGGAAACAGTCATCCGATTGCCGTTTTTTGGTGAAGTCAAAGCTAAATCCGTGTCTTTGCCACTGTTGGCTGTGGTCATTGGAACGCTGGACGGATTTAATCCCTGTGCAATGTGGGTATTGCTATTATTGATCAGCATGTTGGTTCACATTAAGGAAAAATGGAAGATGTGGACTTTGGGATTGATCTTCCTGTTTACCTCGGCAGTCATGTATTTCTTCTTTATGTTGTCATGGTTAAATATCACCATGTTATTTGGCTCGGTATTTATCTTGCGCTTGATCATCGGTGCTGTTGCTGTTGGTGGTGGTTCGATCAATATCCGCAACGGGTTAAAAAAAGATGATGGTTGTGAAGTAGTCGATAGCAGTCAACGTAAGAAACTGCGTCAGCGAATTCAGGAAATCTCTGATCAACCGACGTTTATTCTGGCAATCATCGGTATCATGGGGCTGGCAATCACGGTCAATCTGGTCGAGCTGTTGTGCTCAGCAGGATTGCCGATCGTCTTTACGCAGGTATTGGCTCTTAATCAAGTGACCTACTGGGAAAAAATCGGATATTTACTGATTTATGTTTCTTTCTTCTTGTTGGATGACATCATCGTATTTGTGATAGCTATGAAAACCTTCGAGTTGACCGGCATTTCGACGAAGTATGCTAAATACTCTCATTTGATTGGTGGTGCGATCATGATCATTCTTGGAATTTTAATGGTGGTAAAACCGGGTTGGCTGATGTTTAATTTCAGCTGATAAGGAGGTCATATGATTATAACCAATAAGCAGGGATTGAAATTATATGTCGAAACTTTGAACATGGATATAAGCGGTGAGGCGATTTTCTTTCTTAATGGCGTCATGGCTTCCGTCAACAGTTGGGGATATCAGCGCGGCATCTTTGAAGATGCGGGGTTTCGACTGATTTTTCATGATTTTATCAACCAACTGCGCTCAGATAAAAGCGAAGCCGTATATACACTTACTGCACATTGCGAGGACATCATTGAAATTATGGATGAGTTGAAAATTGAGTCAGCTCATTTGATCGGTACAAGTTACGGTGGAGAAGTTGCCATGAAAATGGCAATCGGGTTTCCTGATCGCGTAAAAACGATTTCAATCATCGATTCGACCAGTGAAACCGATGCGTACATGGTCCATCAGGTTCAAATGTGGCAAATGATGGCTAAGAAACTTTCGGGTGAAGACTTCTTTCTTGGCATCTTGGGAAGTGTATACGGTGAGAAATACTTGCGGGAATATGGTGAAATGTTGAGAAAACGGGCAAAAGATTTTAATGGATTGCCCAAAGATTACTTCAGCGGATTGTGCAGTCTGATCGATACCTTCATCAATGATGTTGATTTCACGTGGGATTTGACGAAAATCACCGCAAAAGCATTGGTGGTTTGCGGTCAGGATGATATACTTAAACCTGTCAGATATTCAAAACAGATGGCGCAAATTATTCCGGACTGCGAGTTTGTCGTTTTGCCGGATTGCGGGCATGTTGCGATTTATGAAGCAGCTGATGCATTGAATAGCTGTCTTTTGGGATTTTTGATGAAGAATAGGGGAAATGAGTCATGAAAGCATTAATAATGAAGTATATCGAGTATTTGTTTATCTTTTTAGCACCTGTTGCCATCGGGTTCGCTTACTTTTTGGTTATCATGTTGCTTAAGAAAATAAGCAAATATGTCAATTATTTGATCGGATTGATCATCCCGTTAGCAATCAACGTCGTATTTTTATTTATGATATTTCCGACGTATCAAGGGGACATCAACCCAGCCTTTGTAGAAAGTGTAAGTTATTTCGGATTATCCCTGGCAGGAACTCTGACTTACGCCGTATTCGCAATTTCGGCTTCTGGGATCAGAAAGCGGACAAAGTAGCTCTCACCATGTGGGAGTTTTTTTATTTATCAGAAATAATTATTGTTAGTAAGAGTTGACTTTGTGAAATAGAAAACTATAATTGTTAGTGTAGTCTAACTTATAGTTAGTGGAGGATGTATGACATTAAAGGATGTAAACCCTGGACAAGTTTGTGTCATTGAGGGTATCGGGAAAAAAAGTTCGTTGCGCAAGCGAATCATTGATATGGGTTTAACGATCGGGACAATCATCGAAGTCCGAAAACTGGCTCCACTAGGCGATCCAATTGAAATACTTATTCGCGGTTATCATTTGAGTTTGCGCAAGGCAGAAGCTGCCGAAGTTTTTGTGAGGTTAGTATAATGGGATTGCACATTGCGTTGGTCGGTAATCCGAACAGCGGAAAAACTACATTGTTCAATGACTTAACCGGTTCCAATCAATATGTGGGAAACTGGCCAGGGGTTACGGTTGAGAAGAAGACAGGTAAGGCAAAACATGATCATCTTCCGATTGATATCACCGATTTACCGGGAATATACTCATTTTCAACGTACACACTTGAAGAAGTCATTGCTCGAGAGTTCGTTGAAGGTTCCGATGTCGATGTGATCATCAACATCGTCGACGCATCCAATATCGAGCGAAATCTTTTTTTGACGTTACAACTGTTGGAAATGCGAAAGCCGATGGTCATTGCCATGAATATGATGGATGTCTTAAAAAATCGCGGAACCCTGTTGGATTGTGAGGCTTTATCGAAACAGCTGAATGTACCGATTGTACCGATTGTCGCAAGTAAATCTGTAGGAATAAAGCAATTGCTTCAAGCAGCGGTTGATCAAATGGGAATCGTACCGCCATTACCAATGATTTATAACGAACAACTCGAAAATGTCATTCAACTAGTCGAAAGGAAGTTGCCTGTCAATGTTATGTCGCGCATGCATGCCGTTCGTTTTGTTGAAGAAGGTGGTATCGCCGTGCTGGGACACACAATCGATCCGGTCTTTCTAGCTCAGTTAAACGAAGAAGTTGAAAAGAAAATTGCCTTTAAAAGTATTGATCGGGATATGGTTATTTCTGATGAGAAATATGCCTTTATTACCAATCTTGTACAAGGCGTAACAACTCAAATCAAAGAAAAAGAGAAATATTCGTTGTCAGATAAAATTGATGCAGTTGTGACTCATCGCATTTTAGCCATTCCGATTTTCTTGCTAATAATGTTTGGATTGTTTTCGCTATCTTTTGGGCCGGTTGGCAGTTTCTTTAAGTCTAATTTCGAATGGCTCATCCAAGAAGGCGTGATCGTACCAATCGCCTCTTTGCTTGAATTTTTAAATGTTTCAGACTGGCTGTATAGTTTAGTTGTTGATGGTATCTTAGGAGGTGTTGGTTCGGTTCTGAGTTTCTTACCCGAAATCACGATCCTGTTTTTGACACTTTCGATTTTGGAAGATACCGGCTATATGGCTCGCGCAGCATTTATCATGGACCGTTTGCTACGAAAATTCGGATTATCAGGGCGTTCATTCATTCCAATGATCATGGGGTTTGGATGTACGGTTCCAGCACTTATGGCAACCCGCACCCTGGAGAGTGAGCGTGACCGTCGTTTGACGATGATGATTACACCATTTATGTCCTGTGGTGCAAGATTTCCGATTTATGCTGTGTTTGCGGCTGCATTTTTTGTCGATTCACAGGCTACGGTCGTATTCTCGATTTACTTGCTTGGTATTTTCGTTGCGGTTATCTCAGGGATCATCTTAAAGCGATTTGTTACAAAAGGGAAAATATCCAGTTTCATTATGGAATTGCCGGAGTACCGTTGGCCGACACCAAAGAATCTGTTTTTGCATACATGGGACAGAGTGAAAGGTTTTATCATCAAAGCGGGAACCGTCATTTTGGTTGCCATGGTCATCATCTGGTTTTTGCAAAGTTTCGACTTTTCATTCCGTATGGTTGATGACAGTGTCAACAGTATTTTCGGTATCATCGGTACTCAACTTGCCGTTATCTTTCAACCCCTTGGTTTTGGAGACTGGCGCTCAGCCATGAGTTTAATCGTAGGTTTGGTAGCGAAAGAAGCAGTTGTCGGAACGTTAGGCGTATTGTATGGTGTCGGTGATGCTGCAATAGAAAATCCAGAGCTGCTTTCTGCTCCTTTGCGCACAATGTACACACCGTTAAGTGCTTATTCCTTTATGGCATTCACATTGCTGTATATGCCTTGCATCGCGGCTTTTGCGGCGATGAAACGCGAGATGAATTCTTGGAAGTGGACGTTGATTGCAGTATCGTATCAGACCGCGGTTGCTTGGTTGGTGGCTTTTGCTATCTATCAAGGTGGTCTGTTGATAGGAATGAGGTGAATTTGTGGGAGACTATATCGTAGGTGGAATTCTTGCATTGATCCTATCAGTCATCATTTATCGAATGATCGTTTCAAAACGCAAAGGTCGATCGATCACGTGTGGTTCATGCAAGTACGTGGCAGATTGCTGTTTAAAGGATGCTAAGAAAGACGAATGTCATTCGGAGGAATCAAAATGACGGAATTGGAAAGACTTACACCTTCCATTGAAGATTATTTGGAAGCGATTTATGTATTGGATCAGGCGGGTAAAGGGGTACGTTCGGTAGATGTCGCAGACAAGCTTCATGTAGCCAAGCCAAGTGTCAATCGGGCACTCAAGAGTCTGGTTGATGGCGGCTTGATTGAGCAACAACGTTACTCGGTCATCTATCTGACCGAACAAGGAAAAGAGCAGGCAAGAAAGATTCTGCACCGGCATACGGTAATCAAGCGATTTCTTTGCGAAGTATTAGGGTTGGATGAAGTTCGTGCAGATCAAGAAGCTTGTAAAATCGAGCATGTCGTATGTGAGGACACAGTCAATCGCCTCAGTGAACATGTCAACAGGTTTCATAGCAACATATGAGAATGACAGTGGATTTACATGGATTAACGGTTTATGAGGCGAAACTGGTATTGGATCGCTATTTAGATCGTTTGCCTAAAGGGGTTATGGAAGTCGCCGTCATTCATGGTTATCAATCCGGTGTTCGATTGAGGACTTTTGTAAGTAAGTATGAACATCATAAAGTGACAGGGAAAATTAAAACGGTGAATCCTGGAGAGACGATTTTTGTGATAAAGAGATAGGTTGGTCATTGATTAATTGATTTTTTTGTGCTAATATTTTAGGGCACAGCGATGGACACTTAGCTCAGTTGGGAGAGCATCTGCTTGACGTGCAGAGGGTCAGGGGTTCGAGTCCCTTAGTGTCCACCATTTTTATTTAATGTGCGCCCGTGGCGCAACGGATAGCGCGTTTGATTCCGATTCAAAAGGCTACAGGTTCGATTCCTGTCGGGCGCGCCAATTTTTTTTGTTTAAGCCGGGACGTAGCACAGCTTGGTAGTGCGCTTGCTTCGGGAGCAAGAGGTCGCAGGTTCAAATCCTGTCGTCCCGACCAAGAATTTGGGGCTGTAGCTCAGCTGGAAGAGCACAACGCTGGCAGCGTTGGGGTCGAGGGTTCGAGTCCCTTCAGCTCCACCA
>PGZW01000082.1 GCA_002841515.1 Firmicutes bacterium HGW-Firmicutes-19 | reverse complement strand
AGTTTCTTCACCGCACACAAACGCTCCGGCACCCAAACGGATTTCAATATCGAAATCGAATGTCGAACCAAGAATGTTTTTACCCAGCAAACCATAATTCTTTGCTTGATCAATGGCGATTTCCAAACGTTCTACCGCGATCGGATATTCAGCACGGATATAAACATACCCATGATTTGCGCCAATCGCATAACCGGCGATGGCCATGGCTTCCAGCACGGCATGAGGATCCCCTTCAAGGATTGAACGATCCATAAATGCTCCCGGATCGCCTTCATCCGCATTACAGATAACATATTTCTGGCCTTTGGGCTGATTGGCTGCAAACTGCCATTTTAACCCGGTCGGAAATCCACCACCGCCACGACCACGTAGCCCGGACTTCTTTATTTCATCAATGACTTCCTGAGGTTTCATGGATTCAAGCGCTTTGCCTAATGCCATATATCCCTCTTGGGCAATGTATTCGTCGATATCTTCCGGATTGATCACACCGCAGTTTTTAAGTGCGATTCGCATCTGCTTGGCGTAGAAACGGATTTTATCGATGTCAAATACCTTTTCCTTGGTTTCTTCATCGATATCCGAAAGTTCCAACCGTTTGACCGGACGGCCTTTGTATAAATGCTCTACAACGATTTCTTCAACATCGCTTGGCAATACATGACAGTAAAATGTCTTATCCGGATGAATCGCAACGATCGGACCTTTTTGACATAAGCCAAAACAACCGGTCTTGATGACTTTTACTTCATCCTGCAAGTCAAACTGACGGACATAACTGCGAAATTTCTCTACGATGACATCGGACTGTGAGGAAGTACACCCGGTACCGGCACAGACTAAAACGTGAACGCGTTCCATCATAGCGCTACACCCGATGCACCTACCGTGTATTCCGATTTTACCTTACCTTTACCGATGTGCTCTTCCAAAATCTCAATGGCCTTTTTTGCATCAACCAACACATACGTCGTTTTGTCACCTTGTGGTCCAAAAACTTCTACGATCGGTTCCAATGTGCACATACCAATACATCCGGTCTGTGTGACGGTTACCGGATAGTTGTTTTTCGCGGCTTCTTCAACCAACGCTGTCAATACCGGACGTGCACCTGCTGCAATACCGCAGGTAGCCATACCTACGACAATGCGATATTCCTGATTACCTTCGCGCATACTGACGCGTTTTTTCGCCTCATCACGAATGCGCTGTAAATCGCTCAATGATTTCATAACTTTCCTCCCTTAAATATGGTGTTATTTGATCTGCTACATAGCCTCTTAACTGAATCAGTACCGAAGAATCGTGACATAGCTCGCGATCCCCGATAGCATTAATGATCTCATCACTGTCAATGACAACCTTGTGATCATCAAAATCGAAATTAAATATCAATCGCCCCGAAGGGAATGCATGGAAACATTCCATCCACGTTTGTGCCAAATCTCCCCAAGGCGGTGTATCCAGATGGCTTCTTTTCATTTTGGCAATGACTTCCGTCTTTTGCCACGGTGTCGAAGTTATTGAAAATTCACCGTCACACATCGTACATGTCATTTTCAGCAAAGGTAATCCCAATCCGAACTTTCGGGTCGTCCTAGTAGTGAAGAAAGGATCTAAAACCTTATCCAACACATCCGCTCTCATCCCGATTCCATTGTCAATGACCGTAAATCCACAAATATCTTCGTCTTTCTTGCAATATACATTGACAGTGATTGAATTCGCTTCAGCACGGATGGAGTTATGTACGATGTCGAGTATATGCATAGCTAATTCTTGCATCATGTGTGTTCACCCCAAAAATCTTTCCATTGTTTACTGGTTATATAAAAATCTCTTTCATTGATATCGATCAGTTGATGAGCATCAGAATTAAAGAAAAATAAGGTGTTCTCAAATCGCGGATGCGTTTTGATCAGTTCAATCGTGTGTTTCTGATCGGTTACCTCGATGCCACTGATCGCGATGTCTTCGGGAATAAAGCCTAATTGCCGAATGACACCATGACTTTTTGAGATAGCATGAGCAAAAACACATCGTCCGCAACACGCATTGGCTTTATCAATGACTTCCTTAAGCGAAGCACTTGTCGCCAGCGACAGACACACGGAAACTTTATCCACGACTTCATCATTTTCATCGTATATCAACTGCTTTCCAAAAAACTTTTCATTGTTATCGATCGGCATCAACACGGTTTTCAACCACTTGTCAAACTCCATGCAATCAGCCAAATGTTTGAAATAACAAAGAACATGAACTTCCTCACTGCTAGTAACTTCAACTCCGAAAACTACTTGTATCGGTTTATCCTGTGCAGCTTTTGCAATGGCGGGCTGCTGTTTACAGCTGTTATGATCGCAGATAGCAATTACATCCAAACCTTTAATGACAGCCATGTTTAAAATATTGTTTGGCGTCATGTCGTCATCGGCACAAGCCGACAGTGCTGAATGAATGTGAAGGTCTGCAAACATACTATACGCCTTCGCTGATCAAAATCTTAGAAATCTCAAATGCTGAAAGAGGCGACTTTAAAATCAGAAAATCCTCTTCATTCGCCTTTGCGATCGTCTCTTGCTGGATTTGGGCATCATGTGCAATAATGACACACGCCAATTCACGCAGCAATGCAACAGCAATGATATTCGGATGACCCAATATCGTGATCCAGGCATCGTTGCTTTTGGCATGACCCATGACCCAACTCAGTAAATCCCCGACAAAAGCAGATCCGATCTCAAAATCGGCAGAGGAATCACTGATTTTTTCAAACCCGTATTTTTCTATTAACAGAGATGCTTTCATGTTATATCTCCTTGACATGGATGATCCTGCAATCCGCAAGCACAGAGTGTCCGGCGACAATTTCTTCAGCCATGACACGACATGACGGATACCCGCAAGCCCCACAGTCGTAACCCGGCAATTTTTCCAATTGCTCATTGATTTTCGTAAACTCAGCCATTCTTTCTTTCAAAGACTTCATATTCGCACGATTAAACATGACCGTCTCCAGTATGACTTCTTCATTGCTCAACACAATCGCATCTTTCATCGCAGATGCATAATGACGGCGACAGTTGATCGATGCTTCAAAAGGATTGCCCCAAAGAAGATTACCGCCGATGCAACCGTTGATACAATTTGAAAGCCATAACAGATGCTCTCCTTTTAACTGACCAAACTCAGCCAAGTCCAAAACCAGCTGTACTTTTTTCAGACCATCTGCTACGATCGTCGATGATAAAGCTTCATCTTGGACAAACAATTCGGAAGCGACCGAGCAAATGCCCTTCGCACATATTTCCGTGTTTAACCGGTTCGTGTTTCGAATGCGCGCAATCTTAGGAAACAAATCAACAAGAGAGACACAGTGATCGATTTCCGAACGTTTATTGCCATAGGGGTACTTACCCAAAGGCAGTTTCGCGATACATTCGCAAAGGTAGAAAATCCCTACATTTTTATTTTCATATTGTTGTCGAATACGCTTAGCCGCTATTTCCGCCGTTAATTCAAACGGAATCATATTGGACAACAACATGGGATATTTCATCTGAATCAACCGGTTTACCACCGGACAAAACGATGAAATCAAGTAACCGCCGCGATTATCTCTGCGGTACTGTTGAACATGATCGTAAATCGCACCTTCATAAGCACTGAGTTCTACGACTTCATCGAATCCCATCTCGATAAAGGTTTGCATCAGCTGCTCGATTTCCGCATGGTTATGGCATTCACCAAAAACCGCCGGCGGAAGCAATGCGACTGTTTTTTCATAATGCGACAAATCATCAAGCGTACTTCCCTTCGCTTGCAAACCCTGATGCACACAGGCATCAAGACACTGGCCGCAATTTATACATTTTTCGCGGTTGATCTGAATTCGTTGTTGTTGCATGGACAATGCTTCGGTCGGACAGATCCGGATGCAGGCCATGCACTTCTGGCATTTTTCCAGGGTATATGAGATAACACTCATAAGACTTTAAACCCGATGACCAGTGTCGTTCCTTCCGGTGAAGTAGTCAAATCAAAATCATCGCAATTACGCTTGATATTTGGCAATCCCATCCCCGCACCGAAACCAAACTCCCTCGCCGACGCTTTCGCAGTCGACCAGCCGGGGGTCATGGCTTTCTCAATGTCATCAATTCCCGGTCCCAAGTCAGAAAAACGTAATTCACATTTACCTTCATTTGATAATGTTAACACGACCTCACCTCCATACGAATGTATGATCATATTAATCTCCGCTTCGTAACAAGAAATAGCTATTCGGCGAAGAACATCGGATGAAACTCCTAACTGCTTAAGCATTTGCTTGATTTGACTGGATATACGCCCGGCATTGGCGTAGTCTTCTTTCTCAACGTGAAAATGCTGATGGATCATAACTACACGACTGCCGTCAGCAGTCCATTGCTGTAGAGGATACCGCATGTATCATACATCGAACTTTTCGTCGTAAATACATTCATACCCATCTCTTTTGCCAAGTTGTGATCGTGTTCGCTCATCGTCTTGCCTCGAACATAAATCACGACATTGATATCCAGCATTTCAGCCGTTCTTAACGACTGCGCATGAACCAATCCGGTAACCAAAATCGTTTTTTCACTGTCACTTTGAACCAAAGCCAAAGCATCGCTCATCAAATCAGTAGCTGAGATATGCTCGAAACTGCGTTCAATACATTTTGGATCGCTCAGACACAACGTATCTGCCTGAAGTAGTTCAAGTATCTTCTTTAGCGTCATGTCAACACCTCATTCAGCCGCTCTTCGCGCTTCGTTTTGGTTTCTTGTTCAACTACAAAACGGATGAACTCTTCAACCATTTTGGATTGTGTGGCATTTCCGTACACTTTACCGTCAATAATTGCCACCGGTGCCAAACCGCATGCCCCTAAGCAACGCGTAGCATCCACGGAAAAAACTTTGTCTTCACTGGTCCCATTGACCGGTGCCTTCGTCAGTTCGACGACACGATTCAACAATTCTTGTGCACCTTTGACATAGCATGCCGTGCCCATACAAATGTTGATAACATGTTTACCCTTGGGTTCAGTGGTAAATTGGGTGTAAAAGGTCACTACGCCATAGACTTCAGCAACCGATGCTCCGGTAGACTGCGAAATCTTTTCCATAGCTTCAAAAGGAATATACCCCAACTCATGCTGAACATCATGCAACATCAATTTGACAGGTCCCTTCCGTCCGGTATGACGGGCAACGATATTCGTGATGGTATCCAACGCTTTTTGATTTAATCGCTCCAT
The DNA here is from genome assembly GCA_002841515.1 of Firmicutes bacterium HGW-Firmicutes-19. Classification (GTDB taxonomy): domain Bacteria; phylum Bacillota_I; class Bacilli_A; order Erysipelotrichales; family Erysipelotrichaceae; genus UBA2227. The sequence goes on along the minus strand of PGZW01000082.1, from coordinate 3,566 downwards.
ATCTTTCACCTCCTTTTTATTTATTAAAAATCAAACTTTTTACGCATGATTTTAATACCAACATCCAACAAAACATCGAAACTATAACCAATCAGGATGATCCACACCGTCCAGGCAAAGATGGATGTGGTATCCAGATAGAGTTTACCTAAAAACATAGACTTTCCGATCCCGGTTTGAACCTGACCCAAAACTTCCGACATGATCGCAACTTTGAATCCCAAGGATACCCCTGCCTTCAAAGATGAGAGAACATATGGCAACATGTTAGGACCATAAACATTTTTAAATTTGTTTGCCCTTGTCTCCGGATACATCGCCAACACATCCAGAAGCCGCTGATCGACCGAAGTCACACCCATCTTCGCCGCTTCAAAGAAAATCGGAAACAATATCAGAAAGGTGATCAACAGTACGCTTCTTTCGCTTCCCAGCCAAATCAATGCCAAAATGATAAATGAAATATTCGGGATCGTTTTCAAAGCAGTGATCAACGGCATAAAATAATCATCGATTTTATGACGCAAAGCACACACATATCCAAACATGACACCGAAAACCAAAGCAAACAATAACCCCTGAAACAAACGTGATAGCGTATACAAAATACTCATATAGAAATCGGATCGCTGCAGTTGAGCAAACATCGTCAAAGCAACATCCCATGGATATGGAAGCAGAATATTATTGGCAATCGAATCAGCCGCAAACCACCAAATCAATGCCAGGATGACAACCGTGATCAGTCGTCTTTTCTTCATTGCTTCACCCCGCAAATTCCTATTGTTTACTACACTAAATTATATCACATTAGTTGATAATAAGTTCACGAATATTTGTTAAGCCAAATAATTGGAGGAATGCCTTCAGCTCTGCCTCAACCTCAAGTGCCGCCTTGACCTTGACATTCATGCCCTTAAAGACTGTAGCCACAAGCTTAGCGTTGGGCAAGCCCAGTTTTTCCGGTGTCAGTTCAGTAATATCTGCTTCTAGCGTCGAACTTTCAGTCCAACATGCATCTACATAAACCTTCATCTTCGAGATTTCATTTTCAATCGTATTTTTATTTTTCTCATACGAACTTTTTAAAACGAAGATTGCAGCCTGCGGATAATTTTCCGAACCGGTTGACTCTTTCCACAACGTCTGCAGATTGGCGATGATTTTCAAGTCTTTACCATTCTCTTTGGCTTTCGCAATCGTTGCTGCCGCCAAAGGCTGAGCAAGCATCGCTGCACTTGCCTTGTTGGTCAAAAGCTGTGCCTGAGCATCATTGACCGAAGGAAAATACGACAAATTCATGTTGATGCTCATTTTCCCCTTCACAGTATCAAAGATTTTCTGCGGCACGGCATTTTCACCAAACAAAGCCAACGTCCCTTCACTGCTTAAAACATCTTCATTTTCCCCGACGATATACAAGTTACCCCAAGTGACAACGCCCCACAGCCGAAACTGTGTTGCATCTTTATTTATCAATACCGCTCCTAGATTGACCGGTGCGATGATGATATCATATTCCGGATTCGGGCTGATCAGCGCTGCTTGAAGAGGATCGCTCCCGCTGACCAAGTTGACCGAATGTACCGACTCTTTCAATACGGGTATCACCGCAATCGAAGGAGCTCCCATCGGTACTAAAATGTTAAGTTTCGCATCTTCATTCTTTACCGCACAACCGGAAATCAGAATGAACAATAGAAGCAAGATCATTAATTTGCGTTTCATTTTTCACCTTTTTAATGCCAGTGTTTCCCTGACTCAACCATTATAGCATAAGCATGATATTTTGTTCACATGATTTTCACTATTTTGTGAAATATTTCATGAATGAATCTTCACTTTTATCCGACAAAATCCGACAAAAAAAGAGCAAGATTTTCTTGCTCTTACACTCATTTCTTTTCGCTTATTTCAAGCAACAGATTCGCAACAAACTCATCGACCGGCAATGTTTCACTGTTTTGCTGGCCGTATCTGCGGATGTTGATGCTATTGTTAGCCATTTCTCCGTCACCAAGCACCAACTGCATCGGGATCTTGGTGATTTGCGCCTCCCGGATACGATAACCGAGTTTCTCGTTTCGATCATCGACCTTGACTCTGATTTCAAGATCTTCCAAACGTTTAGCCAAAGCATAGGATGCTTCGCTGTGTAAATCCGGATTGACCGGAACGATCACAGCCTGAACCGGAGCGAGCCACATCGGAAATGCACCACCGTAGTGTTCGATCAAAATTCCGATAAACCGCTCGACCGAACCATAAATGACACGATGCAGCATGATCGGACGCTTCTTAGAACCATCCGGTGCGATATAAGTCAAATCAAATCTTTCCGGCAGGTTCATATCCAATTGGATCGTACCGCATTGCCATACTCTTCCCAGTGAGTCACGGATGTGGAAATCGAGTTTCGGGCCATAGAATGCCCCGTCGCCCGGATTGATTTTGCAGGCTTTTCCGGCCGAGTGACAGGCTTTCTCCAACGCCGCTTCACTGCGATCCCAAACTTCGATTTCGCCGATGAACTTCTTTTCTGGACGTGTTGATAGTTCGATTGAATATGTCAGACCGAAGACTTTATAAATACGGTCAATAAAGTTGATCAAACGTACGACTTCACTTTCAATCTGCTCTTCCGTCATAAAGATATGCGCATCATCCTGTGTAAAGTTACGGACCCTAAACAAGCCGTTTAGCGCTCCTGAAGCTTCATGACGATGGACAAGTCCGAGTTCACCCACTCTTAACGGCAAATCCTTATAGGAATGCAATGAGTTTTTGTAAACGAGCAATCCACCCGGACAGTTCATCGGTTTGATTGCAAACGTACGCTCATCTAGTGTCGAAGTGTACATGTTTTCACGGTAGTTTTCCCAGTGACCGGAAATCTGCCACAACTCCTGTGACAACATGATCGGTGTCTGAATGAACTGATACCCCTCTTTGACATGTTCCTTCCACCAGAAATTTTCCAATAGATGGCGCAACGTCATCCCGTTGGGTAACCAAAACGGGAATCCCGGACCGTATTCACTGATCATAAACAGTTCGAGTTCTTTGCCTAATTTCTTATGATCACGTTTTTTAGCTTCTTCCAGCAAACGGAGATGTTCATCGAGTTCTTCCTTGGATTCAAAACAGATGCCGTAAACCCGTTGTAACATTTCATTCTCCGCATCGCCCTTCCAGTAAGCACCGGAAACTTTCAGCAGTTTGAAATTCTTCAGTTCCTTCAGTGAGTCGACATGAGGTCCGCGACAAAGATCCATCCAGTCGCCTTGTTTATAAACAGAAATGACCGTGTCATCCTCATTCATCTGCGAAATCAGATCGATTTTGTACTTATCATCCCTAAACATGTCCAAAGCTTCACTCTTACTGACTTCCACCCGGACGATCCGCTTGCCATCTTTCGAAAGTTTTTTCATCTCAGCTTCGATTTTTGGCAAGTCCTCTTCACGGATTGCTTCACCGCTTAAATCGATGTCGTAGTAAAAACCATCGGTAATGACCGGTCCGACCCAAAACTTGGCTTGGGGATACAAATTCTTTACTGCATG
>PGZW01000081.1 GCA_002841515.1 Firmicutes bacterium HGW-Firmicutes-19 | reverse complement strand
GCGTATCTCCGGATGGAAATTCGTTAATTGAAGTCTTCTTACCGGATATGACTGCACCTGGTGCTGTTAAGAAGGGTGAAGTTGAGATGGTTGCAGCTATTGCCATCAAGGCAACCAAGTCTGCTGGTGTATTGCGCAAAATCAAAGTGCAATAAGCGAGGTGATCTAAATGGCACCACGCATATATGCACCTAACGATGCGCATGAATCGAATTATGTTGTACCGTTTGTCGAGGGCGTAGCAGCTCTCGACGACGGTGATACGAAACTTGCATGGTTTACGGCGAAAGGGTACGAAATCGTCAGCGGTACAAACCGCATCACCCCAATCGATCGTTTACCTTTTGCTGAATTGATTCGTCTTGCACCGTTTGTAGGTGTAAATCCTGCAAACAAAGAGAAGTTTGAACTTGTAGCGCTGATTGAAGCAGCCGTTAAAACTGTGTACAAGCTGACGATCGCAGCATTCGATGCAATCGCCAACGTGTCTGCAGGTACGGTTGCTGTTCCGCTGTTTGCTGATGCAGCTGCTGTTATTGCTGCATTGCCGACATCTGTAAAGGCAACATTAGCGGATGGAACCGTGGCCACTGTCCCGGTAACAACGTGGGTTGATACTGACACCTACGATCCAGCAGTCGCAGCCAGTTATACCTTCACGGCAACTCTGGGAACGATTCCCGCGCCGTTTGCTACCGCTGTTACGGCATCGGTCGAAGTTGTTGTAGCTGCTTAGGAGGAAAGAAATGAAAGTCAAGATTCTATCCCCGGTTGAAGGGTATAACGGAATCTCGGCAGGAGTTAAATTTATTCGAGGCGTGGCAGAGGTGGATGAAAAGGATCTGCCTCTTCACGTCATTGATTGGCTCATTGCTAAGAGATACAAAGTAATCCTACCGGAAAAAGCCAAGCCGAAAAAAGGCAAAGCTGAAGAAGTTGTAGAGATTGTTGAAGTAGTGCCCGAATAGGGTAAGGAGGGATGCGCATGGCATACGTAGATTACCGTTGGTACCAAACGGAGTACTTCGGAGACAGTGTCCCGGAAGAGCAATTCGTTAAGCTTGCAGGAAGAGCCAGTGAATACATCGACATGATCACATTGAAACGCACGCAGAAAATCATGACAGACAACACGGACACAGAAGTTATCATGTCCATAAAAAAAGCCGTCTGTGCAGTTGCTGACATCCAATATGAACATGCTACGAAAATCGCACAGATCATCTCTGCAGATACTGCAATGGCCGAAAACAACGTTGAATCCGAAAGTGTAGGTAAGCATTCCATCCACTACGCCAAAGCGTCATCTCCCGGAACCCGTCGAGCCCTGGAAAGGGAAATGAAACATCTGATGTTGCAAGCTGTCAAGGATCACTTGCTCTTGCACAATCTGATATACAACGGTGTCTGGTCATGAGTGGCCTACTCCGATCCACAGTGACGGTGTACAACCGATGGTTCAATCCCGCAACAAAGCAGGATGAGTTCCATCGGAAAGTATTGACGAAAGCTCACTGGATGGACGTTGACGGTGTATCGCTCGATGGCAAAGGTGTAGCTGGAAGCAGTGTGGCTGAAGTACTTATCGACGGAAGCCTATCTGAATATGTGACCCCGAACATTTATTACGGACTGTCCAAAGCGGCAGCTCAACTGGTGTGGACCTTAAGTCCTGCCGACATCATTTGTAAAGGCAACGTAAGTTTGACAATATCGAAGCCTACGGATTTAAAACACCTCGACAATGTCCGGACGATCGTCTCGGCATCGTACGTCGATCAAGGATTGCGCAAGCAGTCTCATCACGAGGTGATTGCCCGATGAAGGGTTTCAGACAAGTCAAACTTCAAATGGATACTGTAGAGGACATCTTGAAGCGCAAAGGAGTAACACCCGGAGGAAAGGTTCAGAAGTTTCTGACATCCGAGATACAACGTGTCAGTGACCCGTATGTGCCCTTCGGTGCTGGTGTTCTTAAAACCAACATCTCAACTGCACCGGATGCCACGGAGTTCACACATGAATCACCTTACAGCCGGTATCACTGGTTCGGGAAGAAAATGGTTGACCCAAAGACCGGAAAAGGCTCATTCTACGACCCGGCAACAGGCAGACACTGGTCTCGTCCAGGAGTCGCAAAAGTATTGACGGATATAGATTTAGAGTACCAGGGAGCCCCGCTACGAGGTCCTAAATGGACCATGCGTGCTTGGGTAGACCAAGGGAAACAAGTGGTTGCTTCGGTTCAGAAGTTTCTAGAAAGGGGTTGATTCTGTGGCCATTGTAGAAAGCATTAGAACGTACATTCTGACGTGTCCGCATGTCAGCTCGTTTCAGAAAGTTGATATTGAATATCTGTCGAAGGATTACGACAACATGTCTATAGAGGAAGTACCGACTCAAAACGGGAACGTCCTTGAAACGTTTGTGGACGGATCGTCCTTCCGGCAGTTTGTGTTTGTCTTAGCAGCAAGATTCGCATACAGCGATGCGCTGTCCGACAACATACAGAACAGCGGGTTCTTCGAGAACTTCCAGCAATGGATCGAAACGCAGAACAAGCTGAAAGTTTACCCATCATTGGGAAGTGGCATGACACCCAATGCAATCGAGACTATGACCAGCGGATACGTCCTGTATGTGGACGAGTCGATGACGACTGTCCGCTGTCAGATACAATGCCGACTATTATACACAAAGGAGGCTTAAAATGACATTTAAAGTCAAACGCAGTCAGTTTGCCGCCTTCCTCAATACCGGTACCCTCGCAGTCCCTGTGTGGAGCCGGATGGGAAAAGGCATTACTGAGCAGTCCATCGCGTACAACCCAAACGTTGTGACGGAACAGTTCATTGATGAAGACAACGCGACCAATATGCTGGAAAGCTATGCTCCGAGTATCTCTACTCCGCAAACAGCTTATGCCGGCAATGCCGTATTCGATTTTGTTGATGCAATGCGTCAGAACCGCGCCATTGGTTCTTCGGCTGAAACTGAAGTCCTGTTGGTGTATCTGTACGATTCGGAAGTGATCATTGACGTTACTCATTACAAGGCAGAAAAGAATGCCTGTACGATTTCCATTGAAGAGTTTGGCGGTGCCGGCGGTGAAAGCCTGTCCATCACCTACAACATCGGTCTCAATGGCGACCCGGTATTGGGTACTGTGACGATCACTGCAGGCGCACCGACGTTTACAGCTGCGACATAATAGGAGCGGCCTTAGGGTCGTTCCTTTACTTTTTGGAAGAAAGGAAACACTAACTATGACAAATTCCATTCGTGTGAAAAGTGAAAATGAATATATTATCGAGGTCAATGATGCCGGGGATACGATATCTCTTGATATTTCTGATTTGAGTTTACCGGAGAAGCTGACCAATATGCTGCAAGCCATTGACAAGCTGACTGAAGACTTCGAGAAAGAGACGAAGCGTATCGAGAGTTTGCCGGATTCTCCCGGAACCAATCCTTACATGACCATGAAAGATGAAGCACAGATTGAGCTTACCAAGGAGTACTTTATGAAAACACGCCTTGCCCTGGATATTGTCTTAGGCGCTGGTGCTTGTCAGAAAATCTTTGGTGATCGTAACTTCGTCGGCATGTTTGACGATTTAATGATGCAACTGGATCCGCATTTTAAGAAGATGGGTATCAAGCTCGATGAATATAAGAAACGCATTGCTGAGAAGTATGCCAAGCATAACATGAAGGTTCTGAAATGATTCAGTATCCGGAAGTTGCTGAGATTGATGGTGTTGAGTTTAGAATCAACACAGATTATCGTGTAGCACTCCAATGCATGGCTATTTCAGAAAATGCGGCGATCAGTGACCTGGAACGCTCTACAGCCATCTGTATCCTGTTGTTTGGGATGGATGTCCCAGTAACTCAAAGCGCTGTAGACATGGCGCAGAAGTATCTGCAGTGCGGCAAAACCACTGAAGAGCAACTGGCCAGTAATAAAGACATGGACTTTGAACAAGACGCTGATTTCATCACTGCTTCGTTCATGTCGGACTATCATGTCGACCTATCAAAGGCGGAGATGCACTGGTGGCAGTTCGTTCAGCTGATCAGCGGATTGACTGAACACTCGATACTAAGTAAGGTTCGCGACATACGTAATTATAACGTCCATGATCTACCGGACGAGAAGTCAAAACAACGCATGCGAAGAGCACAACAGCAAGTCGCATTGAAGAAAAAACTAAGCCCGGATGAACAGCAGGCTTTGGATGAGTTTGAAGCACTGTTTCTATAGGAGGTGAATGCATGGCACAAGCAGATGGTAAAATCACGATCGTAACCAAAATCGACAACGATGAAGCGGCGGCTGAATTACAGGAGTTGCAACAGCTGATTGATCAAGCCGGCGGTGACATCGATGAGAAAATGGTACAGAAAGCAGCAGAGCTCTCAGCAAAGTATAACGAGCTGATTGCTAAACAAGAACAGCTGAATGCGAAGATTGAGGAACAAGCCTCTATCCGTGCAGGTATACTGGCTGAAATCGCCCAGGCACAAGCCATCGGTGGACCGAGTGGTTCTGCAGAGACGGAACGCTTGAATCTGCAATTGGCTAAGGCTGAAACGAAGATGAGTACAATGGTGTCTCAATCCGATGCCTTGACGGTTCGTATGCAGAAGGTTCAGTTGGATGCTCGACTGTTGGCTGAGAACATCAATAGAGCCGGTAAAGGTGCGAAAAGTGCAGGCAAGAGCGCGGAGGACATGAATAAAGCATTTAGCCAAGGGTTAAAGAAAGTCGCTAAGATTGCCCTGGCGTTATTCTCTTTGCGTTCCATCTACTCTTTACTGAGCCGTGCAGCGCGTACTTGGCTGAACTCTGATAATGCTCAGGCGAAGCAGTTGCGCGCGAACATCGAATACATGATGTACGCGATTGGATCTGCGCTTCAGCCGATAATTCAGACTTTAGTTAACTGGTTGGCTACAGCACTGGGTTACATTAATGCCATGTCAAAGGCGCTGTTCAACTTTGATATGTTTGCAAATGCCTCCAAGGAAAGCATGAAAAGCACCGCACAATCTGCAAAAGAGATTAAGAACTCGTTGGCCGGATTCGATGAAATGAATGTTCTTGGTGGCGGGGCAAGTGGAGCGGGAGCAGGATCTGCGCCGCCACCGATTGCCGATATTGACTTAGATGTAAAAACGAAAGAAGCTGAAGAAAGTCTTCAACGTATCTTTGGTTGGTTTTTTGAGCTTAACCCGGTGATTCAAAACACCGTCATCATACTTGGTATCTTGGCGATAGCATTACTAGCTGTCGGAGTTGCGCTGAGTTTAGTCTCCTTGCCTATACTGATAATCATCGCAGGCATTGCTCTTCTAATAATCATCATCTTGGCAGTAGCTAAGAACTGGGACTTCCTCAAAGCCAAAGTCATTCAGTTCACGCAAGCTGTTATCGATAAAATAAGCGGGCTTGGCCGTTGGTTCAGTGAGATATGGGGCAAAATAGGCATGTCCATAAACAAAGCTTTCATCGATGCCTGGAACGGAGTTAAGAACTTCGGTGCATGGGTAAGAAGTCTGTTTGACAATGTGTTTGCAGCTGTAAGAAACGGATGGAACAAGATCGTTGATCTGTTCAGTAAAGGTGGAAAAATCTTTACCGGTTTGGTCGATGGTATCTCAAACATCTTTAAAAACATCGTTAACGGTATGATTGATGGTTTAAACAAAATCATCTCCGAACCCTTGAAATTCCTTAACGGCATGCTTAATAAGATTCGTGAAACGTCTGTGCTGGGCTTTCAGCCGTTTATCAAACTATGGGGATACAATCCTCTGCCTATCCCGAAAATACCGAAATTAGCTGCAGGCGGTATCGTTGTACGGCCAACCCAGGCAATCATCGGTGAAGCCGGGAAAGAAGCTGTTCTGCCCCTTGAAAACAATACCGAATGGATGCAACAGCTCGCCGATATGATTAACAGCCAGTCCGGAGAAAACGTTGTCAACGTGTACCTCGACGGACGCATGATTGAACGCCAGGTCAGCTCACGCAAAGCGCAGCGTGACTTTGCGTTCAACAAGTAGGAGGTTTCTATGCCATACAGTGGAAATCTGATCACAATAGACAGTGCTGTTATTGGGAAGCTGACGGGTTATGATGTCGGCTTCCATAAACTCTGGGCGGCAGATACCGGAAGAAACATGAAAGGTGAAAACAAAGGAACGCTGATCGGGATATTCCCGAAGCTGACATTGTCCTTCGGTTCACTGACGGAAGATGAAATGGCCAGTCTTGCTGCTAAGCTCAACAAGGCTTCAGTTTCAGTTACCTGGTATGATCCGGAAACCAAAGGAACACGCACAGCCAGTTTCTATACCGGAGACTGGCAGGCAAAAGTAAAGAAAAAATCGACGATGATGTACGCGCCTTTTGAGGTTTCCGTCATCGCGAATAAGAAACGATAAGGAGGATGCGCAATGCTGAGTGCTTCGACCAATTTTAAGAATTACATTCAAGAGAACGGCAGAGAAATCGCATTGCGTATTTCCTGGGACGCTATAGTTTTACAGTCTGCAGACATTAAGAGCTGCGTTAAATGGTTTGACGGAGAACTCTATAAATCCGTCATGCAAGGCATCGAGCTTGAAGTTGAAGGCGTGTATGACATGAAGGGCAAATCCCTTTTGGTCGAGTTTGGCGTATCCTACAACGGATCAGCAATTGAATGGCTTACCTGGGGAACCTTCTTGGTTAAGAACCACTGGAACCTAGCGGAGTCAAAGTCCACTAAGATTGAAGCCTTCGACGCCATGCTCAAGTCGCATATCGCTTATGACTTAACTCCGACCTACCCGATCACTGTAGGTAATTACCTGCAGGCGATTTGTACACGGCTAGGCATCACCTTAGCCACACCAACGTTTACCAACTCAACTGTATCTATCCCGGATGAGAAGTACGCCATGTTGGATAACATCATCTTCCGGGACGTCTTACATGAGCTGGCAGAAGTTGCCGGAGGAATCATCCACATCCGCGCTAATGGGCAGATGGCAGTAATGTATCCAACAGCTACCAGTCAATCGTTGAACTCTAATGTAAAGACACTGGATGTCGAGAAGCTGTTTGGAGAAGTCAATACGCTGGTACTGGCCACAACACCCGCGGAGGACAATACTCTTAGGGAAGATTTGGTAAGTGTGGCATCCTTTGGACGCCATGAAGTACGGTTCGAAGACAATCAGATCATGGTGTTGACTCCGGACAGTTATATTGATAATCTGTTCAATCAAATAAAGTACACCAAGTACTATCCCTTCGAATTGGACAGCTTCGGATACGGGTATTTCGAAGTCGGTGACATCATCAATGTCGTCGATGAAAACGATGTGTCGTATCAGACGATCGTCCTGGGCGGATCAATCACCATCGATGGAGGCTTTACGGAGATGATGTACGCTAAAGTTCCGGAGATGGCAACAACTCCCGACTATGATAACGCACACCGGACCTTAAGTCCTAGGGAAACAGCGATCATCTTGAATCGCCAGGCTCGGAAAATAGAGCTTAAAGCAGCAGAGATTGCAGCATACGCAGACAACTTGATTTCCCTAGCCGTCGGTACTGCCGTTCAAGGTCAAGATTCGATTTTACCGTACACACAAAGTGATTGGGAACAAGGTGCAATCAACACATCGGGTGTTCCTACATCAGATTCAACATATTTAAGAACTAAAGGATTTCATTCAATCAGTTTGTCAACCGACTATATTATGGAATTATCAAGTTTATTAAGTGTTTCAGATTCGGCAATATATTTTTATAATGCGTCATTTACATTCTTGTCATTATTGACGTTCAACCCAAGCGGAAAGAAGATAACTACACCTGCAACGGCTACTTATTTCAAAGTTAGAATACGTAAAACAGCAGCAACAACATTTATATTATCCGAAATGCCGAATCATTATGTGAGAGTTTTACCCGTAGGTAAATACCTCAAAGGTGCAAGATACGAATTTACCGATACTAATTTTGCAATCAAAAACAACGCAAACGAAACCGTATTAACTGCCGATATTAACGGCAATTTGGAAATGATAGGCAAAGTTACGGCTACAAGTGGCAAGATAGGTCGATTTGACATAAGTGGCAATGATTTAGTTTACACATCAGACTTGTTCAATAAAGAATACGATTATGGCGATATTGCCAAGTTGCAGAGAATATTAGCCGGGTTAGATACACCTACGGCATATGAAAGTGAAGTGTATGACGTAAACAATACAGGAACGTTGACGATTACCGATTTAGTTATTATCGGAAATTACGTTAAACTAGGCGACCCGTTACCTACACCACGCAGACAAATCAGATCAGTTATCAGAATAGGCACAACATCCGGCGAATTACGCACAACTTCAGTTTCTGCATTAGGTAACACCGGGTCAACATTCGTCATGAAAGCAGAAAATCTAAGTGGCGAATTATTGAATGTCAAAGGAATTTCTGCCAAAGGTGGAACGATTGAACTATTAGATGTTATCAACGGTGTTCGATTTCCGTCAACTTTTGTCGGTTCAAGTGATGTAAACACCCTTGATGATTACGAAGAGGGAACATTTACACCTGTGGTTTATGGTACAACTTCGGCAGGAGTCGGAACTTATACTGAACAAGATGGTCATTACACAAAGATTGGTAGAGTGGTTCATTTCAATTTTAACTTATGGTGGACTGAACACACAGGTACAGGCAATTTAAGGGTTGATGGTTTGCCATTTGTGTTATCGAGTTCATTTCCGAGTACACCTGTTTCGATTGTGGGGATTAACCTTACTTATTCGGGTGCATTATTAGGTCTTGTCTCAAGTGGAACTAATGATATTTATTTATACACGCAATCAAGCAATGCAGGTATTCCTGCGGTGGCTATGGACTCATCAGCAAGAATTATCGTAAGTGGAAGTTACATGTTCAAGGAGGAAATATGAAATACATCTACGTTTTATTAATCGCATGTCTTGTCATCATCTTAGGCTGTATCGGCTATATCCGACAACCCCTTAAAGGTGATGTCAACTGCGATCGGCGAGTCAGTGTTACAGATTTAGTTATTCTATCTCGTTACCTAGCCGAAATGGACACGATGATGTGTCCTGGTAA
>PGZW01000080.1 GCA_002841515.1 Firmicutes bacterium HGW-Firmicutes-19 | reverse complement strand
ATTGATCTCACATCCAAAAACCCCAAAGCTGGAAACAGCCAACCGGGAGTTCAATGGAGATATACGGCGGGTCTGATGGTTTGGAACCGCACTGACGTGAGCGGATATCGATGATAAGGGATATCCGTAACTGGTTCCGGTTTGAATGACCGTTCGGTCGAGTGCATCCGTGTTGTCACTGGTCCAGATTTGCGGGGTATAGCAGAGCATGCCCAAATCAAACCGGTTTCCACCGGAGGCGCAACTTTCGAAAAGAACTTTAGGAAAACGTTTCGTCAGTTCATCAAGAACTCGATAAGTGCCTAAAATGAAGGAATGCGTGAATTTACCTTGATGATCCAAGGTTGGTCCGTAATGGTCTGAGAAGATGCGGTTGTAGTCCCACTTAACAAAACTGACTTCAGCTTCCTCAAAAATTTCGCTCAGCCGGTCAATCAAATAGTCTTGTACATCCGGGTTGCTCATATCCAATACACGTTGATTGCGACTCAAAGAAGCGACTTGATCAACTCGCCCAACTGCCCAATCCGGATGACTCCGGTACAAGTCGCTGTCTTCGTTGATCATCTCCGGTTCTACCCACAAGCCGAAGCTCATGTTCATGGCTTGTATTTGTCTGCTTAACCATTTTAATCCATGGGGAAGTTTCTTGGTGTCGGTATACCAATCACCCAAAGCCCGAGAGTCGTCTTTGCGGTTTTTAAACCAACCGTCATCCAAGACGAAGCACTCCACTCCGATGTTTGCGGCTTCGCGAGCAAGTTTCAAAATCTTACTTTCATTAAAGTTGAAATAAGTAGCTTCCCAATTGTTCAATACGACAGGGCGTTCTTTGTTTTTCCATTCTCCCCGAACGATGTGCTGATTGATAAATGTATGAAACTGTTGGCTCAATCCATTTAGCCCTGCCGTACTAAAGGAAAATACGGCTTCCGGTGACTGGAAACTTTCTTCAGGTTGAAGCGGCCAGTGAAATTGCGTCGGGTGGATACCGCTTAAAATCCGGAGACGGTCATACGCACTGACCTCGATATTGCTTTGGTGGTTGCCGGAATAAATCAGATTGACTCCGAGGCATTCACCAAGGTCTTCATCCGTTTGTGCTTTTTTTAAGATAAAAAACGGGTTTTGACGGTTGCTTGAACAACCCGCAAGAGTCTCGACCACACTCCGACCATATCCAATGTCTCGTGTGTGCGGTGTGCGTTCTCTACCCCAGTGACCATCAAAGGTCATGATTTGCCAATCTATATCGTCTCTGTCGAGTTGCATGGAAAAAAGCGATTGGATGGATATGACACTGTCGGATCGGTTGATCAGCTTGCTGCTGCGAGCTATGACATCCGACTCGAAAAATGCACTATAGTTCAACTGCAGATAAATTTCATGATGTTTTTCTTTTAGGGTGATGATGATTGATTCGATTTCATCTTCGACGCCATAACTTGAAGGAAGTCCGTCGATCGATTCTTTTCCTCTTCTTCTTTCAAATTTTTGAAACACAAAATCCGACACATAGGATGTATCGGGAAATATGATCTCTACCAGTGATTGACGGATATCTCCTTTTCCGGTTGATGAATGTTCAAGCATCCGGTTTTCAAGGGAGATATGAGGGATGTTGCGGTCATAAACGACACAGTTACCGCTTGGAAAAACGGCTTTTTCGCTCAATACCGATGGATCGTCCAGTCGAATTTTTTTGCCATAGTAAAGATGCTCGAGTTGCCCGGTAGGTAAGAGGGTGAATGCATAACTGGTATTTTTGGTTTGAAGGTGGAACAGTTCCATGTTGATATCCTCCGTTCCTTTTGTTAATTATAGCACAACTTGAGTTTTACCGAGGATGGTCTATAATAGAAATATCGAATGAAAGCAGGTACATATGGAAACCATGGTAGAGCGGTTGATCCGCTATTGTAAATTGAATACACGCTCGGATGAGACGAGCAAAACAGTTCCCTCAACAACGGCTCAAGTAGAGTTTGCGAAGATGCTGGCTATTGAGTTGGAAGCGTTGGGGTTTAGTGAAGTATTGCATCGTTTGGATAATGGATTTGTTACGGCAACGATCCCTTCCAACATGGATCAGACTGTGGATACTTTGGGATTTATTGCCCACTTTGATACGGCTGCTTTTAACTCAGAGAACATTCAACCCCAAGTCATTGAGAGCTATGATGGCGAGGATATTGTATTGAACAAATCGCTCGATGTGGTAATGAGTGTGGAGAAATTCCCGAATTTAAAGAACTACATCGGTCATACACTGGTTACTACCGACGGTACTACATTGCTTGGTGCTGATGACAAAGCCGGAATCGCAGAAATCATCGAGGCTATGTTATTTTTTATCAATCATCCCGAGGTGAAGCACGGCGAAATTCGTGTCGCTTTTGGTCCGGATGAAGAGATCGGTCGCGGAGCAAATTTGTTTGATGCAAAGGATTTCAGAGCGAAATACGCTTATACACTGGATGGCAGTGTTCTCGGCGAGTTGGAATATGAGAGCTTCAATGCGGCGGCTGCGAAGGTGTCGCTGTATGGTGTCAGTGTTCATCCGGGAACAGCGAAAGATAAGATGGTCAATACCGCGAAACTGGCTTTTGAGTTTGATGCGATGTTACCCCAAGATGAAGTTCCGGAGAAGACAGAAGGATATCAAGGGTTCTTCCTTTTGCATGATATGAAAACAACCATTGAAGAAGGTCATATGAATTATATCATTCGTGATCATGATAAGCAGAAGTTTTTGTTACGTAAGCAATTGATGATGGATAATGCAAAAGCCATCAATGATAAATATGGCGTAACACGCGTCGTTTTGGATATGAGTGATTCTTATTATAATATGGCGGAAGTCATCACCCAGGACTTTAAACCGGTCGAACTAGCTAAGCAAGCCATGGAAAACTTGGGTATTCAACCGTTGATCAAGCCGATTCGCGGTGGAACAGACGGGTCAAAGATTTCGTTTATGGGGATCCCTACTCCGAATCTATTTACCGGTGCCGAAAATTTCCATGGAAAATTTGAATTTGCTTCAAAAGAAGTGATGGAGAAGGCAGTCAATGTCATTATCGAGATCGTTAAGCTGAATGCAAAATAGGGCGGGTCATCCCGCTTTTTGCTAAGGGGGGTTTATGAAAGAATCAATCGTCGTTTATTGGATGAGCCGGGCGATTCGGGTTGATGAAAACCCTGCGCTTGTTGAGGTATGCAAAACTGCCAAAGAACATGGGGCGAAAGTGATCGTCGTTTTTGCCTTGATCCCAAATTTCCCTTATGCCAATACGCGTAATATGGATTTCTTGCTAAAGGGGCTTGTTGAAGTCAGCGATAAGTTAGCCAAAAAGGGAATCCCGCTGTTGCTGTATCAAGGCCACGCTATTGATGCATTCGAATATTTTCAGGATAAGTACCACATCCATGCAATCATCAATGAACATCATGTATTAAAACCCTTCCTTTCTTCTCAAGAAAAAGTCCGGGAATGGTGTTTGTATCAAGATGTGGATTTTGTTTTGGTTAATACTGCTTGTGTAGTCCCAGTGGAAGAAGCCAGCGGGAAACTAGAGTTTGCGGCGAAGACGATTCGATCTAAGATCACAAACAAGTATAAGGGATATCTGGATGAGATAAATCTCAGTTATTCTCAACATATGGATACAAGCGGACGATTTACAATAGATCAGATCGAAACGCTTCTAGGCAACTATCCTCAATTAAAGCTATCCAAACTGACTCCCGGAGAAGAAGCGGCGAATCAGGTTCTGAGTGACTTTATCGAAAATGGATTGGACAATTACGATCTGCGCAATCGATTCGATTCAAAAGGACAATCCTATTTATCCGCCTATTTGCATTTCGGCATGATTTCTCCGGTGAAGATGATTCGCGAAGTCGAAAAAACCAATCATCGCAATGCACCTCTGTTTGTTGAAGAAGCCATGGTTCGAAGGGAATTGGCTGAGAACTATTGTCATTATCAAAAAAAATATGATTCGCTTCAAGGGGCTTGGCCGTGGGCCATTGCGACTCTTTCTTCTCATCTTAATGATCCAAGGGAGTATATTTACACAAAAGAGCAATTCGAAAAAGCACAAACACACGATGATTTATGGAATGCCTGTCAATGCATGGTCGTGGAAGATGGATATCTTCACTCGTACTTGCGAATGTATTGGGCAAAGATGGTCTTGCTTTGGACAAAACATCCTCAGGATGCCATTGATATATTGATTTATCTTAATGATACGTACTTTCTCGATGGCCGTGATCCCAATGGATATACCGGGATCATGTGGTGTGTAGCAGGAGTTCATGATCGGCCGTGGTTCAACCGTCCAATAATCGGTTTGATTCGAGCGATGGGTAAAGACGGAACATTGAAAAAAACTAAATTCGATCCAAGGAGGTTGAAACATGATATTTAGAGTTAATAATATATCGAATCTGCCCGTTGCAGTAATGTTGCATGGCGGTGGTTTGTCGGATTGGTCACTTCGTAAGGCCGTTGAACTTCTACAAGGGGAGTACCAAGTCATAACACCCATCATCGATGGGCATGGCGAGGATGCTGAATCAACGTTTATCAGTATTGAGGATTGCGCTGATAAACTGATTTCGAACATTGATAAGCATTTTGGCGGATCGGTCGAACTTTTAACAGGATTATCCATTGGCGCTCAAATCGTGATTGAGGCATTGATGAGAAGGCCTGCTTTGGCAAAGAATGCGGTCATTGAGAGTGGACTGATTCTTCCGATGAAGTCGGTGGCACAAATGGTCCCTTCTAGCATGAAGATGTCCTATCCGCTGATCAAGCAGAAATGGTTTGCGAAGTTACAAGCTAAATCGCTTTTTATTGAGCAAGACATGTTTGAGCGTTATTATCAGGATAGTATGAAGATGTCACTGGATTCATTGATCAATATGTCGGTCTCAAATGCTCTATACGATCCACAGCACCTTAAAAACATCACATCCAAAACGTTGATTCTGATCGGTGAAAAAGAAATCTCGGCGATGAAGAAATCGGCCGAGAAGTTGAATGATGGAATTGTGGACAGTCGAATGGTAACCCTTACGTCCATGGGACATGGACAGGTAAGTCTACAGAATCCAAAGCAATATGTTGAACTTGTAAAGCAGTATCTCTAGCACCGGATCCCCGGTGTTTTTATTACCAAATGTAGGGAATCATTGTATCTTCAATGTATGGGCATATGTTTGATATCAATCTTGTCGAACTCGTACCATTGACTCAACATTTTTGCTTTCTGGTTTTGGCCAAACACCGAAAACTGATGATATCAAAAACAGCGCGATACCACTGATCATCCATGCAGAATCTTGTGATACTCCGTTATATCGAATATCCAACCCGGCAGCGATATATATCCCATTCCTTATTCCAATCTTTCGATAATTACACCTTACTCAGTATCTACCAGAAAACAACAGTCAAAAGAAAAGCGAGTTGCCTCGCTTATTTTAGGAATGTCGTGATGATCAGATAGCTAATGGAGCTTACTGCCGCTGATAGGGATGTACCCCAAATCAAGTCGATGATCGTGATGGTGATCGGCCAGTCTCTGATGGTTGCCAAGTTGGTCAGATCATAGGTCGCATAGGTAAAGAAACCAAACAAAGCTCCGTAAATCAGTGCGTGAGATAAGGATTGCCTATCCAAGGCGGGCAGTAGAACAAAGATCATTAACCCGATGATAAACAGGATGTAAAATGTGAGCGCAGCGATCCAGTTGATCTGTGGAGCCATCAGATAGCCCAAATACTTCGCGTACAGATTTTTCGCTACAACACCCAACCAAAACAGATCGATCGCAAAGAATACGACCAAGACAACTAAAAATTGACTGATGATTTTCATGTTAATCCCCTTTTTTATTGAACCACAAGACAAAGATGCTTGTGCTCTTACGATAACTCTCAAAATCCGGATACTTTTCCATCCGTTTTTCCAACATTGGAACACCGGATACATAACGAACCAATAACGTGATGGTCAGCGGACTGAAAAAAGTCCACCATGGCGCACCATAAGCAACGGCGACCAGATAAATTCCCCACCACAATACCGCTTCTCCAAAATAATTCGGATGGCGGGAGTACTTCCAGAGTCCGGTGCGAATTAAAGTTCCTTTGGTCTTCGGATCGCTTACATGCGCTTTTAGCTGAGCATCGCCCATTGCTTCGATCGAGAATCCCAGTAAGTAAACGATGACGCCCACAATAGCTAAAGGAGCAAGCAGTTCGCCTTCTTGCGTCTGCCCCATTAAATGAGCTACCGAAATGATGCCCATCAGCAATCCCTGAAACAAAAACAATTGGAAATAACTTCTCAATAAGTAGGAACTGCCCCATTCCCTGCGGAAGTTGGCATAGCGAAAGTCTTCAGGCTTGCCTAAATTGCGCTTGCCAATATGCCAACTCAATCGCACACCCCAAACAAAGATCATCGCCGTTAACAGCCAGCCACTATCAAATCCGGTAGCTAACTGTTGAAGAATAGCAAGCAGCACAAATCCTGATCCCCAGCCGATATCGATGATTCCGGCATTTTTCATGATTTGAGCGACGATATACCAAAGTGTAAAATAAACTAGTAAAACTATAATGATGGTCGTGATGTTCATGCTGCCCCCTTGATATAGCCGATAGCAAAGGCGCCTTTGCCGGCGTTTAGTCCGACAATCGGCGAGATGGCTTCAATGTATGCCGGCTTTTTACCAATGATCTTCTCCACTTGATTAGCAAACTGAGTCAGATCATTGGGGTTATCCGCATAAACCAGTCCGTACGTACTGATGCCCTTAGCATCCATATCTTCTGTCACTTTCTTTAGAATCAGACTGACCGCTTTCTTTTGAGAAAGTGTCTTTTTGTAAATTTCACCTTTCCCCTGGGGGTCGATGGAAATGACCGGTTTCAAGTCAAGTTTCGATAGAATGAATCCTTGTACTTTTGAAACACGACCACCGCGCAACATGTATTTCAGATCTTTGACACTAACATAAATATGCGTATTGGCAATAGCTTGTTCAGCCTTTTCGACAAGTTCATCAAATGAGAAACCTTGATTTCGCCATTTTGCCAATTGAGCTACCAATAATCCCTGCGCAACGGAGTTAACCTTTGAATCTATAAGTTTTACTTTCTTACCTTCTAAATTCATCCGACTGACTACTCGTTGAATATTGTTATAGGTACCACTCATCTTCGCCGAAACGAATAGGCCAATGACCTCATCCGAACTTTGTAACACTTGATTAAATATGCGTTCAATGGTTTCGATGGTTGCTTGAGCAGAGGTTGGATTCATCCGATAATCATCCAAATGACGATAGAACAAATCCGGGGTCATGGTCAGTTTATCAAGATAAACCGTTGAATCAACAATCAGATTAAGCGGGATGACAACGATGTTCTCTTTTTCTAAGAGTTCTTTGTTTACGTCCGCAATGGAATCAGTGACGATCGTTATTTTACTTCTTGGCTGAAATTTCAGATTTGCCTGAAGTTGCATGTCATCGATCTTATGAGATAACACAGTTCCTTCTTTGACGAGTGCTTCCATGATCAGCTCCGGCGATTTAGTGTGCAAATGCACTTGAACGTGATCATCTTTAGATGTGATCACCAACGAATCACCCAATGGTGAAAGTAGTTGTTGAAAGTATGATTTATCTTTATTTGTTTCAACTAAAAATTGTGAACAGTATTTATTTTCTCCGACATTGGTATCCGGATGAATCTCCACAAAATCTTCCATTTGCGCCGCTTTGAATTTCAAGGTTTCGAGATTTCCGGTTTTAATATATTGAGAAATCCCTTCGATAAAGTAATAAAACCCTTTCGCTCCGGCATCGACGACATCATTATCTAATAAAACCTTCAATTTAAACTTGGTTTGTTCGACTACTTTTTTG
This sequence comes from Firmicutes bacterium HGW-Firmicutes-19, assembly GCA_002841515.1. GTDB lineage: Bacteria > Bacillota_I > Bacilli_A > Erysipelotrichales > Erysipelotrichaceae > UBA2227. Next base: position 1,380 of record PGZW01000080.1, on the reverse strand, counting down.
GCATTCAACAAAGAACTTTCAAAAATGTGCTCAAACTCCCCTGTGATATTTTCTTTCAGTTGGTTCGACCACTCTTTCATGACTGTCAGAATCGTCCCTTCTTTCGGAGAAGCCACAGCTTCATATGCATATTTGACTGCGCTTTGCGTTGCCAATACAAACTCCTCTTGTGTAATGGTTTCTTTATCTCCGATTTCAATCGCCAATCCATTCAGATATTGGGCAAAAATCATACCCGAATTGCCATACGCACTTTCAATTGCCACTTTTGCTATGGAATCCATGGTCAGTTTCGCACTGACATCCTTTTTGGCATTGCTTAAAATATTCTTCATGGTGAGAGCAAGATTTGTCCCGGTGTCACCATCCGCAACCGGGAAGACATTGATTCGATTTAAATTGTGCTCATTGACAATCAAGTTTTGAGCTCCGGAGGCCACAAAATCATAAAGTCTGTGCCCATCGATAATATATTTTGTCATAGTATATTGTACCCTTTCTTTAGGTATTGTACGTTTGAAAGAAAGACCCGTCAATTATTATGAACTATTATCATTATGTAACTTAACATTTTGATTTTAACTTTTTACGATAAGGATTTTTTTCTCGACTTTCTCGAATCCCGGCGATTCGATCACGATGGTTGCCTCTCCGGATTTACCGTTTGTGCGAATATAGAATACAGCGCTTCCACCGGTTAAGCTGATGATCGAAGGCCCGATCAGCTTCGCTTGTCCACTGATCGAAACTGAAACCGCACTTTGGAAATAGACGAGTATCTGATCATTTTGATCGGTAACTTCACATGTCACCGCCATAACATCATAAGTATTTGCTTCATTAAGTGCTTCACGATCGAAGTTTACATTGAATTTCTTATGAGTTACAGCACATCGTTTGCACTCAATGACTTCATCTTTTCGTTTGCCGACAAAAGTATAAATCACACTCTCACTACCCCAGTTTCCCACATATTTCAAATACATGGATGCCGCTTTCTCAAAGGTAAGCTTATCAAATGTCATCAGTTTGGCCATCAACAGTTTCTTGCTTAGCGGCATATCCATTCCATAGCGACTATAAGTGACTAAAACATCTTTGATCTGATCCGCAATCTTTTCAGAATAGACTTCATTTTCTCTAATCTGATTCCCGAAAAAGTCTGTGATCACTAGGGGTTCATTGAACCCATACCTTTTAATTACTTCATATTCACCTAACAAAACATCATTTTTATACAACGATACTGTATCACAGTTGGTGAAAACAACGACTTGACGCATGTTGGATGATGGGTAATCCCCCATGCTCATTGACGAATCGACATCCAGATATATGTTTTTCTGTTGAGACATATAGGCTTTTGCGGCGGTTTTGGGT
>PGZW01000079.1 GCA_002841515.1 Firmicutes bacterium HGW-Firmicutes-19 | reverse complement strand
TTTTTCATTGGTAGTTGGATCAAAGTATTCCATGTTTTGCTTTGAATGATTCATGTGTTGAGTCAAGTCGAAATCCGTACGATCCGCTATTCCCCATAGTTCATCCCAGCCCCACGGATACAAATACTCAATATCCGAAGTCGCCACTGAATAGTGTGACAGCTCTTCAGCATCATGTTCACGCATTCTCAGATTTTCCGGTTTTAAACCCAATCCGATCAGCCAGTCCATACAGAATTTTTGCCAGTAGGCATACCATGTTAAATCTTCACCCGGTTTGCAGAAAAATTCCAGTTCCATTTGTTCAAACTCACGAGTCCTGAATATGAAATTACCCGGTGTGATTTCGTTTCTAAACGATTTACCGATTTGACCAATGCCAAAGGGGATTTTCTTTCGCATGGAACGCTGTACATTTTTAAAATTGACAAACATCCCCTGCGCTGTTTCCGGACGCAGATAGATCGTACTGCTGGCATCTTCTAAGACGCCCTGAAACGTCTTAAACATCAAATTAAACTGACGGATATCCGTAAAGTCATGACTACCGCAGTTTGGACATGGGATTTTTCTTTCAATGATGACTTCTTTCATCTGCTGGTTGTTTAACACGGAAGCATGCACTTCGCCCTGTGTGAACTCTTCGATCAGTTTATCGGCGCGATGACGCGTTTTACAAGATTTACAATCCATCAGTGGATCTGTAAATGTGCTTAAATGACCGCTGGCCTGCCATACCTGAGGATTCATCAAAATGGCGGATTGAATACCGACATTGTTTGGATGTGATTGCACGAATTTGTTCCACCAGGCTTTTTTGATGTTTTCTTTCAGTTCAACACCCAGTGGGCCATAGTCCCAGGTGTTGGCCAGACCGCCGTAAATTTCCGATCCCTGAAAAACAAAGCCTGAGCCTTTGATATGATTTACGATTTTTTCGAATGCTTGCTTGGACATAGGTACCTCGTATTTTCTCTTTTAACTAATCTATTATATTACAATTTTCGCAGAAATTCCCAACTTTTCAGAGGAATTGATGTGTAATCTTTAAAAAAATCAACAAATACGGCTAATAAATCCAATGTAAACTCCCCTTGTTTGGCCAAAGCGCTTATGTTGGTCCATTGGGCTTTAACAGTATACCGGAATAAACGCGAAAAACTCGCATCATACGCTTTCGAAGTGACATTTTTTGCACAACGCAAACAGACAAATCCGCCTTCGCTGATTGAAATCGCACTCACTTTGGTTTCATCACAAACCACACATCCATCGACCATCGGTGAAATACCCATTTCCTTCAGTATCAAAGATACATAAAGGCAACCGATCAGTATGGGCGGATAACTCTTAAAAGCAGCCAAAGATTCTTTGGTAATATCATAGAGGTACTCATCGGGCTGATAAGGTGTAGATACTTGCATCGCTATTTCACAAATCAAGGAAGCGACGGAAAGTCTGGTTATGTCCTCTTTGATAAAACGGTAAAAATCTATGATCGATGCCGAATGCAACAGGGATATAGGTTCTTTGATATCCAACACCATGTCACAATGGGTGATGGGTTGAACCGAAGCCGCATTTTTACTGCTGCCCTTCAATATTCCTTTGGCCAATATCGTCATTTTTCCGTGCTCTTTGCCAAGCACCTGCAAAAGCCCGTCGGTTTCCTTATAGGGATCTACCCTCAAGATGATTGCTTCTAACCGATCATTCATCTCGCGGATCCTGTTTGTAACCCAAATCGATCAATTGACGCACTCGATTACGCCAATCCGTTTCAACCTTGACAAACAACTCCAGATGCACTTTCATTTGAAGAAGGTTTCTCAGTTCCATGCTTGCTCTTTTGTTTATTTCGTTTTTCATGCTACCGTTTTTACCGATGATGATCCCCTTCTGAGAATCACGCTCAACTAAAATAACAGCGCTTATATCGATGGAATTTTCTTTTTGCTCTGTGTTTTCAATCAGTACGGCAATAGAATGCGGGATTTCCTGATGTGTCAGCTGCAATACTTTTTCACGGATGATTTCAGCCATCATAAATGCCTCAGGATAGTCGCTGACCTGGTCATTGGGATAATACTGCTCAGAGTCTGATAAATGGCTTTTTGTAACTTCGATCAATCGGTCTGCATTATCCGCTGTCAATGCAGATACCGGGATGACTTCCGTAAAGGCATAACGCTCACTCCATTGGCTCAGACATTCAATCATAGCTTGCTTCTTCAATAAGTCGATTTTGTTTAAAATCAGAAACACCGGAGTTTGTGTGGATTTGAGTAACTCGATTACAAACTGGTCCCCCGGACCATATTTGGCTGTTGCATCAACAAGATAATAAATCAAATCTACATCGTGTAAACTTGTAAATGACCCTTTATTCATCTGTCTTCCAAGCTCATGTTGAGGTTTGTGTATTCCCGGAGTGTCTAAAAATACGATTTGTGAGTTTTCATCGGTACGTATCCCGCGAATGACATTACGGGTGGTCTGCGGTTTATCCGATACGATCGCGATTTTCTGCTTCATCAACGTGTTCAATAATGTCGATTTCCCGGCGTTTGGCCGGCCGATAAGGGCAACGAACCCAGATTTGAATGTCATTTTAAATCCTCTTGCGTAAATCTCATCGGCAATAAATCATCAATGGTTTTCGTTGCTTCTTCCTTGCCGTTGGAAAGTAAAATAAGCGTGTCATCATTAAGAAGCTCCGACAATACCTGTCGGCATATCCCGCAAGGACCTGCCAGTTTATCCCCATCGCTTACGATTGCAATGGCTTCAATGTCATTTTTCCGGTAGCCGTGGGAGTACGCAGCGAAAATTGCACTGCGTTCACCGCAGTTTGTTGCTCCAAAGGAAGCATTTTCGATATTGACCCCGATAAACTGTTTTCCGTCTTTGGTTAAAACACAGCTTCCGACATGATAATGTGAGTAAGGTGCATAAGCGTTTTTCATCGCTTTAAAAGCTTCATCAAGCAAAAATTGGTATTTCATGGTTCTTCCCCTTTATAAGTATTTCAGCAGGATGATCAATCCGATCAGTGTGCTGGCAATCGATAAAATGAAAACGGCAGCGGATGAGAAATCTTTGATCCGTTTGATGTGCTCACTGTACTTCGGTTCGACGAAATCAGCAAGTTCTTCAATCGCACTGTTGATGTGCTCTACCGAAACAACAATTCCGATACATAAAATGATCAGCATCCAATCAAATACATCGATGCCGATTATTACAAAAACCAAAATTACGGCAAGGGCAATCAACCATTGTACGCGGATGCTTCGGTCGGTTTTCAAACCAACGATGATACCGTCAATGGCCGCTTTAAACTTATTGACAAATTTTTTAAGTGCTTCTTGGGGCAATTTCATCAAGTATCAACTCCTGTAATTCGAACATCGTTCGCTCTTCTGATTCATGTTGATGATCATATCCTAAACAATGCAATAAACCATGGACAAACAAAAAGCAAAATTCTCTTTTTTTCGAATGCCCGAATGCCGATGCCTGACGTTGCATCGCATCCATATTGATAAAAATATCGCCAATGTAACTTTCATCCGATCCTACCTGATCGCCTTCGCTCGCCGCAAAACTGATAACATCCGTAGGAGTGTCTTTACCCCGGAATTCATTGTTCATCTTTTGCATTTGAACGTCATCAAGTAAAATAAGCGAACACTCCATCGTTTCGCTTTTGTTCAGTATTTCGGCCGTTTTTTTGAAAACGGGTTTGACATAGCGGCGGTAGCCGTCATAAGACCGCTGATTTGTCTGATTGATAATTTGAATGTTCAGATAAATCCCTCCGACGGTATTATATCATATTTACGGATTTTTTATGAATGTTCAGTGATTGTTTGAAATTTATCATACCATATTCGGGTATTTTCTGGTAAAATGTTTTAGGAATAAGGAGGTAAATCTGATGGGTATATTTGGATTTATTCCAAGCTTTGGCGGTATTCGAATCGAAGTAGTTTTGGGAGGCTTCGGTTTATTTCTTTTTGGCATAAAGTTTCTAGGTGACGGATTGAAAAATGTCGCCGGCGATAAATTACGTGATTATATCGATCGATACACATCCAAAGCGTGGATGGGCATCGTTGTCGGTGGAGTCGTTACGATTCTGATTCAGTCATCCTCAGCTACCACGGCGATTACCATTGGCTTTATCCGTGCCGGATTGATGAAACTGGAGCAGGCTGTCGGCATCATCATGGGTGCAAACATCGGTACGACCATCACGGCATTTCTGATCGGTTTAAAGATTGAAAATTTTGCTCTTCATATTATATTTATCGGTGCGATGATGGTGTTGTTTGCCAAGCGCAAACGGACTTCCTATTTGGGTCAGACAGTTCTGGGTTTCGGTATTATGTTCTTCGGTTTAAAAACGATGGGCGATGAACTCAAACTGCTCAAAGATGTGGCAATGTTCACTGATTTAACCAAAGAAATGTCAACACATCCCTTTTTGGCATTGTTTAGCGGCGTCATAATGACATCACTGATCCAATCATCCTCTGCGATGATCGGTATCGTTCAAAAAATCTACGAGTCCGGAGGCATGTCCCTTGAGGCAGCTTTGCCCTTTGTCTTTGGATCAAATATCGGTACAACAGTCACGGCCATCATGGCCGCACTGGGTGGATCATTGGCTTCAAAACGTGCCGCCGGCATACATACGTTGTTCAATGTTCTGGGTACATTTATCGCGATGTTGCTGCTTCAGCAATTCATCCAGTTTGACAAACTTTTAGCCAACTATTGGAACCTGAACTCGATGATGCAGATTGCGGTTGCCCACATCATATTCAACGTTGTCGCTACCCTGGCTTTCTATCCATTCATTAAGATGCTGGTCATCTTGATTCGGAAGTTATTGCCTGGCGATGAGCCTGATCGACGTGAAGTGGATATATCCAGTATGGATACTGAAATCATCAGCCGCTTGCCGTCCGCTGCATTGCAGATAGCTAAAAATGTCTCACTGAAAATGGGTGATATTGCGATCGAAGCATTTGAAGATACTCGCAAGTATTTACTTAAAGGAAACAAGAATGATTTGGAGTCGGTATTACAGCTGGAAACCATCATTAACTCCTTGGATTCAAAAGTTACGGATTATCTGTTATTGATTGCCCGTGAAGGTCTAAGCGAAAATGATCTTGAAGAATATACGACAAACTTGCAAATTATCAAAAATCTGGAGCGTATCGGCGATTTATCCGTGAATCTGACCGAATTCTATGAAATGATTTTTGATGCCAACGAAAAACTTTCAGATCAAGCCATCGAGGATATCAATCAGATGTATGATCTTGTCAATCACATGTTGACCCGTGCACTGCGTATATTCAATGAGAAGGATTTCAACTTACACACATCGGTTTTGGAAGATGAAAACTATTTGGACTTGCTTGAATACAAAGCCCGCCAGAAGCATTTTGACCGGATGGCCAATCAGACATGTCTGGCTGATGTCGGGGGCAGCGTATTTGTGGACATTTTGGGTACGATCGAACGTATCGGTGATCACGCTTGCAACATTTCCAAAAACTCTGTCAATATTCATGTAACCCACGAAATAAAATCAACCGAAATTTAGGCACAACGTGCCTTTTTTTGTGAAATAAAAGAGGCATTGCCTCTTAACCGAAATCGATGTGCTGTCCTTTGACCCGAAATATCAAATGCTCACATATGTTTTTTGCATGATCCCCTGCCCGCTCGATATTGCGCATCATACTGATCGTCGCAAACGGATGGTCCAGACGGTTGCCGTTTTTTATCAAATCTTCGACATATACACCCATACTCTTAAAAGTCTGATCGATTTTTTCATCCAGAACCGGTATTTCGTAAGCCATTTTAATATCTGATTCTTTCAGTGCTTTTAACGTTTTCTCATATAAATCTACAAAAAGCTGTCCGATCTGCAATGCTACTGGCAACAAATCATCATCCAGCCGGTCATTGCGAATGACATAGCGGGCAATGCTTTTCGCATAGTCCCCGATACGTTCCATATCGTTGGCAATTTTGATTGCTGATACAACACTGCGCAAATCGGAAGCGACGGGTTGTAACAAAGACAAAACATTGATACAAAGATTATTGATCTCTTCATTGTAGTTGTTGATGAAATCATCACTTTCTACGATATAAAGAGCTTTTTCTTTATCACCGGACTCAAGCACGCCCAAAGAAAGTTCAAACATTCCTTTGACTCTGTATCCCATTTCCAGAATCGTTTCGTCGATCTGATTTAGTCGCTCATCAATTTTCATAATTGTTCCTGCCTTACTATGTATTTATACCAGTCTGATGAAAAAATTCGATTAACGATTCGTTAACTTTGTGTTAACAATCGGCATCTCAATTGTAAATGTGGTCCCTTGATCCAACTGACTTTCTACGTTGATTAGTCCTCCGTGAGCACTGACGATTGATTTTACGATAGCTAAACCCAGTCCGCTGCCACCGCTGTCCCGGCTGCGATCGGATGAAGAACGGTAAAAACGTTCAAACACAAAGGGCAAATCGACTTCACTGATCCCCGCTCCGGTATCAGTGATGCGGATAACGATCTTCTGTTGGTTTATATCTATATTCACCCGGATGCTACCTTGATCGGTATATTGAATCGCATTGCTTAACAGATTTGAGAAGACTTGATACATCTGTTTGATATCGGATTCGATAAAGACTTCTTTATCAAAAAATTCAAAAGTAACATCTTTTTTCGCAAACTCGGATCTGAGTGAATCAAAGGCCTGTCGGATAATCACCGTGATGTCATTCTTTTGCACATCCAGATACATCCTGTTTGAACTCATCTTCGAAATGAACAAAAGATCTGCGACCACGGTTTCTAAACGGTTGGCTTCTTTGCTTATTTGAAGCAAAAACTCCTTAAGTGTTTGTACATCATCGAAACTCGGGCGATTCAATATTTCCGCCATCCCTTTGATGGAAGCGATTGGGGTTTTTAGCTCATGGGAAGCATCGGCGATAAAGCGTTTTTGAAGTCTTTCCCCTTCTAAAACCCGGGTAATATCCTGCAAGATGATCAGACAACCGCCGTAACGATTGTTGTTCTTTACCGGAATCGATAACGCCTGATAATCAACCCCTTCCAAATGAATCGTTTTATAATTCGACTGTTCATTCAAATATGACTCCCGAATGAAATATCGCACATCGACCGGCAAACTCAGGCTTTGAAAATTAATGAGCGGTTCACTGTCTTTCATCAGTCTTTTAAAACGGTCGTTGATAATCACCAGTTCGCCTTGCATATCCACTAAAGCCAACGGTGAAGGGATATGAGTGATCAAAGTTGCTAGTTGTTGAGATTTCAATACATTATCTTTGGTGGAAGCTGTTAACTGACTGGTCAAAAAAGACTCTGATCTGCTGATTCTTGTTTTGATATTTTGCCAAAACAGAAACAACCAGACTCCATTAAACAGAAAAAGAAAAAAAATCGGAATCACACTGTTAACGAATATGGCCCATACGAAAGCTGCCAAAAATGCTGCCAGCCACCAGAATATCCAATATTTATTCATCTTTTTTCTCTAAGACATACCCGACGCCACGAATGGAGCGAATCGTCAACATTGAACCTTTGAGTTTCAAACGCAGTTTAAATATGTGCACATCCACGATCCGGGTATCCCCGTCATAATCAAAATTCCAAATCTCATTAAGGATATCGTCACGTGAAAGGACGATTCGGCGGTTTCTTAACAGATATTCAAGCAGATCAAATTCCTTCTTTGTCAGCTCGATCAAACCATCTGCAATAAAAGCTTCTCTGCGGGTCATGTCAAGACGGATATCTTCATAGGTTAACATCGTATCGGATTTGCTTGTATTACGCTTCAGATGCGCATTGATCCGCGCTAAAAGCTCTCTTGGCGAAAATGGCTTGGTAACATAATCATCCACCCCCGCTTCAAAGGCTTCAAGAATGTCGCCTTCATCATCTTTTGCTGTAAGCATGATCATAATGGACTGTTTGTTGTTTTTTCTGAAAATTCTGACCAGTTCAAGACCGGACAACCCTGGCAGCATCCAGTCAATGATCATACAGTCAAAGTTTTCATTTAATCCGACGAATTTTGCCTCATCGCCTCTAGAACACAGCACTACCTCATGTTTTGCTGATTTCAGGTCATAAGCAATCAACTTGCGGATGCTTTCTTCATCTTCTACTAACAGAATTCTTGCCATATTTACTCCTTTGCTTCATATTTTTCAAGTATTTTTGCAACCAGTGGATGACGTACGACATCCGCAGTCGTCATTTCGATAAATGCAATCTCATCGATCGATTTCAGTAAATTGACCGCTTGAATCAAACCGGATTTTTGATCTCTGCGCAAATCAATTTGAGTGACATCTCCTGTCACGATGATTTTGGATTTAAACCCCATCCGGGTCAAAAACATTTTCATTTGTGATGGAAGTGTATTTTGCGCTTCATCCAAAATGACAAATGCATTATCCAGTGTACGGCCGCGCATATAGGCTAAGGGAGCGATTTCTATCTGGCCTTTCTCCAACATCTTGGTCGTTTGTTCTACGCCCAGCATATCATGCAGAGCGTCATACAAAGGTCTTAAGTAAGGATCGACCTTTTCCTTGAGGTCACCGGGTAAAAATCCGAGATTTTCTCCGGCTTCAACGGCCGGCCGAGTGAGGATTATTTTCTTAAACTCCTGATTTTTCAAACATGCGACCGCATATACGACCGCCAGATACGTCTTGCCGGTACCGGCAGGACCGATAGCAAAGGTAATATCATTGCGGCTGATCGCATCGATGAATATTTTCTGACCCCAGGTCTTGGGATAAATCAGTTTCCCCGCAAAATTTCTGGCAATCGGCGATGAGGTCAATGCTTCCAAGCGTTTCTCCTGTTTGGCAGCGACCAAACGGATGATATAGTAAAAATCACGCTCACTGAGCTGCTGATTTTCTTTGATCAGTCGGATAGCCGCCAAAACGGCTCGTTTACATTCATCGACCAATGAAGCTTCACTGCCACTAATGAGCAATTGACTGCTGCGTATCAAACAATTTACGTTATAATTTTTTTCTAAAATTGCCAAATGGTGGTCGTTTACACCAAAAAGATTGGATAACTCCTCCATACTCAATTCATTCAGTGAGATCGCTGTATTGTGATCCAAATGCATCCACTCCATTCTTAATTAAGTATAGCTTGAGTAAGAAAATAAAAAAAGTACTTTTTCAAGTACTTTATTTGCTTCTGCGAGCTTTTCTGGCGGCTTCGGATTTTAATTTGCGACGAACGCCCGGTTTTACATA
>PGZW01000078.1 GCA_002841515.1 Firmicutes bacterium HGW-Firmicutes-19 | reverse complement strand
TCGAAGAACCTATGATGATTTAAGCCGATTTGTTTTGTTTAAAGTTCGCAGTGTCAGTGATGCAGAAGACATCGTTGCCAATGTGTATATGAACTTTTATAAGCACATCACGAAGAAAAATCATAATGTAGATTCTGTAGAAGCTTATCTGATTGAAATGGCTAAGAATGAGATTAAGCGATTTTATCGCAATCGGTACCAAGCACCTATTTCATTGAATGATGGTGAGTGGGATGGATTAGAGAACATTGCGGATGAGCGCGATGAAATTGCGGCAATGCTTGATCGGATGACAGTCGATCGAATCTGGACGGCGGTTTCTCAGTTAGATGAAACATCAAAAATGATCCTGACAGCAAAATTTAGATTGGATATGACATTTAAAGATATTGCAAATGAGCTCAACAGCAATGAGAATTCTGTAAAGACGAAGTACTATCGAAGCATCGAGGCCTTAAGGCACTTGTTAAAGGAGGAATTATGAGTAATTTGAAACGCACATTTGAAAGAAATACGTTTGTAAAAGAAGACGTATTGTCACAAATCGTTGAAGGAAATCGCAACCGCGGCTTTAACTTCGGCTGGCTGCTGGCTATGGGATTAGCATTGGTATTATTTGTGTCCGGTTTACAGTGGGTCAATGCATATGCTTCCTATGTTGCCGTAGATATCAATCCAAGTATCATCTTAACAACCAATCCTTGGGAAAAGGTAGTTGAAGTGGAAGCGCTCAATGCCGATGCCGAAGCATTGCTGGTCAATTTGGAGTTGATTGGTTTACAAGTAGATGAAGCTGTAGAATTGATCATTGCGGAAGCAACGGAAATGGGTTATATCGATTTGTTAGCGGAAGGCGAAGTTGCCATGGTAACGGCGTATAACAGAGATAAAGTCGATGAAAAGCTGAGCGAGAAAATTCGTGAACGTGTTCAAGAACGCCTGGAAAACCGTGAAATGGCTGTCCATGTCGTTGGACATGAAGCTGTGGCCGAACAAAAAGAACTAGCCAATGAATTGGGTGTAACTTTAGGGAAAGTCCTGTTTGTTCAGAAACTGATGGAAAAATATCCGGAATTGGGCGGAGATGAACTTTATGCAATGTCGATTAAGGACATTATGGTCAAGATAAAAGATCTTCGTGGTAATGGACCGGACAAAGCAGCGTTGGCAGAGAAGAAAGAACTGTTGAAACTGCGCGCGGAAAATGCGATTCAAGAACGTGCTCAAGAAATGGTTCAGGAATTCCGTGAGGAAAATCCGGGAACTGAGTTGACGGATGAAGAAATCATTCGCCAGGAAGTCAAAGAACGTATCGAAGAAATCAAACAAAACCGTAAGGGAAGATAAAGTATAGGAGGTTGCGACCTCCTTTTTTTATCGCTTTCTTGTTTTTTCTCACTATTTTTGATATGTTTAACAAGAGGTGAATATCATGAAAATCATAGAAACTAAGCGCTGCATTTTACGTCCCTGGCGACTGTCGGATGTGGAGGATATGTATGACTATGCCAAGTTGCCCAATGTAGGACCGGCGGCAGGTTGGAAACCCCATCAAGACACGCATGAAAGTGCCCGTATCATCGCCATGTTTATCTCAAGCAGTGAAGTTTGGGCGATTGAAATGAAAGATTCGAAGAAGGTCGTCGGTTCGATCGGTTTGCATATGGATGATAAACGTCCAAAAGTCAAATCCCGAATGGTCGGATTTGTATTACATCCGGCATTTTGGGGTCAAAGCATCATCGCTGAGTCAGTAGTGGAACTTGTACGCTATGCATTTACAGAGTTGGATGTCGATATTATCTCAGGATATCATTACCCCTTCAACCGCCAGTCCGGACGTGTATTTGAGAAGTGCGGATTCCGTTATGAAGGAACGTTGCGCATGTCATCGGTCATTTACGATGGATCGGTGCTTGACAATGTGTGTTATTCCATTTTGCGCAGTGAATTTTCACTTTAAGGCATGTTGATTTACGCAGAAGCACATTATGTTACAATAGATTCAACAAGAGTATCTCTGTTGAAAGGGTGGGTCGAATGAAGAAAATCGTATTGTTATGTGCCGCCGGAATGTCGACAAATTTATTGGTCAATCGGATGCGCGAGGCTGCCCGATTGGAAGGATTGGATTGTACCATCGATGCCTTTCCAACATCGCAAGCAGCGATCCACGGCAAGGATGCGGATGTTGTCTTGCTTGGACCGCAAGTTCGCTTTGAACTTAAGAAAGTTCAAGCAATGCTTACTTGTCCGGTAGATTCGATCGACATGGTATCCTATGGGACACTGAATGGCAGAAAAGTTTTGGATCAGGCGAAGAAACTGATGGAGGTAAACGATGGAACCCACTGAATTGATGAGCTTTCAAATCATATCTGCCGTTGGAACGGCTCGCAGTTATTACATCGAAGCGATCCAAGTAGCAAAGACCGGCGATTTTAAGCATGCTGATCAGCTGATAAAGGAAGGCGATGAATTTTTCCTTGAAGGCCATCAGGCACATTTCGAACTTATTCAACAAGAAGCCGGCGGCGAGTCGGTGGTTATGAATTTATTGTTGACTCATGCGGAAGATCAACTGATGAGTGCTGAGGCTTTCAAAATCATTGCTAATGAGTTTATCGATTTATATAAAATCATTTCTAAAAAATAAGTAGGGCATTGGTGATTTGCTTTCTTCTGACAGTATGCATAAAAGGAGGTATATCATGAACTTCAACATTCGAAAAGCAACGATCGACGATTCTCATGCCATGGCGATCGTCCATGTTCAAAGCTGGCAACAGACGTATCGCGGACAGATCAACCCGGAATTCATCAACGAGCGAACCATTGAGAAAAGTGAAAGCATGTTTGCTTCTATGAAATACGAAAATACTCAGGTCATAGAAATCATGGGACAAATCGTCGGGTTCTGCGGGTATGGAAAATGTCGTGATACCGATATGCCATCAGATACCGGTGAGATTTGGGGTATGTATTTACTATCTTCCTATCATGGGCGAGGCTTGGGTAAACTTCTGATGCAAGTGGCTTTAATGGAACTGCGGGTATTGGGATTTAAAAAGGCGTCGCTGTGGGTTTTGTCGACCAATCAACGCGCCATTGATTTCTATCGGGCTCAGGGATTTATGGAAGATGGAGTAATAAAGGAAGTCATCATGAAAACTCCGGTCAAAGAACTTCGGATGATCCTTCCGTCGTTAAAATAATCCAATCATCCGCATATTCAATGTGTTTTGCCTGATTAAATAATGCAAAACGCTCGATACATTCTTCTAGAGATTCCAAATTTATTGGTTTTTCCTGCCAAAACCGCTTGATAAGCAAGGTTTTGGTTTTCTTTTGATTGATTGCCTCGATCCGACCGACAAACGCATTGTCTTGAATGACCGGAATCACATAATAACCATGTTTTCGCTTATGTTCGGGCTCATAGATTTCCCACTTATAATCAAAATCGAAAATGGCGGAAATCAGCTTTCGATCCCACAGTAAATTATCCAACGGAGCGAGAAATTCGGTTCGGGTCTGCCTTATTTTCGGAGGGTTGCCAAATAAATCGATATGTTCCATTGGAATATAAAAGGAATCCTTAATGCCATCGATATTAACACATGTAATCTTTTTGCTTTCGAGCAATCGTTTAAAAGCGGCTTTTCTTCGTTCAGATTTCAAATCCAAGATACCTAAGAGTGCATCGGATGGTTTATCCCAAAGCAACCCGACCGCTTTGATACGTCTTAGTAAAAATAAATCATCATGCTCATCATCATTGAAAGATTGGTCAATGAGTTGATTGTTGAAAAGATGCTCTTGTTTTGAGTAGTACTTAATCGTCCCCTTTTTATGATGAATGACCAAATCTCCACGAAAGTACAATGTTTCCAAAACTACGCGAGCCGAGCTGGACGCACTCCAATACCAATCCGCTCTTTCTTTCAGATCGATATCCTTACTGCATGCAACATCATGTGCACTCAGATAGTCCAAGATCATTTGCTCATGTTTATTCGCGATGTCACTGCTTCGACTTTCCTTGCGAAACTGTTCTCTTCGACGGCTCATTAACGGCCAATCCGCCGTAAGGATGATTGACAAATTCTTATCGAAATAATCCATCAGTGATCGATCTTGATAAAGCAATTCCTCGAGCATGCTCTTCTTGTAATGTCTGACTCTTGACTGAAACGTTAAATCCGCATTTCGCCCGCAAATGTCAATAGGGTCAAATTGAACGCAACCGACCAACTTTACAAAATCTGTGATTCCGGTTTTTCCTTCGAAGATGGGCTCATTCAGCAATCCGTGATAAGCCAATAAATAATGTCTTGCCTTTTCGATTGTCTGTATTTTCATTTTAATCACCGAATTCATTATAACAAAAATCGCACGATAAAAATCTGTGTTATGATAATAGAAAAGGTGATAACTATGGAAAGAGTCAATCTGAACAAGAATGTTTCTGTTTCACGAATCGTTCAAGGACTTTGGCGTCTGAACGATTGGAATTGGACCATTGATGAAACCGTGAAGTTTATCGAATCGTGCATCGCACGGGGCGTCACAACCTTTGATGCTGCAGAGATTTATGGCAATTACATGGGTGAACAGCGAATCGGTGAAGTTTTACGAGCAGCTCCTCATTTGCGCAATCAAATAGAAATCGTCACAAAAACCGGCATAAATATGTTTAGCGATAAGCGAGCATATACAATGAGTCATTATGATACACGTAAACTCAAAGTCGTCACTTCCTGTCAGGAAAGCATTAAACGAATGAACTGTGATGTGCTCGATGTCTTTTTGATACACAGGGAAGATCCGTTGATCGATCATCGCGAACTCGGTAAAACGTTGGACGAATTGGTTGATTCCGGCTGGGTCAAATCCGTAGGGGTTTCCAATTTCGATCCTATGAAATTTGATGCTTTACAATCGTTTATGAAGCATAAATTGGTCACTAATCAAATCGAATGGTCACCGGTTTGTTTTGAACACTTCAATAATGGAAATATGGATTACTTACAGAAAATGAATGTTCGTCCGATGATCTGGTCGCCTCTGGCCGGAGGTCGTTTGTTTACATCGAGTGATGAGAAAAATGTTCGGGCTCGCAAGAAAATCGATGAAATCGCCCGGCGTCACGGGGTTGAGAGTGAAACGATTGTCTTTGCCTGGTTGCTTTATCATCCGGTAGGTGCGATCCCGATTTCAGGAAGCAGTCAACTGAAACGTCTTCAACAAGCCATCTTTGCGTTGAACATTGCATTGACTCATGAAGAATGGTTTGAAATTTATACGGCCAGCGGCCAACAGCGTCTGCGTTAAGAAAGTGTGAATCTATGCGTTTAAACGATGAGAATATGAAGAAGTTGATGCTTTTGATCGTTTTCGGTGCGTTGATGTTATTTGTAAGCCTCAACTTTTTGGGAATACTCGTTTACTTATTGAAATTACTTTCGATTTTAACACCGTTTATGGTCGGATTTGCGATTGCCTTTATATTTAACGGACCGATGATGTGGATTGAGGGTTTTCTGTTTGAAAAACCAGGATGGCTAAAGAAAGTTCCTTTTAAAATCCGACGACCCATCAGTTATCTAATGACTTTGGCCGGATTTACCGTGCTTTTTACCATGATTCTAACCTATATCATCCCACAGCTGTACCAGACGATTCGCGTGATTGTTGTCGAACTTCAAAAACCTGAACACTGGAACACACTGGTTGCATGGATCGAAGGAATCATCGGTGAAAATGCGATGATTGAAGATTGGATTTTTGGTCTGAATATCAACTGGGCGGATATTGAAAAATCAATCGTAGCCTTCTTTGAACAGAGTTGGCTGGAATGGCTTCAGAATACCTTCTCATTTGCTTCTTCGCTGCTCAGCGGACTGACAACGTTGATTATCGGCTTTTTCTTCTCGGTATATGCACTGCTTCAAAAGGAATATGTCATCCGCGGACTTCATAAGGTCATTCATGCATTCTTCAGTGACAGTACCGCCAAGAAAATCGTTCATGTCGGCACAATATCCAATCGGATATTCTCTCACTTTGTCTATGGACAAGGGGTTGAGGCGATTATTTTGGGAGTCATATTCTTTGTGGTGCTGGGTTTGTTTAACTATCCCTATGTCTTGTTGATCAGCATTTTGATCGGTGTGACTTCGCTGGTTCCGATGGTCGGAGCTTTCATCGGGATGCTTTTCGGCTTTCTTCTGATTCTGATGATCGATCCCATCAAAGCATTGTGGTTCATTTTGATATTCAATGTCATCGGGCAGATTGAGAATAATTTCATCTACCCGCAAGTTGCAGGAAAGGCTTCCGGACTTCCATCGATATGGATCCTTTTGGCCATTACCGTAGGCGGTACCTTGTTTGGGGTATTGGGCATCTTACTGTTTATCCCATTGGCATCCGTCGTGTATGCATTATTTAAAGAATATGTGAACTATCGATTAGAAAGTAAGGATTTGCAAGGTTAAAATAGCAATTGACAGAATTTGGTATATATTGTCGAACTTTTGTGTAAATTTTGTGAGATATTTATGAGAGAATAGTAGCAAGCAATCATTTATGGTAAAATGAAAAAGTAAGGTAAATCTTAAATTCTGCATTCAAGTGCATGAGCAGATATAATTATGTGTTCTGGATTATGATGATATTCCGGAGGGTCCGGATTACAATATCGTTATTTGATCGGAGGTGAATCTATAGAACGAGGATATTGAAAAATGTCAGTGTTTGTAGTGTTTTTTCAAATCGGTTGTCACATTAAACAAGGAGGAAAATTTAATGAGAAGACTAATTAACGACCCGTATGAAATAGTAGAGGAAATGTTACAAGGTTATGTTAAGGCATTTGGAAAACAAGTAAAGCTTCTTGAACACGACGGTCGCGTCGTAGTCAGTAAGAATGCTCCTAAAAAAGACAAAGTCGGCGTCATCGTTGGTGGTGGTTCTGGACATGAACCGTTGTTTTTAGGTTATGTCGGAGACGGATTTGCGGATGCTGCCGTCATCGGTAATATCAACACCTCTCCATCACCGGAACCTTGCTATAATTCTGTTAAGGCCGTTGATGCAGGAAAAGGCTGTATTTATCTTTATGGAAACTATGCCGGAGACGTCATGAATTTTGATATCGGAGCTGAAATGGCTGCTGAAGACGGAATCCGTGTTGAAACCGTATTGGTTACCGACGATGTCATTTCTTCAACGGATGTTGAAGGCAGAAGAGGAATCGCTGGGGACTTCTTTGTATTTAAAGTAGCCGCTGCCGCTGCCGAAGAAAGATTGGATCTTGACGGAGTCGTTGCTGCCGCTAAAAAAGCGAATGCAAACTGCGCTACGATGGGTGTAGCCTTGGGTGCAGCTGAACATCCGACCACCGGCAAAGAAATGTTTGAAATGGAATCGGGCGACATGGAAATCGGTATGGGTATCCATGGCGAACCTGGCGTAAGAAGAGGCAAAACGGAACCTGCAGATGCAGTCGTTAAAGAAATCATGGATGTTTTAGTTCCTGAACTGAAATTGGCTAAAGGCGATGAAGTATGCGTTTTGGTCAACAGCTTAGGTGCAACTCCGTTGATGGATTTGTTTGTTGCTTACCGTAAAGTTGCAGAAATCCTTGAAGAACTGGGTGTTGGCGTTCACAAGACATTTATCGGATCGTATGCATCAACAATGAATATGCCTGGATCATCGGTAACATTACTAAAAGTTGACGAAGAGTTGAAGAGATTTATCGACTATCCGACCAACGCTCCATATTTTGTTCAAATCTAGCGGTTTCGCTGGATTATCATAAACGTTTGACAGGAGAAACACCATGTACGAAAACACCTTATTAGGAAAAGCTTATTTTACAAGAGTCATCGTAGATATGGCAGCCATGGCTGAGCGCGAGAGAGATTATCTCGCTCAATTAGATTCGCCTATTGGCGATGGTGACCACGGAATCAATCTTTCGATCGGATTTAGAGAAGTAACTAAGAAACTGCCGGAATGGGAGAATGAGAATTTAACTTCTTTATTCAAGAAAGTCGGCATGACTTTGTTGGGTAAGGTCGGAGGAGCAGCCGGACCTTTGTATGGCGGTTTCTTTATGAAGTTTGGAGAAGCAGCAAACAATAAGGACGAAGTGACTTTTGATGAGTTAGCCCTAATGTTTAAAAGTGGTATTGAGTTGATTGAAAGTCGTGGTAAGGCCGTAATCGCCGATAAGACGATGGTCGACACCTTACGTCCGTTTACAGATGCATTGTTGGCAGCGGTAGAGGCAAAAACTGAGCCTTTGACAGCGTTTGAACAGTGTATGCAAGTGGCCGAAAAAGGCAGAGACTCAACGATTCCATTGATTGCCAAAAAGGGCAGAGCTGTTCGTCTTGGTGAAAGAGCCATCGGACATTTAGATCCGGGGTCAGCTTCTTCTTACATGATTTTGAATATTTTCTACGATAATCTAAAAAAAGAATTGGCATAAACATCACTGCCCGAAAGGGCAGTGATATTTGATTTTACCAATTATGTGGTATGATAGACTTGTTGATAAGGAGGTTTTTATGAGAAAAAAAATCGTCGGTTCAAGTTGGAAGATGCATATAACCACAAAATCTGAAGTAGATGTCCTTGCGATGGATATTGTTGAAGGGGTCAAGGATATAAGTAATGTCGATATGTTTTTGATACCGACATTCCCGTTGATTGACCATCTGGCGAATATTTTAAGTGATAGCAATGTTGCATGGGGTGCTCAAAACATGGCATTTGCGGACTATGGAGCTTATACCGGGGAGGTGCCTGCGCCTACCTTGGCTCAGCTGGGATGTACGGTTATCGAATTGGGCCATGCTGAACGACGAGCCAACTTTAATGAAAGCGATCATTCTGTCAACAAGAAAGTAAAACTTTGTCTGGACTATAAAATGACGCCATTGGTTTGCATCGGTGAAACCAAAGCAGAGAAAGACGATGGAGTCGGGAATGTGCGGGTAAAAACCCAGGTGTTATGGACGTTGGACGGTGTGAAACCAGAGGATGTGGATAAGATCATCTTTGCTTACGAGCCGGTATGGGCCATTGGACAATCTGAAGGTGCAAATGCCGATTATGTTGAAGATATGCATCGTTTCATCCGTTATGTCATTGCAAGTGAAGTTGGAAATGATATAGCACAATCCGTTCGCATTATCTACGGAGGATCGGTAAAACTTGAAAGTGCTTATGAGTTAATCAGTAAGAAAAATATCGATGGCTTGTTTACCGGCAGATTTGCCTTGACAGCCAAGAATTATATAGCTATCGCAGCACTTGTTTCGAAATATGTTCAAGAAAAGGAAGGTAACTAACATGAAAATCGCTATCGGATGTGATCAGTTTGCTTATGATTTGAAAATGGTTGTGGTTAAGCACTTAGAAAGC
>PGZW01000077.1 GCA_002841515.1 Firmicutes bacterium HGW-Firmicutes-19 | reverse complement strand
CCCCGCAACCAATGGTTCCGTAGCTCAGTTGGTAGAGCAGTGGACTGAAAATCCACGTGTCGTTGGTTCAATTCCGACCGGAACCACCATTACAAAAGAAACGTCCCCAGGACGCTTTTTTTGTATTTACAGTTGCTTGATGTAGGTAACAATGCCATTTTTCTTATCAATCTTACAACCATAATCAATGAGATAACGATCCATTTGACCAATGGAAGTAACTGGTTTAAGACATAACTCCCTGGCCAAAGTCCCTCGGGCAGCCTTGGCATGCATGGACATCGCAACATTCTTGTTGTCTTTGATGTATTCGAAGTTCACCTGAACCCACAAAACACTCTTTTTAATCCGTTGGATATCGATCATATCCGTATACTCGTTGGAAGAACAGTTGATGATGAATGGTTGCTTGTGCATTTCAATTTCTTCAAGCAGGTGATTGGTAACATGCTCTCGCCAATAGGCTATACCACTGCCCAGTCCAGGGAAGTTTTTAGTTAAATCCAACCGGTATGACACTATTTCATCAAGCGGACGTATAACGCCGTACAATGCACTCAAGATACGCAAATGCTTACCTACTTTTTCAATCTGTGCTTTTGTCAGTGATGCAGCATCGAGATTTCTAAAGGCTTCTCCCTGATAGGCAAACAATGCGATCGTCTTTGACTGTGTATCAAAGGTTTGCCAGTGGATATAGGCTTGTTGAGCGATATTGTCTGAAACGTTATACCACTTCTGAAGTTGTCTGACATCAAATGTTTGAAACTGATTTGCGATCATCGTTGCTTGATTTTCAAAAAAGGGAACACTGCTTTTCCCTTTATAATCCATCTTTTTCATGGTTTTCGTTGGCGACAACAAAACGAGCATACCATCACCCACCGTCAGTATATCAAAAACGACTGTATTGGGGGAGTGGTTTGTGATAAAATAAGAACGTTATCGAGGTGAAAAGATGAAAATTGGATTCATATCGCTTGGCTGCAGCAAAAACCGGGTAGACAGTGAAAATGTCATGGGATTGCTGAGTGCTAATCAACATATCATGGTCAGTGAACCAATGGAGGCAGAGGCTATCTTTGTCAACACCTGCGGATTTATCACACCGGCCAAAGAAGAAGCTATTAATACGATTTTGCAGATGAGTGAAATCAAAAAACAGACTGGGGCAAAACTGGTCGTTTTGGGTTGTCTGAGTCAGCGCTATCACGATGATTTGGTACAATTATTGCCGGAAGTCGATCGCTTCATTACTCTTGATGAATATCCGGTGATGGATGAAATATTGACCAAAGAACTGGGAATCATCGTTAAAGGGGTTTACGGCAAAAAGCCGCGCCTGCTGTCTACCCAATCGTGGATGGGATATCTTAAAATCGCTGACGGTTGCTCAAACCGCTGCACCTACTGTGCCATACCTTTGATTCGAGGCAACTTCCGTTCATATCCAATGGAAACATTGATTGAGCAAGCCAGACATTTGAGTGAGAAGGGTGTCAAGGAGATCGTATTGATTGCACAAGATACGACACGATATGGGATCGATCTGTATCACAAATATATGCTTGCGGATTTATGCGAAGAAATCGCCAAGCTTGAAAGTATTCGTTGGATTCGTATTTTGTATATGTATCCCGATGAGTTAAGCAAGAAAATGATCGATCGATTGGCAAGCATACCCAAAGTACTGCCATATTTTGATTTGCCGTTGCAGCATGGTGATGATGCGATGCTTAAGGCGATGAATCGTCGGGGTGATGTCAAGTCCATCAAGGAAACCATTGCATATATCCGCCAAATTCATCCACAGGCAATTATCCGCACGACGATGATCGTCGGATTTCCTGGGGAAACCAAAAAACATTTCGAACATATGCTCTCATTTGTCAAAGAAATGAAGTTTGACCGCCTGGGTGCATTTACTTACTCAAAAGAAGAGGACACACCGGCATTTGATTATCAGGGTGAACCACGTGAAAGCACGAAGAACAAACGCTACAAACAACTGATGATGGTTCAGCAGGAAATCGCTCAACAGCTCAACGAGATTTGGATTGGTAAAGAAGTCGAAGTGCTTGTTGAAACGATGGATGCGATCACAAAAACAGCGAAGGGAAGAAGCGTTCACAGCGCTCCGGATAATATCGATGGAGTCATTTATGTAAAGGTTAAAGAAAATGTCAAACCGGGAACATTCATTCGTGTGATCGTCGATCACGCGCATGGCCATGATCTTCACGGAAATCAATCATAACGAGGGCAACCTCGTTTTCATTTTTGTTTTTTGAAAGGATTCGGGGTATAATGAGATTAAACAGAAGCAAGGGTGGTGAACGATGTGAGTAAGAAGTTGATACTCGTCCGACATGCAGATGCATACCCGATGGAAGAAAATAATGATGCCATGCGGGATTTGACGGACAAAGGAAAAGAATCGATATCTGAAATTGTACCTGGACTGCTTAGGCTTATCAAGAAACCGGAAGAAACGATCATCATAAGCTCAGATTACCAGCGTGCTGTCAAAACGGCACTTTTGTTGGCGACTCAATGCGGATTTGCCTATGTGGGCGAACACGAATTTGTTCGTGACGGAGATTTTTCTGAGCTGATCAAATTCATCATTCAGTGCAAAAGTGATTCGATCGTAATCGTCGGTCATCAGCCGATTCTAGGTGAATGGTCCGAAATGTTGACAGGAAATCCGTTGCCGTTTAAAAAAGTAGCGGCTGCCGGGTTTAAACTTAATGAAAAAGATTGTGAGTTGCTTTGGTTTCTGCAACCCAAAGCCCTTCGGGATTTGAGGTGATGACATGGGTAAAAATCAAAAACGAGCGCTGGTTTTGATCATTAATAATGCCATCGATGCTATCGAGCAACCGCTTAACAGAGTTATCGCGTTGGATGACGATATTGAAGCTGTGCATCAGTATCGTGTCAAAATCCGTCAACTGCGCTCGTTGATCGCATTTTTCAAGCCAAGACTTGACAAAGATCTTGCCGATGAAATCAACCGAAAGCTAAAAGAGATGGCCTCTATATTTTCAAATGCCCGAGAACTGGATGTGCTGTATCAGCGTTGGCTTACTGTTGCTGATGAGCAGAATCCGCAGGATCATGACTTTGGATTTGCTTTGATTCGGGCAAAACAACAGGCAAGAATCGTAGCATACTCAAATTTCAGACCAACTCAAACAAAGTCAGATTTGGATTGGATAAAACAAAAATCTGAGGATTTATTTAACAATGACAAGAAACTGACAGGTTATATCAATCAGCGGATGAATGGATGGCTTAAATCGATTCGCAAAGATATTAAGAAGCTCGATATCAAAGACTATCCGTCCATGCATGAGTGCAGAATTCAAATCAAGCGATTGCGCTATGCTTTGACCTTATTGCCGGATCATACAGATGAATCAATGTCTGAGAAAATCAAGCCAAGCAAGCTTTGGGCAGAACAATTGGGAGTCATTTGTGATTATCAGCGGACCAAAGAAATACTGAATGAGCTTTTCGTTGTTGATGTCGATCCAAAGTTCAAATTGCTTAAATCACTGAAAAGTGAAGTGGAAGAGATTACAAAACAGTTGGAAGAAACACAACTTTAGAAACGAGGGATGGATATGATCGTAGCATTGGTGGATATGGGATCAAATACTGTCCGAATGAACGTATACGAATGTAGAAACCATCAGCCAGATCTCTTGTTTTCAACAAAAAACAATGTCGGACTGATTGGATATGTGGTCGACGGTAAGATGTCTGTCAAAGGTATAAAAGCAGCAATCAATGTCATCCTTGAGCTGAAAAGCATTGTCGGTCATTTTAAGGTCGATAAGTTTTTGGTATTTGCGACAGCATCACTTCGCAATATCGAAAACACGAAGCAAGCCATTGAAACGATCGAGAAGGAAGCGGATGTCAAAATTGATTTGATCAGTGGTGAAGATGAAGCACGTCTGGATTTTATCGGCGCAACAAGACTGATCCCGATGGATCACGGCATGTTGATCGATATTGGCGGCGGCTCTACGGAGTTGGTAACTTTTGAAAACAAAAAAATCATTGATGCAGTGAGCATCCCGATCGGATCTTTGAGTTTATATCGCAGATGTGTCAGTCAGCTGCTACCGGATAAACGGGAAAAGAAACTTCTTCAAAAAACGATCAATGATGAGATGGACAAAGTCAAACACATCTTTAAGAAAGACTACTTTTTGGTTTGCGGGGTAGGTGGTACATTGCGTGCCGGCCGTAAACTCAATCAAGTGATTTTTGAAAGAGCATTTTCGGATAATGATATTGAAACCAGTGAACTGAAGAAACTTTTGAAGATCATCAGTGCAAACGACCGCGTTGCATTGGACATCATATTACAAAACGTTTCAGATCGTATTCACACCATCATTCCCGGTCTGATGATTTTAAGCGAAGCTGTCAAACGCTCCGGCGGGCAACTCATCACGGTCAGTGATTATGGTGTGCGTGAGGGTTATTTGTTTTCACGAGTTCTAGAGGATGAATAATGACAAAAATGCGTACATTTGATACATCATTTACGCAAAATCGTGAACTGTCTTGGCTGATGTTTAATCGCCGGGTTTTAAAAGAGGCCGAAGATCTGACGGTTCCTTTGATGGAACGTCTGAAATTTTTGGCAATTTTTCAAAGCAATCTGGACGAATTCTACATGATCCGTGTGGGAAGCTTGAGTGATATTGCCCGCCTAAAACAACCTCCCATCGACAATAAGTCGGGGATGAGCATCAAAGAACAGCTGGATGCGATTTATAAAGCGACAGTCCCTTTGATTGAGAAGAAAGATAAAGTGTTTTCACAATTAAGAACGCAGTTGAATACCAATGATATCCATCATTGTGAAATCAGCGAGTGCAGCAGTGCGGAATTAAAGCATCTGGAAAATGTTTTCAAAAGGAAAATATTACCGTTACTGTCTCCGTTGGTCATCGACCGCCACCACCCGTTTCCGCACTTGCTCAACAAGCAAAAAGTCGTTGTTGCCATGGTCAAAAGCAAGGAGAACCTTGGTACTTTGGGTATGATTCCAGTCAGTGACACTTTGGACAAGATGGTCTTTTTGCCAAGAGATTCCATTAGTTTCGTATTGACAGAAAAAGTGATCCAGCATTTTTTTCCTCTGGTCTTCGACAAATATCAGGTAAGCAATTCGTGTATCCTTTCGATCACGCGCAATGCCGATATCCATCCGGAGGATGAAGGTTTTGATTTCGATTTGGATTTCCGCGTTCATATGAAGTTGATTCTGAAGAAGCGCTCGCGTCTGGCACCGGTCCGTATGGAAGTCGAAGGAGAACTGGACGAGAAAATCAGACGGATTTTCAAAGACCGGATTAAACTTAGCGATACGCAGATTTTTGTTCAGCATTCACCGATTTCATTCGACTATATTTTTGATTTGCTTGATAAATTGTCTCCGAAACAGCGGTTGGATTTGACAGATCCACCGTTTCAATCAGCATCAATGAAAATTTCGATGCTTGATTACTGCATGAAACAGGATTTACTGTTGTTTTATCCATACGATGACTTTGAATTGTTCATCCAGTTTCTAAAAGAAAGTGCCAATTCGACAGATGTCGTATCCATCAAGATATCTTTATACCGGCTGGCCGCTAATTCGAGGGTCATCCAATATTTATGCGATGCTGCTCAAAACGGCAAAGAAGTGACCGTCTTGATTGAACTGCGAGCCCGCTTTGATGAAAAAAATAATATCGAATGGGCTGAGATGCTCGAAAAAGCCGGATGTAATTTGATTTACGGATTTGAGGAAGTCAAAGTTCATGGCAAGCTTTGTCTGATCACATTGAAAAAAGCGGATCGGATTTCCTACATCACGCAAATCGGTACGGGAAATTACAATGAAAAAACCGCAAAACTGTATTCGGATTTGTCTTTATTTACCGCAAATTCGATGATTGCCCAGGATGCGATCACATTCTTTAAGAATATGGCTATTTCCAATCTTCAAGGGACTTATAATCTTTTGTGGGTAGCTCCTTTTGCGTATAAAGGTCAACTGATGGATATGATCGATGGTGAAATCGAGAAAGTCAAAAGCGGACATAGTGGCCGGATCATTTTTAAGGCCAATTCGCTCTCAGAGCGCGACATCATTGATAAACTTTCGCAGGCATCCCAAGCCGGAGTGAAAATCGATCTGATCATCCGGGGAATTTGTTGTCTTTTACCCAATGTAAAAGACAGAAGCGAGAATATTCAAGTAACCAATGTCGTCGGTCGTTTTCTCGAGCATGCCCGCATCTATGCTTTTGGGGAAGGGGAAGATGCCAAGATTTGGATATCTTCCGGTGACCTTATGACCCGCAGTCTTACCCGTCGTGTCGAGGTAGCCGTTTTAGTGATGGATAAAGGGATCAAACTGAAAATCCTTCGTATATTGAACATCATGATGTCCGATAATGTCAAAGGACATCGGTTAATGAAAAATGGCCGTCATCAACGGATCA
Source organism: Firmicutes bacterium HGW-Firmicutes-19 (assembly GCA_002841515.1). Classification (GTDB taxonomy): domain Bacteria; phylum Bacillota_I; class Bacilli_A; order Erysipelotrichales; family Erysipelotrichaceae; genus UBA2227. Next base: position 2,932 of record PGZW01000077.1, on the reverse strand, counting down.
AAAATGATCAGCCCAGATTGAACAGCCAAGAGTATTTTATTGAAGATGCACGAAATCGCAGTATGATCGAAACGCCAAAAACACCGGTTGTTTTAGTTAAAAAGAGCTGGTTTGCGCGGTTGGTCGATTGGTTTCGAAGTTAATTTTTTGCAATTTCTTTATCTACTTCAAACCGCTTGAATTTCGAGCGGTTCAGCGGTAAAGCAATCGTTTCACAGCGTATATCCATCCGACATTCGATATCGAAGGCTGAAAGTTCAAGCCGTAACCGGCTTTCGACCAGTCGGATCAGATCATCCTTCTCACGGGAAGTGATGGGATCTAATAAAATCGTCAATGAGTGATCCAAGTGCTGGATCACTTTATATTCACGGATGTTCTCTGATGAAGTAATGATCCAACGGCTGAAAAGATCAGGAAAGATGTGCTGAATCATGCCATCTTTTTTCTTGAAATAAAGAATATCATCATTTCTTCCCAAAATCTTCTCAATGGTTCGGAAATTGCTGCCGCAAGAACAGGGTTTGTCCAAAACGATCAAATCATTCATTTCATAGCGGATCAAAGGTTGAGCAACATTGACAAGGTTGGTCACGATCATGTGTGATGCCGCGATATGCGGGGTTGTGATTTCATTGTAATGTTCATCCAAAAGTTCAATGATGATCAAATCTTCATTGATGTGCAAATTCCCCATGGAACAAGCAGATGCAAACTGTCCTTCACTTCCTTGATATATCTCGATGACGCGACATCCGAATACTTCACTCAAACGGGTTTTCTCCTCTTTCTCTAAAACCTCAGCATATGTCACGATCATTCTCAGCGGTTTGTGGATCAGATGAGCTGCGGGTATCAACAAACGGCACAAACTGGGCGGTGCCATCAGAATATTGATTTTGCGCTGATTGATTTGCCTGATGATTTCATCGACCTCAGTCATGGTCGAAAGATAGTTGAGGGAGATAAACGGAGAATTGATGTCATTAAAACCTTGGGAAAAAACCCGCAACATAAACAAGATTCGAAAAGGAAGATAGCGCAGCGGTATTCCGCTTCTTGCCAGAAAAACAAAGGGCAGTCGTTTTGTAAGCGCCTTAGGTGTGATGTAGAGGCCTTTATTACCACTGGTACCACTGGACAAGCCGATGACAAATTCGTCTTTGTAGTAGCCCAAATAGTCCTTATTGAGCTCTTTTTCAAGTGCCACGGCCAATATCTCATCTTTAGTCAAAGATACCGTGTTTAATTGATCAAAGTTGTCCATCATGATGGTTTTATTGATGATAGGAAGCTTCTTTAAGTCGCTGAGCTGATCGATTTCTATATCGCCCAGGGTTTGTTTATAGAATAAGGAGTGCTGTTTGGAGTGATCGATCAAACGTTTAAGTTCATTGCGTTGATATGACTCAATGGCTGATTTGCTTGCAAAACGCCGGTGAATCACAAGTTTCAGAAAATCACTGAGTGAGCTCATCGCTTATTCTCCACCAGTTTATCTTCTTTAGCACTGCCACCGTACTTCTTCAATATCCGAGTATAGAAATATTCGATTCCAAACTTGTATCCGGATTTCTCCCAGATCATCAGTACAATTCCCCATAGAAGAGCTAAAATCAATCCAAAAGTCAGTGAACCCGGAATGTCGAAGGCAAGTGAGGGAATAAAAATACGCAATGTGGAAGCAATGGCAGCACTGAAGACACTTTCGATGAAAAATATAGTCAAACCTGCAACACCGAATCGGATAAAGAAACGGGAAATAAAACCGGGGACCCGAGGTTTGCCAAAGTCGTAGAATTTTAGTGCGGCTAAAACAAACAACATAAACAAACCGTTTTGAGCCATCATCAATGCAAACCAGACAGGATCGATCGATCGCTGCAACATGGTATCGGGAAGGGTGATATACAACACCACACCACCGATAAACAGAATGATTCCTAAAGGTAAAACCTGCCTGACGACTTTTTTGAAGTCAACGGTCAAAATCAATGCTGAAATCCAAGCGCCAATCAGAGCAAATGACAAGTATGGAAACACGGGATTGTTTTTATTGACCAACCAGTTAAGCAAAAGAGTGACCAACCAGTTGCCACTGTCCAAAGCATCCAGATAAATGGTATATAACGGAATACGGATCAGTGAGAAAGCAAAGAACAGTAGGGCTGAGATCAAGTAGAAATTCGGTGTGATCTTTTTAAAGAAGCGATGATGGAATCGGAAGAATACACCCATAAGCAAAATGTTCATACCAATCATGACCAGACTGTCAACGTAGAGCACGCGCTCGACGGTCGTTGAGATTAGTTTTCCGGAAGTAAACAACTCGACCAGAATGCTGTTACTCATAAATTTCGCGCTCATATCGGCTAGACCGGGTCCGGTAAATATGAAATAAAGATAAGCAACGATCAGAATAAGAACACCGCTAATCAAGTTGTATTTCACAGCCGCATCAAAGGGCACTTTCTGTTGGTTGATTTTGCGATAATGTTGATGGGTGTGTACCAAACCACTGATCATCGCAAATACTCCGGCGAACATGAGGATCAATCCGATCAAGGTAACGATGGCCGGGGGGTTACTGAGGTCAAGTTCAAACAAACCTTCAAAATGATAGAAAGCGGTGTGCATGACAAGTAGAGCGAAAATTCCGATTCCACGCAATACATCTAGGCCGGTGAAGTTCTTTTTCATGTGATATTTCCTTTATTTTTGATTAATATCATCATATCACATCGAATGTGAAAATAAAGATTGAATAGTGTCGGTTTTTCTGTAATAATAACTACGCACGGACCTTGCCGGTTCGGCATGGACAATTCAAACGAAAACATTCCTTAACACTGGAGTTTCGGCCTGAATGAACATCACTTGTTAAGGAGGACAATACAATGGCAAATATTTCAATCGTATGCAAAGGTTGCGG
>PGZW01000076.1 GCA_002841515.1 Firmicutes bacterium HGW-Firmicutes-19 | reverse complement strand
ATCGCTGGTCATGATGGTTGCTAACTTAAGTGTTGGTAAGAAAAAATATATTGAACACGAATCAGTATTTCAGGATGTGCTCGGGAAAATGCGTGATATTCAGCAATTGTTACTGGATAAGGCAGATGAAGATAAGGCATCTTTTGAAGCCGTTATGCAAGCCTTTCGATTACCAAAGTCCAATCCTGATGAGCTTTCGGTTAGAAATGCCGCAATTGAGAATGCAACTAAAATCGCGACGCTTGTTCCGTTATCAGTGGCCATGTGGGCAATCGAAGTGGTTAAAAGTGCCATAATTGTAATCGAGTATGGAAACATCAATGCACGCAGTGACGGTTTGGTCGGTGCTCAGTTGGCATCAACGAGTTTTATCAGTGCGATATATAACGTAAGAACAAATTTGACTACTATTTCTGATCAGGACTTTGTATCTGAGATCAATGAAAAGGTCACCACCGCTATTTCTCAAATGAATGTATTTGAGTCGATGTGGAAGAAATTCACAGGGTAATTCCCTGTTTTTTATTTGACCGAATCTTTGAATAAAGGTACAATAGGTCATATGTAAGCGAGGGATGTTATGGTCAACACGATATTATTTGATTTGGATGGCACATTGCTGCCAATGGATATCAAAGTATTTGAGAAAGTGTATTTCGGATCGCTGTCCAGACACTTTAGTGATAAACACGATCTGAAGAGTTTCGTCGATTTGATTTGGGGTGCTACCAAAGCTATGGTGGCTAACACCGAACACCGCACCAATGAAGAAGTTTTTATGGAAGCCATGAAACTTTCGGTCAATGAGCAACTGGATGAATACAAGTTTCGCTTCAATCATTTTTATCAGACGGACTTTGATGCGGTACGTCAGTCCGTATCAAGAAATGAAGATATTCTTTCTGCTGTTAAGATTTTAAAAGAAAAAGGGTATCAGCTGGTCATTGCGACCAACCCGATGTTTCCGCGATTGGCCATTAAAAAGCGAATCGACTGGGCTGGGCTGGATATCGGTGATTTCAGCTATGTGACCTCCTTTGAGGATAATCATTATTGTAAACCGCAACCGAAATTTTATCAGGAAGTATTGAATGAAATCGGAAAGACACCTTCGGAATGTCTGATGGTGGGCAATGATACATACGAGGATATGGTTGCCGGTAAGTTGAACATTGCGACATATTTAATCGAAGATCATGCAATAGTAAGAGAACATGCGCTAGAACCCACGTATCATGGGACATACAAAGATTTTTTGAGATTTGTGGAGGATCTGCCAAAAATCGACTAAACCCGTTTGACGGGTTTTCTTTTTTGTACGATTGTGATACGCTAAATAGCAGAGTGAAAGGGGGTTCGCATGGATACATTTTATGTTCGCTGTTCGATGGTTGAAGCTGAGAAATTGCTCGACCAATATATCATTGACGGAAGTATCACAGGAACGTGTATCGGCCGACATACGACGGGTTCGGTTGGTCAGATGACGGTTATCATCATTTATGAAAAGCATTACTATCGGGCAGGAAACCGTTTGACACTCACGGTCGTCCTGGATGATATCACAGGATCTACCCGGGTATTTGCTTGTGGCGGTGGAGGCGGTCAGGGATTATTTCGCTTTGACTGGGGAGCTGCACAAAATTTTAAGAATTCAGCATTTGAAGCATTGAAGAATTATATAAAATAGAGGAGGTTAATCATGCGTTGGAGTTTGAAAGAATTATATGAGTCATTTGAGGATGAGAAATTCATCTCAGATTTAAAGTTATTGGATGGAAAAATCGATGAGTTTCGTGAGTGGGTCAATGTCTCAGTCAAAGAGGATAAAGATCCAAAAAAAGTTATTTCTCGCTTTGTTCGCTACAGCGAAGAAATCACGACATATTTATCGAAGTTATCGCAGTTTGCGAGTCTGACCAGTGCGACCGATGCCAGAAATGAGATTGCTTTGGACTACTTGAATCAATTGAACATGAAATCAACGGCATTGACTCAACCGAGTGTCGTTTTTCAAACATACTTGAAAGGTTTGGATTCACTGGATAAAATTATCGAATCATCAGAAGAACTGAAGGACTACGCATTTTATCTAAAACAAATTAAACTGCGAAGCAAATATATGTTGTCAGAAAAGGAAGAGGTTGCCATTTCGAAAATGTCGATGACTGGATCTACGGCGTGGAGCAATCTTCAAAACAAACTTTCATCGACGTTGATGGTCGATGTTGTTTTGGATGGCGAGAAGAAGTCTTTGCCTTTGCCAGCTGTACGTAATCTGGCATACAGTGAGAATAAAGAGAATCGTCTGGCGGGGTATCATGCAGAGATGGATGCATACAAGAAGATCGAGGAATCATCCGCGGCGTCTCTGAATGGGATCAAGGGAGAAGTCGTGACCTTGTGTGAACTGCGTGGATTTGAATCTGCATTGGAAGAAACACTGCTTAAATCGCGGATGGACAAGGAAACACTCGATGCGATGTTGACGGCTATGCGTGAATACCTACCTGCATTCCGTAAATATTTACGTCGCAAAGGAGAGCTGTTAGGACATAGCAACGGACTGCCGTTTTATGATATGTTTGCGCCGATGGGCGAAGTCAATATGACATATTCGTATGCTCAAGCCATGGATTTTATCATATCTCAGTTTCGAACCTTCTCACAAAGGCTCGCAAATTTCACTCAGCATGCCTATGACAATGGGTGGCTTGATGTCGAGCCGCGTGAGGGAAAGCGCGGAGGAGCGTTTTGCGCCAATCTTCACACTATTAAGGAATCAAGAATTTTATCGAATTTTGATGGCAGTTTCTCAAATATGACCACATTGGCACATGAGTTGGGACATGCTTATCATGGAGCCACATTGGTAGATGAGTCTGTTCTCAATAGCCGATATCCGATGCCTATTGCGGAGACCGCTTCAATTTTCTGTGAAACGATCGTAGTCAATGCAGCATTAAAAAATGCTTCAAAAGAAGAGCAATTAGCGATATTGGAATCATCGATTTCCGATTCCACTCAAGTCATCGTCGACATTTACAGTCGATTCCTGTTTGAAAGTGCATTATTCGAGCAAAGGAAGAACTCGGTGGTTTCGGTTGGAAAACTGAAGGAATTGATGATCTCTGCTCAAAAAGAAGCCTATGGCGACGGTTTGGATCCAAACTTCTTACATCCGTATATGTGGATCAATAAGCCTCACTATTACTCGGCCGGATTGAATTTCTATAACTTTCCATATGCCTTCGGTTTGCTATTCTCCAAAGGATTATATGCGGAGTATCTAAAGCGCGGTGATGAATTCGTTGCGCAGTATGATGCATTGCTTAATGCGACAGGCAAAGAGCTGATTGCTGATGTGGCAATGCGCATGAATGTGGATGTGCGTAATCCGGATTTCTTCAGAAGTTCTCTGGCTTTGATTGAACAGGACATCGAGAAATTCATTGAGTTGTCAAAATAGTATTATGGGCAGTTTCATTATTGAAGCTGCCTTTTTCTATTTGACAGAAAAAGCGTTCAGTTATAATATATACATATACGTATATACATATATGAAAGAAGGTGATGTCAATGGGGAATCTGTACGAGTTTATCCGTTTACTGTCGGATCAGACAAGGCTTCGCATCTTGGTTTTGTTGGCGCAGTCGGATTTGTTTGTCTGTGAGCTTTGTGGTTTACTGAACTTATCACAACCCAAAGTATCAAGACATCTGGCAAAAATGAAGGATTTGGGTTTTGTCCGAATGAAAAGGGAAGGAAAGTTTATACTATATTCACTTGCACTGAATGAAGGTGCAAGTAAGGAGATGCTGGATGCCATCATTCGGCATATGGCGGATGATCCGATGTTGACGCAAGATAAAATGAATCTTTTCAGTCATGATGACTATGTCGTCGGTTGCAATCCGAGAGGGTCTTCCAAACGAATCATCGAAAGTCTAGAATAATTCAAATGCATATCGGTTTGACACAAGAAAGGAAGGGTAGATGATGGATATCATTCTTGGCGGATGGGAAGCTTTAGTTAACTATTTTACGATTCATCGCATTATTTCTCTTACGATTGCTTTTTTCTTGTCTGGAGCCATTGCGCAGTTTATGTCGCAAGGAGCAGTCATGAAGTATTTCGGACCGAACTCTCACAAAGGGATGTCCTATGTGATTGCCGCAATTTCGGGTGCTATTTTGGCTGTTTGCTCATGCTCGGTGCTCCCCATGTTTGCGAGCATTCGTAAAAAAGGGGCTGGCATTGGACCTGCAATCGCATTTTTGTTTTCAGGTCCTGCTATTAATGTGCTGGCTATCATCATGACATTCAGCATGATCGGCTTTAATATCGGTCTTGTCCGGGTGATTGGTGCCGTGGGATTATCGATGATCATCGGCTATACGATGTATCTTCTTTATAACAAAAGTGAAGTAGTCGATGCCAACGAAGCCATGTTTCAGATGGATGATGACAAAAGCCGCAACTTATGGCAGAACGCACTATTCTTTGCGGTATTGGTCGGCATTTTGATTTCAGGGGTTAGAAATCCGATTCCAACTACCGGATTGACTGTCGTTTTGATTATGATCCTTATCCGTTTTTTCAAAAAACAGGAACTGATTGATTGGTGTATTGCGACATTTGATTTGGCAAAGAAGATCGTACCGCTGTTTGTTATTGGTATTTTTGCTGCAGGAGTGATCACGGCACTGATACCTTCATCTTTTATGGTCAAATATGTCGGGAATAATTCTTATGGGGCAAATATGATTGCTTCCGTATTCGGTGCGTTTATGTACTTTGCGACACTTACCGAAGTCCCCATCGTCAACGGGTTTATGTCACTAGGCATGCTTCCCGGGCCTGCTACCGCACTGTTGTTGGCAGGGCCTTCGTTAAGTCTTCCCAATATGATCGTTATTTCCAGGTTTTTGGGAATAAAAAAAGCATTTACGTACTTTGCATTGGTTATCCTTTTATCGGCTTTGGTCGGAATGATCGCAGGGTTGTTTATCTATTGAGATGGAGGAAATACTTCGAAAATCATCGTTATATATTGACAAACGTCTATATGATGTTAATATATAGATATTCGTCGATATGAGGTGATGACATGGATGTGGTTGCTTGTTATAAAGCGTTAGCAGACCCAACGAGGTATGCGATTTTTAGGGATTTGAAGGAGAAAGATTTGTGTGCCTGTCATCTGTTGGAACGATTGGAAATTACCCAGCCGACGCTGTCGTTTCATATGAAGAAACTGACAGAATGCGGCTTGGTATTGGCTACCAAAGACGGTATATGGACCCGTTATCAAATCAACAGAGAAATGGTCCAATCGCTGTTAAGCGAACTTGAATATTTTGTGTTGTAGTGGGAAAGAGGAAATGAAATGTTTGTATTTACGTGGTTAAATGATCAGCTTTTGAAAATGATGTGGTTAAATGAACTTGTTGGTAAAGTTCTGACTTGGATAGGGATCGACATTGAATCTAGATTAGGATCAAGTGTTCAGTTTTTCGCTTATGATGTCATAAAAATATTCATTTTATTATCAGTCTTGATTTATTCTATTTCATATATTCAAAGTTATTTCCCACCTGAAAGAACCCGCAGTATATTGGGTCGATTCCATGGTGTAACGGCTCGAATCGTAGCTGCACTCTTAGGGACGGTCACTCCGTTTTGCTCTTGTTCTTCGATTCCATTGTTTATTGGATTTACCAATGCCGGAGTACCGATTGGAGTGACATTCTCATTTCTGATTTCATCTCCACTGGTCGATCTGGCATCCGTATTTCTTTTAGCAAGTATCTTTAATTGGAATGTTGCCTTGGCTTATGTGTTTGTCGGGTTGGTTCTTGCTGTGGCAGGCGGGACGCTGATTTCTTGGCTGAAAATGGAAAAGTATGTAGAACCTTTTGTATATGAGAACCCGATGGTCCAACTGGAAGCTCAAGATATGACTCGTAAAGACCGGATGGATTTTGCGAAGGAGCAAGTGTCGTTCATCATTCGAAAAGTATGGTTGTTTGTCATCATCGGAGTCGGAATCGGTGCAGCCATTCACAATTACATCCCTGAGGCTTGGATAACTGCTGTATTGGGTGTGGATAAGTGGTATTCCGTACCATTGGCTACACTGGTCGGTGTTCCAATGTATGCGGATATATTCGGAACATTACCGATTGCTGCAGCGCTTGTTGAAAAGGGCGTCGGACTTGGGACCGTATTGGCATTTATGATGGCCGTAACGACCTTAAGCTTGCCTTCGATTATTTTGCTTCGAAATGCAGTGAAACCTCGTCTGTTGGCTTTGTTTGTTGTTTATTGTACTTTTGGTATCATGCTTATCGGCTTTTTGTTTAATATCCTGATGGGATAAGGGAGGAAAAAATATGATTATAAAAATTTTAGGTTCCGGTTGTCCGAATTGCAAGAAACTGGAAATCAATGCCCGCGACGCGGTAAAACAATTGGGAATTGGTGCTGATTTCGTAAAAGTTACAGATTTTAAAGAAATTGCCAATTACGGAATCATGCGTACACCCGGGTTGGTGTTCGATGAAAAAGTCGTGTCATTTGGCAAAGTTACGGATACTGCGACGATTGTCGAACTATTGAAAACATACATTAATGATCGAAGAGTCTGAATAACAGACTCTTTTTATATTGTGATATACTTTAAAAGAGGTTTGCATGGAAACAAATATATATCCTTATATTTTTAGAAGAAAGTCCATCCGACGCTATAACGATCAATCGCCCAATCGAAAACTTCTTCAAGAAATCATTGATGTCTCGAAGACAATGCATCCGCTCGTAGGGTATTTTAAGTATGAGGTCATGATCGTCGATGGACAAGACTTAAAAGGTTATCTCAATTTCAGACCACCGTTAGGACTTGTTTTATATACTGAAGAACATCCGCTCGCTGAATTTTATGCGGGAATGATTTTACAGAAAATTGATTTGCTATGTAGCGCCAATGGATTAGGAACGTGCTGGCTAGGCATGGCGACTTCAAAAAAAAATAAGATTGACGGGATGAGGGAAATGATTACTTTGGCCGTCGGCTGGCCGGAAGAACCACTTCATCGACAAGAAGTGTCACAATTCAGACGTCTGGATATCACTCAAATTCGTGACTTTCCCTATTGGGATCAAATTCTTGAGTCAGTCCGGATCGCACCATCCGCAACCAATGGTCAGCCGTGGTATTTTACGGTAAAAGAAGATTCAATAGCCATGACCTTCCGTAAGCGTTTGGATGTAAAGGATATTTTTGTGAGTCATCTACGCTGGATCGATGCAGGAATTGCCTGTTGTCATTTGCTATTAGCTCTTCAAAATCAGGGGATAACGTTTGCTGTACACTTAAAAGATGAAATAAAGAATGAATATGAACCAATTTGTTTGATTGATATAGTTCGAGTGCTATAATATTTACAATGCTTGTCAATGAAATATCCACGAGGTGATCAAATGAAGCGACTTCTTGGATTAATCCAACACCTAAATCGAAAGAGATTAAGCTTGCAAGGGAAGCCCTTTTTTGAAGCATTTCGTTTTTTAATCATCTATTTGATAATTGGGATCGTTTGGATCATGTGGTCAGACCATTGGTTAGCAGCGATCGTGGATGATTATAGTGCATTTATAAAAATGCAGACATACAAAGGCTGGTTCTATGTCATAACCTCAGGATTGCTGTTTTTTATAATACTAAAGTCCCGGTTGACCTTACTTAAAGTACTTTCTGATCGACTCATTCATCAGGCAACTTATGATCCATTGACTCAATTGCCAAACAGAAATAAATTGTCGCAGATGATCGACCAAATGATTTCGTACAAAAATCCCGAAGATAATTTCGCTTTGATTTGTATGGACTTTGATGATTTTTCCAATGTCAATGAACTTCTGGGATATCACATCGGAGATCAACTGATAGCATCAATTGCTGACCGTATAAAGCCGCTGATCAGTGAAGATGATATCATGGGTCGTGACAGCGATGGTTTTTTGTTTTTGATGGATATGAAAATCTATCCTGACAACCAATTGATCAACTTTTTGGAAGAAATTAAAAAATGTGTCAATCAGTCGTGGAATATTGAAAATCAAATTCTGTTTATGACATGTACGATGGGTGTTGCCCGTTATCCGATTAATGGTGACAATTTTGCGGATTTATATAAAGCCGCAAATGCTGCCATTCATCAACTAAAGGAAAAAGGGAAGAATGACTACCACTTTTTCACGCCATCGTTCCATCTGCAACGCTTAGAACGAGTCACAATGATGAACGAGCTGCGTAAGTCGATTGATAATCGTGACTTGAATCTGGTGTTTCAACCCATATATCAAATGATTGAAAACAAGATCATCGGATTTGAAGCGTTGATCCGGTGGAAGAGTCCGACATTTGGTCAGGTGTCTCCGTCAATCTTTATCGAGTATTCAGAGAATACAGGACTCATTCATCTGATAGATGAATTTGTGTTTGAATCAGTTATTAAACTTTCCAAAGAGTGGAGTCAAAATGAGTTGAAGGATATCATAATTTCCCTTAACTTATCCGCAAAAGGACTTGCCAACGCTCAGCTGATGTCAAAGGTGCAGTCACTGGTTCATCAGTATCAAATTGATACAAGTCACATACAAATCGAAGTGACCGAGACAGCCTTGATTGCGAATTTCGATGTGGCCATCGAAAACCTAAGATTTTTGGGGGACTTGGGATTCAGCATCGCGCTCGACGATTTTGGTTCGGGTTATTCTTCTTTGACCTATTTGCGAACGTTGCCCATTGATATCTTGAAAATCGATCGAACATTCACCAAGAATATCGGGCAGGATGACAAACAGGATATGATTTTAGAAGCTATCATCAATTTGGCAGATGAACTTGATTTGAAACTGGTCATTGAGGGGATTGAAAATGTCGAGCAGAGAGATTTCTTGCTCAAAAACAAATGCCTGTATGGGCAGGGCTATTTCTTCGGATACCCGATGGAACTTAAAAATGTCTATACATTAGTTATAAATGATTTCAAAGAAGCAAACAGTAAAAATAAAAGCGATATGTTATAATATCGCTGATGGCAGGTGAAACTATGAAAAAATCAGCACCGGATCAACCGGTATATGCTCAAATTGCACTGGATATATGCGCCCGTATTGCACGAGGTGATTTAAAAGAGAACACCAAGTTCTCGGGTCGTTCAATGATGTCAAGTGAGTATGGTGTCTCACCGGAAACGATTCGCAGAGCTCTGAATTTGTTGCAAGATGATGATATCGTTGAAGTGCATCACAACAGTGGTGTCGTTATCAAGTCAAAAGAAAATGCATTGAAATATTTGCAACAATACTCCTTTACCAATGATATCCATAACTTGAAACTGCAACTGAAGGATTTAATGAAAGAAAGAGATTTGTTGGACCAAAAAATCGTCTTGCTAGTCGAACACATCATTGACCTCAATGATCGATTCAGTTATACCGATCCTTTAAGAAAGTTCGAGTTTGAAATACCTGAAAACTCGTCACTCATCGGATTGACAGTAAAAGACGCCGCATTCTATCAACATACACAGGCAACCGTGATTGCGATAAGAAGAGGGAAGCAAATGATTCTATCACCGGGGCCGGATGCCCGTTTTGAGGCTAAGGATGTAATCATCGTCATCGGCAGTGTCGATTTAGCATCTCGGGTCGAGGCATTTTTAGCACAATAGCAACGGAGACGTTGCTTTTTTATTACAGGAAAGGTCAGTATATTGAGAAATTTTGAATTATTTGGCGGACGGATCATCGAATATCAGTTCGCAAATCGTGAGGAAATAGGTAGTCTTAACAAAGAATTTACAACAAATAATAAATCTCTGATATAATGAAAACAAAAAGAAAAGGGGAAATGTATGAAGCTGACCAAATCTGAGAAGAGTTGGATTTT
>PGZW01000075.1 GCA_002841515.1 Firmicutes bacterium HGW-Firmicutes-19 | reverse complement strand
TTTCTTGCTCTATCCGCGTCCCCGGGGTCATCATTCATAGTTGCTTTTACCTCTTTGTACGATGTCTCGTTTTTAACAGTCAAATTATAACATAGTTTTAGGAAATTGCCAAAAAAGTGAAAGAAATGAATGATGTCATGAAAAAACCGTCATTCGACGATTTAGGTTTACTTCAGTTTTTCGGCGATTTGTAAGAGCCTTGTTGTTTGATGTTCGATGGCACCGCGGACATCCTCAACCATTTCACCTTTTTGATTGACGCTGACACTGGTTCCGTAAGGATTGCCTCCGGCCGTGAAGATGGATGCATCCGTATAACCCGGAGCAACGACGATCGCACCCCAATGATACATCGTGGTGTAAAGCGATAAAATCGTCGCTTCTTGTCCGCCGTGTGGATTTTGAGCTGAAGTCATGGCACTGACTGCTTTGTTGGCCAGTTTGCCTTTTGACCATAGGCCGCCCTGAACATCCAAGAACTGCTTCATTTGAGCCGGTAAATTGCCAAAGCGGGACGGGGCGCTGAAGAGAATGGCATCTGCCCAGTCAAGATCTGCCGAAGAAGCTACCGGGATATCTTTAGTTGCTTCTTGCACGGCTCTCCAGCCCGGCTGAGAATCGATGACGGATTGGGGAGCCAATTCCGTAACTTTTAACAGGCGTACTTCAGCACCTGCTTTTTCGGCGGCTTCCTTCGCCCACTGAGCCATGGTCAGGTTTGTTCCATAAGTACTATAATATACGATTGCTAGTTTTGTTGACATGTGTGTCCTCCTATATACTTACAAAATGTAAGTAACTAACAAAAGTATATTAAAAGTGACAAGGATTGTCACTTCATATGCTCATGATTATGTTGTAGAAGTTCAAGAATCTTTTTTTGCTGTACTTTCAGGGAATTGATTTCTGTCCGCAGTTCTTCCAAAATTTCGGTGGACTGCTGATCGTCGATGTAATCATTGCCGAAATGATATTGACGTTTACCTTCAGATACCATTGCCATTATCTCGGATAGAATTTTCTTTACATTGCTGTTTTATTTGCCGTGCCACTTGGTTGCCCATTCACCGATTTGATCCATGGCAGCCTTTAAGTCACGCCCTTTATCTGTGAGCTGATATTCAACGCGAATGGGATGGGAGTCGCTGACAAGTCGATTGATCAATCCCTCATCTTCCAGTTCTTTCAGTCGAAAGGTGAGCATGCGTGCGCTTAGTTGTGGGATGATTTGTTCAAGTTGGGAGAAACGCAAATTACTTTCCATCAGGGAATGAATAATCAGTCCGTTCCACCGTTTTCCAAGAATTTCAAATGCATGTTCGAATTTGGGGCAGAGTTTAATTTCAGTGCTCATAACATCACTTCCTTTGAATTATTATACCATAAAACTAACAAAAGGTAAGTGGTGTGGCTCTGCATCACGGAGGCAAATATGATAAAATAAGGTCAGGAGGGATTTCTATGAACTTATTTGATTTCTTACTTGAAAAAGCGGCTTCTTTGCCGAAAATGGCCATGGCGGTTGCCGTTGCTCAGGATGAAGATGTGTTGTCTGCGGTAAGCAAAGCCGTGGCTCACGGTTTTGTGGATGCGGTTTTGGTGGGCGATGAAGAGAAAATCGTTCATATTGCCAAACAACACAATTTCGATATTTCTGCTATGCGGATCGTCAACGAATCAGATCCGACGCAGGCTTGTGCAAAAGCGGTTCAACTGGTGGCACAGGGGGAGTGCGGCTTACTGATGAAGGGTCTTGTGGATACATCGATCATCCTTAAGGCTGTGTTGAGCAAAGAGGATGGTTTGCGTACAGATCGCATCCTATCCCATGTCACAGTTGCGCAAGTACCGGCAATCGATCGTTTCTTCTTGATTACCGATGCGGCTATGAATCTGTATCCGGATTTGATGGCTAAAAAGCAGATCATTGATAATTCGGTGCACGTTGCCCATGCGTTGGGTATAGAAGTCCCGAAGGTCGCGGCGGTTTGTGCGGTGGAAAAAGTCAATCCGAAGATGCCATGTACACTCGATGCCAAAGAACTTTCCGAAATGGCCAAGCGTGGGGAAATTGTCGGTTGTGAAGTGGATGGTCCGTTTGCTTTGGACAATGCAGTTTCCGTTTTGGCCGCAAAGCATAAAGGCATCACGACGCCCAATGCCGGGATGGCGGATGTATTGTTGGTTCCAAACATTGAAGCGGGTAATATGCTGTATAAGTCCGTAACCTTTTTTGCCAATGGTACGGCGGCAGGCATGATCGTTGGCGCAAAAGCGCCGATCGTACTCACTTCTCGTGCGGACAGCGATTTGAATAAACTGGTATCCATCGCTTTAAGTGTGGTCGTGGCGGGTTTTGGCGGATAGAATCGAAAGATTTCTTCTTGATTTTATGATACAATCGTTTTCGGTGATCATATGAAAGAAATTATAGAGTGCTACAAAGTAGATACCATCACATTGCAACGCAATGACGGATTTTGGCTGAGTGAAGGCCGATTGATCTTGCGTTCAATCAATGTCGGTGAATTGGTTGAAGATCGTTATCAAAGTCCGTTTGCGGAAGCCCGTTTTTCGCTTAGTGAAGAGGATACTCTGTCGATGATGCTTCTGCTGGATGCGGATGAAGACAGTTTTGCCTATCGTTTGAAACAGCACTTCGACGGTGCAGCCGTGTTGGATCGTTTCAAGCGTTTCTGTGATGATAACAAGCTTAAGTACCAGTATCAGTTTATAACCGGTTAACGATCGGACATACAAAAAGTGAGAATCCTCTCACTTTTTTTGAGTTTACTTGGATGAAGGTCGGTAGAAAATGTATTCATCTCCAATGGAATACTTGTCATATTCGGTTTTCTTGTCGATTTTGATCGTAGCATCAAAATCTCCTTCCATTCCTTCGATCTTGTAAGTGACCATAAAGTAGTAGTTTCCATTGATGACTTCCTTGTTTACGATCGTGCTTTTGGTTTCTTCGCCTTTATTTGAGGAACATCCGCCAACAAGGGCAAGTAGCAGGAAAAAAGCGATGAGTATGATTATTTTTCTCATTTTGATTCCCTCTCATTTTAATAACTATATCATGTGCAGAGCGAACTGTCGACTTTGTGATAATGCTAAAAAACTATACTTATAAGCCGAATATTTGGTAAAATTTGATTTAAGAATCTTTAAATAATCTGCTATAATGAAAGTAATAAATGAGGTGATGCTATGGCGTATTTTAGTTATCGGGGCATCGACTTTCACTACCAGGTTTTCGGTTTGGGGGAACCTATCATTTTCCTTCACGGGATCGGCAACGATTTGTACCAACCGAAGATCCACCTGATGAATTTGCCGGGACATGTAATCATGCCGGATATCCGCGGTCATGGTCAGTCGGGTCACAATAATGATCCGATGAGTTATGGTCTTTTGGCTGAGGATTTACGCCTTTTTGCCAAGCATCTGGGTCTTAAGGATTTTATTTTGGGCGGTATTGATATGGGTGCGGGCATTGCGTTGAACTTCACACTCAAATATCCCGAAATGGTCAAGAAATTGATTCTTGTCCGACCATCTGCGTTGGATATGCCTTGTGATCCGTACATCCGGCAAATTTATGAGCGATTGACGCTCTTTCTGAAATTGCATCACGGCATTGAGCATTTTAAACGTTCGGATGATTACAATGATCTTTTCGATATCAGTCCGTATGCGGCATATCATTTGTTACGTCACTTTACCGATCCGGTCGCACAACATTTTCCTGATAAATTTCAACAGATGATCGATGCTGTCCCGATCGATTCGCTGGAAGACTTAAGGAAGATTCAATGTCCGGTATTGACCGTAGTTACGGATGATGACATGGTTCACCCAGTGCACTATGGAGATGAGTTGAATCAATACA
The DNA here is from genome assembly GCA_002841515.1 of Firmicutes bacterium HGW-Firmicutes-19. Taxonomy (GTDB): domain Bacteria; phylum Bacillota_I; class Bacilli_A; order Erysipelotrichales; family Erysipelotrichaceae; genus UBA2227. Next base: position 6,231 of record PGZW01000075.1, on the reverse strand, counting down.
TACCTCATCACACATTGGTGAAAATCACACCGAAACCCAAAAACGAACGCAATCACTTGCGCGAGCTTGAACATGCTATTTGTGATTTCTTGAATCCACTGAAATGATATTTCAGATCGTTTTGAATCATAAATGATTTTAATGAATGGTTTATTTATATAAAAACTGAAGACAAGTAGCTTTGCTGCTTGTTTTTAAGAAGGAGGGAGCAACATGAAAATCACTTCACTGATGGATAATGAATGTAGTTTGGAAGGGCTGATCAAGCAGCACGGGTTGTCTTTGCTCATTGAAACCAAAGGGAAGAAGATTCTCTTTGATACCGGAGCCGATGCGGGTTTTATTTCAAATGCGAAAGCTTTGAATATGGATCTATCCGATGTCGATATGTGTGTGTTGTCTCACGGTCATTATGATCATGGGGGTGGCATCAATTCTTTCTTAAAAATCAACGATAAAAGTCTGGTGTACATGTCTGCGCTTGCAGGAAATGATCATGTCGCCTTGCATGCCAACGGGGAATACGAGAGCATCGGTATTCATATATCGCGTGCTTATTTGGATCGACTGGTGTTTGTGGATAAAGAACTGAAATTTGATCAGGGATTGATTTTCAGTGAAGTCTGGGGTTATTTTCCGTTTCCGGCCGGCAATCGCTCGTTGTTTAAGGAAAAAGAAGGTACCTATATTTTGGATGATTTTGCTCATGAGCAACATCTGGTCATCGAAGAGGATGGGAAATATGTATTGTTTGCCGGGTGTGCTCATCGCGGGATCATCAACGTGTTAACGTATCTGAAAGATAAGTATGGTATTCTTTGTGACGTCGTTATTGGCGGTTTTCACTTGCATAACAAAGTATCCAATACTTATGAGAGTCCTCAAGTGTTGGACACGTTGGCTAAAGAACTGATGAATACGTTCAGTAAGTTTTATACGTGTCACTGTACGGGATTGCCGGCATACAGCTATTTAAAGGTGATCATGAAAGATCAGATTGAATATCTGAGTACAGGGGAAACGATCGAAATATAGAAATCCGAGAAATCGGATTTTTCATTTACTCAAGGTATTAATCACGTTATAATTGTAAAACACGTTACAATGTTTGATATAAAGGGGAGATAAGCAATGAAGTACATCGTTACGATTCAACACACACAATCCATCCATCATACCAATGGCATGGTCGGATCTTGGACAGATTGGGATTTGTCCCAGTTGGGAATTCATCAGGCAGAGAACATCGGAAAGAATCTTGTACAGATGTTCGCCGGTAAGAAGTTGGTCATGTATTCTTCGGATTTGTTAAGAGCAAAGCATACAGCAGAGATTGTCGGTAAGCATCTTGAGGTTCAACCTATATTGAAAGCCGAGTTGCGAGAGCGTAATTTGGGAAGATGCGTGGGTCAGTCTGTCTTGTGGTTGAAAGAAAACATTGAAGTTCAGGAAAAGACCATCGATGACCGAATGTTTTCTGATGCGGAAAGCCGAAGAGACGAGTGGAACCGGTTATTCCCGCTTTTTGAGGAAATCATGGCCAGTCAAGATGAGAATATCGTGATTGTTTCACACGGAGATTTACTGAGTGTGTTTAATGCGATGTTTCTAGGGGTTGATGTTAGCTCTCTTAATGAATTTGAACTTTTCGGTTTGGCTGGCGGGGTGTCGATCATGATCAAAAATGATGATGGAAAGCGGATCATCAAGCGATTAAGCGATTTGTCTTTCTTGAAATAAGTTCAACTGCTTATCTGATATACTGCATGATAATGATAGAAATTTGTCCGCTTTGCGGACTTTTTTATTTTCTTATAAAAAACCATTGACAAACTAACAATTGTTAGTTAAACTAGATTCGGATACTAACAATCGTTAGTTCGGGAGGTATTTATGGAGAAATATCTAAGTCTGACTTCAATAACTTCGGGCATACTTGCAATCCTGTTGATTGCTTATGCTGTTTCTGTGATTCTTAAAAACCCAGTCCACTGGGGTAAGTCGCTATCTGTGTTGATTTTCTCAGGACTGCTATTGTGTATTTTGGTTGCGTATCGTGACGGGTATGGTTTCAGCAGTGATTCTGTGATTGCTTCTACCGGATGGCAGTCCACTCTGTTCTTTTTGTGCGGAGTTTCGATTCTATGGATCGGCCTGATTGCTTTGTTTAGTAAACGCTTCTCAAAGAGGTCACTGTTTATTTCTGTATTTGCGATTTTTATGTTTAAGTTGATTTTGATGGAAACATTTCGCTTGATGGCGTTTATATCGGTGGTTTTATGAAAACATGTCTAATCAACGGGTCGATGCGCAAAGGAAGCACTTATCACATCACTCACATGATCCTTTCAAAACTGGATCAACATTGTGATAATGAGATCACTGAGTTCTTCTTGCCCAAAGATATGCCCGACTTCTGTGCAGGTTGTTATCAGTGTATTTATAACGGAGAGAACCGTTGTCCGCATGCGTCTAGCGTTGAAAAGATCCATCAGGCCATGTTGGAGGCTGATCTGATCATCATCACATCTCCCGTCTACGTATTTGATGTCAGCGGTCAACTGAAAGCCTTGTTGGATCACTTTGGTTATCAATGGATGTCCCACCGTCCCCATGAGGCGATGTTTAAGAAGATTGGTTTAAGTGTGGTCACTGCGGCTGGAGCCGGGATGAAGAGCACTTCATCAACGATTTGTACTAATTTGACATGGTGGGGGTTGAAACGGGTTTACTCATTCGATCAAGCGGTCATGGCTTCATCCTACGCTGAAATTCCATCGAAGATCATGGAAGACATCGAGAAGAAGACAAGCAAGATGGCTCGCAAGCTGTCAAAATCATTGAAGAATAAGGCTCAGTTGAACCCGACAATGAAAACCCGCTTTCTGTTCAATCTGATGAAAATGATGAAAAAAGGACATCCGGAATGGAATGCCTTGGATCATGAGTTCTGGAAAAAATCGGGATATTTCTTATCAAAGAAGCCCTGGCGTGATACACTTGAATCGACAGTTGAAAGGGGTTGATCGATTTGACGACCAAGGAGAAAATCATTTACGAGGCCTTGTGTTTGTTTTCCACACGTGGATACGGTTCCGTTTCAGTTCGAGACATATCGCGGGCGGTCGGGATAAAGGAAAGTTCCCTTTACAATCACTTTGCCAACAAACAGGATATCTTCGATACCATCGTTGCGGTGTGTCAGTTGCGCGCGTTGGAAAGCTATAAGGCAATCAACATGCAAGACACGTTAACAGGGGATTTTAAGCCTTATGAAGGCATTTCGATCGAGCAATTGCTCTTAGTTACGACTTCGATCTTTAAGTTTTATGTCGAGGATGATTATATGTCGAAATTTCGGCAGATGTTGATGATCGAGCAGTTCAATACACCGGCAATCGGGGATATGTATCGGCAATTGTTTATCGATGCTGCAATTGAACATCAGACAAATCTTTTTAAATATCTGATGAATCAGGGGTGGATCCGAGTTGCGGATCCCAGTGCAGTTGCTCTGGATTTCTATGGTCCGGTGTTTCTGTTGATGAATAAGTATCACAGTTATGATTCGGAAGTCGCGATGTGGCTGATGAAACACATTCAGAATTTTGTCAGTAAAAACACGATATGAAAGCGCACCTTGCGGTGCGCCTTTTTTATGCTTTTTCGATTTGGTCGGTCAGTTCGATGATCTGATCAATCATATCTCCGATGTGCTTGATGGTGTTGAGCAACGGTTGATCTGTCGTAATGTCGACCTTGGCCATGTGAGCCAGTTCGACCGGAGATTTGGTGCCACCGGCTCTCAGGACATTTTTCCAATCCTCGATAGCCGTGGGATCTTCTAACAGACGACGACTGACTTCGGTAGCGACGGTCAAGCCGGCACTGTATGTGTATGGATACAATCCCATGTAGTAATGCGGTTGTCTCATCCAGGTCAGTTCAGCTCCGTCAATGATTTCAACGGTATCGCCCCAGAACTTCGTTAATACATCTTTTTTGATTTTGCTCAAGGTGGATGCGACAACCGATCCGCCTTGATCGATGATCCGGTAGACTTCCCGTTGATATGCGGCTTCCAGTAAGTGAGTTACGAAATTATGATAATAGGTACGGCTGATCATCGTAGAGAGCACCCAGCGTTTCATACGGGGGTCCTGCGAGGTTTTCATCAAGTGATTGGCCATCAACATCTCATTCATCGTCGACGGTGCTTCGATGAAATACAAGGAAGGTCGGGTATTGAGGATGTTTTGTGCTTGTTGTGCCAAAAAGAAATGTCCGGCATGGCCGAGTTCATGGGCAAGCACGAAGCATTCGCGCATCCGTTCGGTCCAGCTGATGAGGATGAATGGATGAATGCCATAAGGAGATGAACAGAAGGCTCCGGTGGATTTTCCGATGTTTTGAACAAAGTCGATCCAACGCTCATCGTAAGCACGCTTGATCATATCGGTATATTCACTGCCCAGAACAGACAAACCTTCCAGAATGTATTCTTTGGACTGCTCGATCGTGATTTCAGGTTCAAATTCCGGATCGACCGCCAGTTTCAAATCAGCGAAAGTCATTCGATCGAGATTATGGATGCGTTGTAATAATTTGGCATATTTGCGCATGTGCGGAGCCAGTTTTTCCATAATGACATCGATCTGACGGTTGTATAAGTTTTGGTCAACTTCCTGATCAAACAGCAAACTGTCAATCACGGATTCAAAGCCGCGCAACGAAGACAAGATTTTTTCTTTTTGGATTTGGGTTTGATAAGCCGCACTGATGGTATGTTGATACTGTTTCAGTTTTTTACTGAACGCCTCAAACGCTGCTCGGCGTGTTTCGGTGTCGGTTTCAAACTCCCATTCATTTTCAAAAAGGACGAAACTGAGGGGGTGTTCTTTATCATGAGCCGAAAAAGTGCCGAAGTCCATATCGGCTAGTTTGGCGCGGTTGTATATTTGATACGGCGCACCCAAAACCGGAGAAAGGGCGGATAGTATACTTTCAACCTCCGGGTGGAGCATGTACGGTTTTTCACGTAAAATTTCTTCAAGGTAATGTGCATTCTCTTCACTTTGAGCTTTCGCTTGTATTAAAACTTCCGGATCTGCCTGTGAGATTTGTGAGGAGATGAAGCTGACCTTTGAGCCAAAGACACTCATTGCCTGGCCGACTTTCATCTGGCGTTGCACATTGGCACTGTTGGTTTGATCTTCACTGACATACAGGGATGCATAGGTGGCTACCCGGAACGCTTTTTCCATCAAGATTTTGAATTGATCAAGACAGGCGTTGATTGAAGATGGGGTATCCAGATGATCTTTGTATGTTGCTTCGATGTCAACGGCCAGTTGACTGACCTCTTTTAGAGCGATTTCAAATTCTTCATCACGGGTAAACAATGGATTTAAATCCCAGGTATCTAAAATATTGACTTCACTTCTCGTTAATAGTTTCTTTGTCATAATTTCCTCCAGATACATCTATTATACATCGGTTTTCAAAAGAATCATGGTAATTAACGTATTCACAAAAAATCAGTTGTTGTAATCAGACCTCATTCTTACTGAGAAATCTGCATCACGTTTTAGCTTAAATTATGGGCTACCATTGATAAAACAAACGCACCGTGGTTAAAAACAAAGGTAATCACAGATTTAAAGTGTTAAAATAAACGTAAAATATGAATATAATCAGGAATTATTATTCATTAATATTAAATTATTTTGCATAAAAGGTGTAGTCAAAATATTCACAATTTAAAGAGAGAAAAATCAATTAATTCTTTGATTTGCAAAGTGTTTTCTACTTGATAAATCGTTTAACTCATGCTAATATACAGATGTAGTTATCTTTCCCCCAAGGATGATTACAGTACCCAAAAAGTGACACCGCGAGGTGTCATTTTTTATTTACTTGATATTTTTATTCACAGAAGTTATTGAAAAATGAATAACTGTCTGCTATGATAATAGTGTGATTGCTCTATCCCCCCCACACACGCAATCATATAAGGACACATCCGTGTCCTTTTTATTTTTGTTTGTCTTCTCGAATGAGTTTAAGTGCTTTGACAAAGGACATCTTGTTGCCATAGTTAAGCGAACCCAACCGGTTGATGTCGATGGAGATACGCGCAAACAACCAAGCGGTCAAGGTCATTAACAGAAGTGAAATCACTAACTCAACCCAGCTGACAGAGGTTAGAAAGTAACGTACCGGCATGGCCAG
>PGZW01000074.1 GCA_002841515.1 Firmicutes bacterium HGW-Firmicutes-19 | reverse complement strand
AATATTTTCTTAATGATGGTTGTTGGTGCATTTGTTGGAGCATTTGTATTTGTTACTTTGAATACAGTATCGTCTCTTGTTCCGGTTCAATTGTCAACGATTGCAAAATCGATTCTGACTCCTGCAGCGAACAACATGATTACGATCGTCATGCCTTTGATCTTTTTGTGGGCTGCTATCGATGATGGCAAGATCACGGGTAGTTGGGCATTTGCTTTGGGCGGTATCATGCAAATGATTTCCGGAAATGCATTGCCTGGTATCATCTTCGGAATTTTGATTGGCAGTAATGCTCAAGAAAAAGGTCATAAAGCTAAGTCGACTGTTATTCTAATTGCAGTAGTCATTGCGTTGATTATTGCCATTGCATACTTCCGCGGATTCCACACAAAGTTGATTACACAATTTTTTGGAGGTGCTAATTAATGAAGAAACTAGAACAATATTTATCACATGATTATGCATTTATTGTTTTACTTGCTGTTGCAGCGGCTGCAGTCGTGGGTGCAACAAGCATGTATTTCACCAATGGTGTTGGGATGACCAACGAAATATTCGTTGCTGAATTATTCGACATCGGCAAAAACACAGGTGACTACTCAGGTGCTGCCGCTTTCTCAGCTGGATTCTTGATTGCCCGCGTACTTGAAGGGCCTCTAGTCGGCGTCTTGGATATCGGCGGTTCATTGATGACAGGTGTGGGTGTTGGTATTCCTGCATTGTTGATAGCCTCCGGTTTTACATCGTTGATCGAAAGTTTCCCATTAGCATTGCTGACAGGTGGTGTAATTGGGTTTGGCTTGGGAGTAATTATAATTGCGATTCGCAAAATAGCCCCAAATGCAGCTCCGGCGAATGCAACAGCTATCATGATTGGTGCTGGTAATAAAACAGGAGAAGCGCTTGGTCCATTGGTATTATTCAGTGCTGTCGCGTATAGCATTCCGGCAGGTTTAGGGGCAATTGCCGGTGCCTTAATATTCTATAAATATAAAAAGCCGATCGTCGGTGGTGCAATCCTTGGTGCAATGGCGCTTGCAGGGATTCTATTACTGCTAGGCGTGGGCACAGGAGTTTAATTTTAACATGGAAACATCAATGCTCTGCATAAAAAACGGAATACTCATCGACCGCAACAGTGCACATCATCTTACGTGTCCTTACATTTACATCAAGGATGGTCGAATCGTGCATGTTGGTGACAAACTGAATGTAGATGCCATTGAGATTGATATTGAACAAGACTATATATCTTCAGGATGGATGGATTTGCATACTCATGCGAATCCATCCGTTTCCATTGGTCTTACCCCCGATCAAATCGGTGTAAAGCAAGGAGTTACGCTGGTTGTAGATGCAGGATCTTGCGGGAGTTCAAATATCGACTCATTTGTAGCATCATTGCCATCCTATCAAACCAAAGTTCGGATGTTTTTAAACATCTCTTCGGTTGGGCTTACACGCCTTGACGAACTTGCCGATTCAAGTCTAATTGATTTAGAGGCGAACCGTGAGAAGATAAGAGCTTACAGGGATTTGATCGTAGGTATTAAAGTTCGTGCCAGTAAAAGTGTCATGGGTGAAAATATGACTCAACCTTTTGAAGAGGCACGAAAGCTAGCAGATGAATATGATTTGCCAATCATGGTACATATTGGAAATGCTCCACCAGTGCTTGATGAAGTTCTTCCTTATTTAGGTAAAAGGGATATCGTCACTCATTGTTTTCATGGAAAGCCAAGCAAGGTGGTCAACGGGAATGACGTTTTACCTGTTGTCAGAAAAGCTCGCAATCGTGGAGTAAAATTCGATATTGGTCATGGTGGAGCAAGTTTCAGCCAGTTTACGTACACAGAGGCTATTACTGCAGGATTGAGTTTTGAAACCATTAGCAGTGACCTGCATATTGGTTGTATTAATGGTCCTGTTTATTCTTTAAGCAAAGTCATGGATAAAATGGTTGCACTAAACCTGCCATTCGATGATGTAGTTGACCGTGTTACACATCAAGTGGCGAAAATAATAAAACTGGATCATTATGGGAAAGTTGATGTCGGATATGTTGCCGATCTAACTCGGTTTCGCCTTGAAACAAAAAATGAAATTGGCTTAGATGCTGAAAAGACGGAAATACATACCAGTGTATCATTTACGCCTATCGCAGTTTGGGTAGATGGAAAGGAAGTGTTGATTAGCAATGAGTAATGTTTATGAAAAAATCGGACTTAAAAGAGTAATAAATGCAGCTGGTAAAATGACAGCTTTGGGTGTCTCAACCATTCATCCGAAAACAGCGAATGCTCTGGTTGAAGGCGCATCTGCTTATGTTGAGATTGAGCGTTTGTATGAAGTAGCGGGAAAGAAAATGGCACAATTAATCAATGCTCCGGATGCATGCATAGTTAACTCGGCTTCAGCTGGTTTAGCGATGGCTACCTCAGCACTAATATGCAAAGATGATATTGCTTTAGCTGAAATATTACCCGTTCATCTGTCGAGTATAAGTAAACGCGAGGTGATTTTGCTCAAAGGGCAAAATGTTAATTATGGAGCTCCGGTAAGCACGATGATTCAGTTGGGTGGAGGTATTGTCGTTGAGGTAGGTTATGCCAACAAATCCACTTCCATGCATATTGAGTCTGCTGTAAACGAGAATACATTAGCAATCTATTTTATTCAATCGCATCATTGTGTCATTAAAAATATGGTTACTGTTGATGAAGTTATAGGTGTGGGTAAGAAATTCGGAGTTCCTGTTATTGTTGACGCTGCCTCCGAGTCAGACTTAAGTTTATATATAGACAAAGGGGCAGATATGGCAATTTACAGTGGAGCAAAAGCTATTTGTGGACCAACATCCGGTTTAGTTGCTTGTTCTAACAGTGATTATGCCCGCTATTTGCGAAATCAATTTAAAGGTATCGGGCGTGCAATGAAAGTTGGCAAAGAAAGCATCATGGGTCTTCTTAAAGCTGTTGAAGTATATCTCGACGGTGAAATTATCACGGTAGTCGACCGAAAAGAACTCGATGAGTTTGCTTTGAAACTGAATGAACTTCAAGGGCTTACATGTTCAATTTCAGCGGATGCTCAAGGAAGACCGATTTACAGAGTCAAAGTCATTGTAGATCAAGCTGTCTTTGGTATTAGTGCAAGTGATTTGGTTTTAAGACTACACAAAAACGATCCGATGATTGCGGTTCGTGATCATTATGCGAATGTAGGTTCAATCGAAATCGATCCTCGTGGATTCAATACCAAGGATGAAATGTGGGAGATTTGTGATGCAATAAGAAAGATTCAAGGTGAAATCAATGGCTAATTGGTATAAGGATCAAGTTTGTCTGAACGTATTGGCTAAAGATGTTGAAAATGCCAAAGAAGTCTACAAAGTTGCTGAAGGACATGTGCTGGTTGGTGTACTATCGGCAAATTATGATTCAGTAACTTCAGCAGTTGAAGACATGAAAAGATATCAAAACGAGCTGGATAATAATATTTCTGTAGGCTTGGGCGGTGGTAATCCGGCTCAATGGAAAATGGTTGCTGAAATCTCAGAGATATTAAAGCCAGAGCATTCGAATCAGATTTTTAGTGCTGTGGGATACACACGTGCAAAACTAGGGGAGTCTGGGATGATAAATGCACTGGTATCACCTTCAGGTACTCCCGGTATGGTTAAGATTTCTACAGGTCCTTTAAGCAGCAAAGCAATTGCAGCAATAATCCCTGTTGAAACAGCGATAGCGATGATTAAGGAGATGGGTGGAAATTCAGTCAAGTACTTTCCTATGAAAGGTCTGTTGACCAAAGATGAGTATATAGCCGTAGCAAAAGCATGTGCTAAAGATGATTTCATGCTGGAACCGACGGGTGGAATTGATTTGAGTAATTTTGAAGAAATCGTTAAGATAGCGAAGGAAGCAGGTGTGAAACGAATCATACCTCATGTTTACTCGTCAATCATGGATGAAGAAGGAAAAACAAAGGTTACCGATGTAGGCATTCTAATGGAAATCATCAAGAAGATATACAGAGATTGCTAGTCAATCTCTTTTGCATAATGTAATGTAGAAATGAGATAACAAATGAAAAAGAAACTTTTTATATTTGATATGGATGGTTTGTTGATTAATACTGAAGAAATTTATCAAAATTGCTGGATAAAGACATTTGAAAGTGAGAAGTTGATTGTGAGTGAAGAAGAATGCAGAAAACTCGTTGGAATGGGCATCAAACTTTCTGAAGATTATTTTGAAAAGCTGTTTGGCAATCGAAATGAGTACTGGAGACTTCGTGCAATGCGTGAGACATTTTTCTGGCAGTATATAGATGAACATGGTATTACTATAAAAGACGGAGTGATGAATGTTCTCAACTGGTGTAAAGATCAGGGTCATCAGACTGCAATTGCAACATCAACTCACCGCCAGAGATCATTGAAACTGCTTGAAATAGCCGGTCTTGATTTTGCATTTGATTATCAAGGATATGGCGATGAAGTTAAAAATACAAAACCAGATCCCGAGATTCTAATTAATATTATTAATCAGGCAAATATTGAAAAAGGAGAGGCAATAATCTTTGAAGACTCAGCCAATGGCTTAGTCGCAGCTTACAGAGCAGGAATAGATGTAGTGTGGGTTAAGGATGTAGCTGAAATCGAGTTGAACCCACAAATGTTGCCATTTGCAAAATTGAATCAAATTGATGAAATCATCGATATATTTAAAAGGATTGCTTGAGTGCAATCCTTTGTTTATCTCAAATTTTCTTTGGCGGCTTCAAGTATAGACAATACGGCAAGAACTTGTTCATCCTTGACGATTTTTGGTTTTTTGAGAAGGATGATGTCATGCAGATCATCATAAAGCCGACCATAATCAGTGACTTCTGATTTTACCTTCTCAACGATATGCTCGCCATTTGAATCAACATAACTCAACGTTCCCCATTTTGATTCATCTTCGACTTTAAAACTGGCATGGATTGGTTCAGGGGCTTTTATGGCAGATAAATGACCTTGAGACTGCTTAGCAAAAGAACCTTTGGTACCGTGCACTAAGAAACGGGGATAGTCGATAGAGACATACAAACTCGATGCAATGGAGACTTTCATGTTTCCATAGCAGAACTGCAAGTCAAAGTAATCTTCCGCACCATCCGCTGTAAAGCTGCGCACATCATAGACCACGCGTTGCGGGACTCCGAAGTGAGAGATGATCTGATCAAAATTATGTACACCTAAACTGTAAATGAACCAGCCTTTTTCTCTTGGACCGTTATTTTGATAGTCATAGGGTTTATAGTAATCATAATGAGATTCGATTTCGATGATATCTCCGAGTTTTCCACTTTCCAATACTTTTCTAAGCGTCAAAAAATCTGCATCGTAGCGGCGATTATGATTAACATAACATATGAGTCCTTTATCCTTTGCCAGATCGAATACTTCCTTGGCCTCTTTTTCGGTGGGTGCAAATGGCTTTTCAACAAGCACATGCTTATCTGCGTTCAATGCGAGTTTGGCATAATGAACATGAGTAGCATCGGGCGTATTGATGACCACGCAATCAATTTCCTTATCCAATAATATATCATCGAGATTTTCGGTAAAGAAAATATCGGGATACAACTTCTCACGGGTTAGTTCCTGTTGGCTGCTGCGATCTTCTTTCCGACGGTACACACTTTTGATTTTAATGTGACTGCGATGGCGGATGTAGGGCAAATGATAGCGAATGACGCTATTGCCAAATCCGATAAATGCAATGGTGAGCATAGAGGGTCTCCTTTTTTTACAGAAAAAGCATAACATGGAACGTGGTTAATTGAAAGAATGGAAAAAGAAAAACCGGGTGGTCCCGGTTGATCGAATGCTCTATTTCCCCTTGTAAAATATTTGTGCCCAGTGATAACGGCCGGAATCACTCTTCGTAATTCCTATGCCAATATCAGAATAATTGTCACTTAGCAGATTTGCGCGATGACCTTCAGATTTCATCCAAGCCGCTACGACTTCCGCAGGGCTCTTATAACCCAATGCCAAATTTTCGCCGATGTATCTGTAAGAGAAATCAGGATCATCGAATACGGTGAAGAATCTACTGCCATCCGGACGTGTATGTGAGAATGACACAAGAAGCTCTTCAGAGCGGATTTGCGCGCCTGCAGCAATATAGTTGTTGTATTTCAATATGGCTTTACCGGCTTTTTCACGTTCGATATTGGTAAGACGTGCGACTTCCAGTTTCCAATCGGATTCCGGAGAGGAAGAGACGGCTGATTTGATAGTCAGTGTAACAGAGTCTTTGAAACCGCCATCTTTGGATGTAACGGTGATCGTAACGTCACCGGCAGATTTTGCGGTAACGACGCCACTGGAAGAAACAGTTGCAACATCAGCATTTGAAGACTGCCATGTAACTGTTTTGTCAGTAGCATTGGATGGGCTGACAGTTACGCTCAGTGTTGTTGTTTTATTAATGAAGATAGAATTAACAGAAGCTTTAACGATGACGCTTGTTACGGAAATTGTAGTAACAGGAGCAGGAGCTGGTGCTGGAGCAGGAGTCGGTGCCGGAGCAGGAGCTGGTGCCGGAGCAGGAGCTGGTGCCGGAGCAGGAGTCGGTGCCGGAGCAGGAGCTGGTGTCGGAGCAGGAGTCGGTGTCGGAGCAGGTGTTGGTGTTGTTTGTACTGGTTTTGCTTCTTCATCCGGGTCTTCAACTTCAACTAACTCAGAAATCGTAATCTTAAATGTGGATTCAAGTTTTGCGGATTCGCTGGTAACTTTTACGGTTACTTCGCCGGCTGTAAGTGCAAATAAGTATCCGTCTGAATCTATGGTAGCAATCAGACTGTCAACACTGAAAACCAAATCTTCAGGTAACAATGAAGGTATATTGGTGTTTACATTCATCTGAATGGTATCACCGATGGTTAGTTGATCTTTTTTGGCAGATAATTGTAGATATGAAAGTTGTGGAGTGACAGTTTCAGGCTTGACTTGGTTTTCACGATTGTTCTGCACAACTAAAAGATTGCTTTGCTCGCTTTCTTTGGCTATAGTTCTCGGTTGAGCTACGATGATCGTTATGGCGGAAACCAAGATCAAAGCAGTTAAAACGACGATGAGTTTCTTAAACATGATATTCCTCCCGTGTTCTGAAAAAAAGAACACTTCCTTTGGAAACTGGCTGCCACCCCGAATGGGAAGGCCCTTTAGCTTTGCGTCCTACTCTTTCGAGCAGTTTGCCGTTATCAGTAAATTGTTCAGTATTCTTGGGAGATGGTTCTTAGTAAGAAAAAGAACAATCTCTTTGGAAACTGGCTGCCATCCGTTTTTGGGAAGGCCCTCTAGCTTTGCGTCCTATTTTTTCAAATAGTTTGCCTTTATCAGTAAAATGTCCTACAAATCTGCTTCTAGATTAAAAAATGAAAAAAGAACGTCATCTTGGAAACTGGCTACCACCCCGAATAGGAAGGCCCTTTAGCTTTGCGTCCTACTCTTTCGAATAGTTTGCCTTTTCATATAGTTGTTCTTCGTATTGAAATATTAACATAGAATACTATTAATGAAAAGAGGTTTACTTTGTTTTCTATATAATAATGGCATTTTTATATACAAAAACGCAATTAAGTACTCACAATCAATCACTTATTGTAATAATTAATAAAATGTTCAACTCTAGATCGTATCAACGTATATTTCACATGCAACGCTGCTTATGTAAAGGGAATGATATATAAGTAATTTCTTTTCTGTTAAGCCAAGATTTCAGATATTTTCTCAGGTCAATCAACGATTTGATCAAATAAAGTATATCCAATACTGATAAGTGAAAAAAGATGGTTCGTGTTGTATGATATTCCGAGAAAAAGTCGTTAAAATTCTCTAGTTGAATTGCTAAAATTAGTAGAAATCAGCATTTAAAAACATCATTTTTGATACATTATTTTCGCTGATTTTCATAAGATTTTTCATGTTTTTTCTTGTTTGTGTATTTTCTCTCACATTTGAAGATAAACCTTGAAATGTAAGTCAAAAGGTTGTAATCTTAACATATAAGCATTTGGAGGACTCTATGAAAATTGCGGTTGTCATATACTCCTATACGGGAAATTCTTTTTCCATCGGACAGAAAATCGTCCGTTATTTGCAAAACAAGAATCAAGATGCACATCTGATACGTGTTGATGTCGCCGACGATCAACCCAGTAAGACGGATATTCAGTTGGGTGAAATCGAATCAATTGCGTCATTTGACAGGGTTATTTTCGGCTCTCCGGTCCGGGCATTTTCGTTAGCTCCGGCCATGGTAAAATATCTTCAGCAAGTTGAATCATTGAAAGGGAAAACGGTAAGCTGCTTTGTTACTAAACAGTTGCCTTTTTTGTGGACTGGTGGAACTTCTGCACTAAATAAAATGGTGTCTCTGTGTAAAGAAAAGGGTGCACTTATTGATAAAACCGTGATAATAAACTGGTCTTATAAAGATCGTGACCAAAAAGTCGATGATTTTATAAAGAGCCTTTAAAATCAATGAAGAAGGGTTTTATAGTCATATTGAGCATCGTGTCAATATTCGTAATTTTAGGATACGTTGCGTATTCTGTTATAGACCGCAATCTTCAAGAACTCTATCGAATTGAAATTGAACCGCTTTCGTTAGTCGATGTAGCTGATGGTGATTATACAGGCAGATACAGCGTATTTCCGGTTACAGTATCCGTTAAAGTTACAGTTATTGATCACAAAATTACATTTATAGAAATTTTAGAACATATCAACGGGCAGGGAAGTAAAGCTGAAACCATTATTAATGAGATTATACGCACACAGTCTATCGAAGTTGATGTGATTAGTGGAGCAACATATAGCAGTCAAGTAATAAAATTGGCAGTATCCAAAGCAATAGAGTAAATCACTTGTGAAATAATTCCTTTTCGACACCATATGTATGTAAATTGTCGAATTGTAAATAATCCAAGTTAAGCGCTTTCATTTATACTAACAGTGTAGGGTTTTTTGAAACATCGGGAATGAATTTCTTTGGGAGTATCATTTTCCGAGTCTAAATTTGGATTGAACCATGATCGGCAACCGGGCAAAGAGACTTCACTCATTGAAAATGATCAATGATGGCAGTGAGTAGTTTCTGGGGGTCGTCGTGGTCAAGATAGGCGAAAGCTAAGAAAGGAAGAAAGAATATGAAGTTTTTCAGAGGTGTACTTGGGTACATGATAGCTGGGATGATCGTTATGTCCGTTTGGGGACCTTTCGTTCAAGTTGAATCGTTCGGCATTATCGGCGGATGGTTGGCTGCATTTGCTATCATCGGACCAATGTGGTTTATGAACCATTTCCTTGGTTTGATTCACCACGAAGAAGGCTCCACGTTTGTTGACATGGGGTTAGGTATTGCATTAGTTGGTATTTTCCGCGATGTATTCTTGTATGACGGCGTTGCTACATTTATGGCAGCAGTTCCTACGATGTTGTTAGTTGCTCTTGGAGCGTCTTTAGGAGGCTTCGCAGCTGCTAAAGTAAGTGCTGATATGGCTAAAGGAGGTAAAGCATAATGACATTCCCAACATTGCCTGCAATGGTCGCAACCGTATTCGGCGGTTTCTTGTTCCCGTTCTTGATTTGGCTCCTTTGGGGTAAATTAGTTGAAAACTTTGGCACATTCGGTGGATGGATGGCTGCATTGTTCGTTGTTGGTACAACTTGGACCATTAACCACGGTGTTGGCATGATCACTCAATCCGGTGGTTCATGGGTTGACATGGGGCTTGCTGCCGGTGTCGGCTTAATCGTTGCTTCTACTGTCAGCGGCGGTAAATTCAGCAAAGCTGTTCCTAATATTCTAGCTGCAATCGTCGGCGGTGTATTAGGCGGATTAATCTTATCATTCTTCTTATAATAGTCTAATAAAGGAGGACAATTATGGAAAAATTCGTATTGGCAATTGATCAGGGGACAACAAGTTCCCGTGCCATTATTTTCGATCAAAAGACCAACATCGTTGGCGTAGCTCAAAAAGAGTTCACACAAATCTTCCCGAAACCGGGTTGGGTTGAACACAATGCAACTGAAATTTGGACCAGCGTATTGGCCGTTTTATCTGAAGTATTCATTACCACAGGTATTAAACCTGAACAAATTGCCAGTATCGGTATCACCAACCAACGTGAAACAACGGTTGTTTGGGATAAGAAAACTGGTTTACCGATTTACAATGCTATCGTTTGGCAATCACGTCAAACAGTTCCGATTTGCGACGAAATCAAAGCTGCCGGCAAGGCTGATTTGTTCCGTAGCAAAACCGGTTTAGTCGTTGATGCTTACTTCTCCGGAACCAAAGTCAGATGGATTTTGGACCATGTTGAAGGCAGTCGCGAAAGAGCTGAAAAAGGCGAATTATTGTTTGGAACAATCGACACTTGGTTGATTTGGAAATTAACAGGCGGAGCAGCACACGTTACCGACTATTCCAATGCTTCCAGAACGTTGATGTACAACAT
>PGZW01000073.1 GCA_002841515.1 Firmicutes bacterium HGW-Firmicutes-19 | reverse complement strand
GTTAGTAGGATGAAACTTGACCATGCCGGTTTGCGTAATGGACTTGCGAAGTTCATCGTTTTGTTCGGATAGGAAGGCAGCATCACAGAGCAGTTTCTCTACCAACTTCTGTTTGTCGGGGTCTACTTTTTGGAAGATTTGTTGCAGTTTCTCTAGCTCAGTCATGTCCATCCTTTCCTGAAGTTTCCTCAGTCTGTTTTTCCTTCACCGTTTCTTCCAAAATGTCGGGGGATTTCTCAAAATTTCGGTTTGCGTGCATCCGATGTCCCCTCTCCAGTTCCCGATTCGGTTTCCTGAAATTCAGACCGGGGGGGAGTCGGAGTGAACTTCAGGAACCAATCGTGGATATAATTCAGCCAGTCCTGTTGGACGTACTGTTTATCCCTGTCTTGGAGTAATCGTTTGACGCATTCTTCTTGAGGTACTTCGATGTAGATGATCTCAGCTCCAAGTTGTTGTGCGAGTCGTTCTCGCTCGACGAAGTTGGGATAGCCACCGATGATCCACGCTTGCGACCACTTGCCTGTTCTTGTTTTGATTTGATCCAGCAAGACATCTCTTAGCTGGAAGATATTTAGGGCCAGTTCCGACGGCTTGTCATACGGTGGTAACAAGGTGATAGCACGATACAGTTCATCAAGGTCAAGGACAATGTCTTTGCGTCCTTTGCTTGCTCGTACAAACGTGGTCTTTCCGGATAATGGTGGACCATAGACGATATAGACTTTTTGTGCAGATGCAGTTCCGAATCGTTCATGGATGGCATTGTGACATCGATGATGAACCAACAGGATATTGCCTGGGTTCAATGCGATGGTCGCATCATGGACATTGGAAGGTGTTAGTTCTTTAATATGGTGTGCAATACAGTCGATGTCTTTAAGGATGACTTCTTTACAGTGCTCACACAGCAATCCTTTGGCCGGATGGCTGCGCTGGATCATTAGCGATTGTCTTAACCTTCGCCATTCATGACTCTTATAGAAGTCTGATAAAGTTTGAACCCTGCTCATGTCCACTCCTCAGCTTTCGCTAATCGTTCTCGCAGCTCTAACTCCTGACGTTTCAGCTGCAACATCTGTGGATTGTCCGAGTAGTTTTGAGGATCCTTATTCTTCAGTAAACCAAACAACGCTCCGGTATCCGGTGGCTGATGTTTCTTTGTGATTTCGGTATAAGTGACTGAGTTTCCATTCTCGGTCTTGGTATAGACTTTCTTCTCTTCATATTCATATCCCAAAGCTTTCTTGATCAAAGCATTCTCTAATTCGGTAATCAGGGTTTCCTTCCCCTTTTTTAAAGCCTTAACAACTTCAGGGTATTGTTTCTTATAGACTTCCAAGGTAGTGACGGATATACCAAGGTTTTTACAGATCTGATCTTCACGCAAACCATCTCTTGCCCACTTTTCGACAAGGTGTAACTTCGATTTGACTTGATCCCATTTACTCTTGGCCATTACACACCTCTATAGTGATAAGTTAGCACAAAAAAAAACTCCGGTCAGTACCGAAGTTTAGAATAAAATCAATAATAAATGCAGTAATTATCATACTTTTCAGATGATTATTATTCAGTTCTCAGTGCTTCAACAGGATCCTTTTCTGCAGCCATACGTGCAGGGATCAAACCACCCAACAGAGTAAGAATAACACTAATCAAAAGAAGAAAGATAGCATGAAGCGGTTGAAGTTGAGCAACATCTGCGAGGCTTGTCGTATCTAAAATGAACCAATTAATTGGAAAAGTTAATAAATAGGCAATTCCTATACCGAGAAGTCCAGACACAGTCCCAATAATGAATGTTTCTGCATTGAATACATGTGTAATGTCTTTCTTTCTTGCACCTAATGCACGAAGTACACCAATTTCCTTTGTTCTCTCAAGCACGGAAATATACGTTATGATACCAATCATGATTAATGATACTACCAACGAAATCGCTGCGAAGGCAATAAGCACAATCGTAATTGCATCCATGATTCCACCAGTCATTCCTGTAATTCGCTCTGCTAAATCGGAATAGATAATGACATCCTTTTGTTCTTTATTAATATTATAAGCATCAAGATAACTCAAGACTGCATCCTTGTATTCAAAAGTTGAAGGATAGAGATAAATAATATAGGGAGTTGCATCACCACCTAAATAGGACACCACCGTCTTTTTAGCGATGGGGTCTATCGGTTCCATTGTGATAATATTATAATCGACAGAATTTTGTGCCTTTACGATCTCTGATCTGCTTGAATCATCTATAATTCGCTGAATAAGACTATCACTGTATGCAATTCCATTTCCAAGAATGCTAATTGTTATATCTTTCTTTAGCCTAACAATTCCTTCAATCTTTAGCGTAATGTTATTTTTAGAGTTATACATCGCCTCATAATCTGAATTTGGCATGTAATTACCATTTTGTCCTTTTATATAATAATCATTATTTAGAATAACTTTTAATTCTGTACCCACGATTTCATTGAATTTAATGATCTTGATACTATCAACATTAAATCCAAGTTTTTTTAGAACATTTGCATTAATTCGGTTTTGATTATCAACAACAAGAACAAGACCTTTATCATCCTTTGGATAAGCACCATAAAGTACATCATAATTTTTTTCTAAATAGGATGGTTCACTATCTTTGAGCGGTGTCGGATACGAAGCTAAGCCAATATCACTAATACTCGTGAAATTTGACATCATTGAACGAATATCCATACTACCATCAGAACTTCCCATATTGACTCCAACGGCCATTGATACAGGTTGAACAACATCGTTTACTTTACGGACTAAATTCATTCCGACAATACGAGTATATCCGATACTATTGCAGATTTCGGGGTCAGTTTCTGCTACATAATTCAGAAAATCTTGTGTGAATACATTTGTATGAGTGATTGTTTCCTCTGCTGGATCGTAGAGAAATACCTCATCGGAATCGGCATATTCTTTATTAGCCGTGATGATCGATGTGATATCCCCTCGTATTTGAGCCATTGTGTTTTTATTGATGTCAACAGAAGTTTGTGAAATGATGATCGGAAACTCGGACAATGCGTCATTTTGAAAATTATCAATTTGGCGTTGAAATCCTGAAGATAAACTGAGAATCAACGCAATCCCAATTATACCAATGCTAGATGCAAAAGCAGTGAGTGTCGTTCTCCATTTTTTTGTCGCGATATTTCGTCCAGATAATTTGAGTGCAGTAAAGAAGCTCATGCTAGTCATTTTTAATTTGTATGTACTACTTTCGACGGTTTGCTCAAGAGGATTCGTGTCGGATACGACTTTGCCATCTTTAAATTCGATTATCCGATCTGCATACCGATGCGATAACTCTGAATTATGAGTCACCATGATAACTAATTTTTCGTTTGCAATTTCTTTGATTAAATCCATAATTTGAAGACTTGTGGTTGAGTCAAGCGCTCCTGTAGGTTCATCCGCAAGTATTATATCTGGATCATTTGCTAGTGCCCGAGCAATCGCGACCCGTTGCATTTGACCTCCAGACAATTGATTTGGTTTTTTGTGGATATGAAATTTCAATCCAACTTTTTCCAAAACTACCCTGGCTTTTCGATGTTTTTCGGCTGCAGAAACACCACTTAGTGTCATTCCAAGTTCAACGTTATCAATAATACTTAGATGAGAGATTAGATTGTAGCTTTGAAAAATGAACCCAACACTATTGTTTCGATAGGCATCCCAATCTAAATCTTTGAATTTCTTAGTCGATTTCCCGTTGACTATGAGATCCCCGCTATCGTAGTGATCTAAACCTCCAATTATATTTAGACAGGTTGTTTTTCCTGATCCACTTTGCCCGAAAATTGCGACGAATTCATTTTGTCTAAAACTCAGATTAATTCCGTCGAGTGCAACTTGAGTGAAATCACCAGCAGTATAACTTTTTGTGACTTTTTGTAGTTCTAACATTTCGATTCTCCTTGAATATATCTCAATTTATTCATAGTTAAAAAATCCTATAAAATCTTATTTGTACTTTTAAATATTTTCAAACCAAAAATGATACCGACTGTTCATCTATTTCTCAAATGTGTAATCGGATGAACTCGGTTAAACCTTGTATTTCATCGATGATAAGACGTTTAACTCATTTATTTATCTGTTAAAAAATAGGACATAAAGACAACACTTATATCTTCAAAATAAACTGAATTGCGCAGGTGTTTAACCCGGCATGTGCAGCTATCACGGAAGGCAGGTCAAAAATTTCATAATCCGCGTGGGGAAATGCTTTGTTAAATGACGAAGTTAACTTGTTCATCTGCGAAATTCCTTCAGCATGCAAAATAAAGACTTTGTGTGTATCAACATTGAATCCTTCTTTTTTCATGCTTTCAAATATTGTTTGAAATAGTTTTTCATCTGTTCTTGTCGTCGCAAATTTTTCAAATGCATTCCCGTAGTTTTCCAAAACTAGACCAATTTTGATTTTCAGCATACTACTTAATGCTGCCGCGCGACTTGATATTCTACCTCCACGTTTTAGTTGATCCAGATTTTCTGGTAATAAATAAGTAACTGTATCATGTAAAACTCGGTTAACACTATATAAAATTTCCTCCTTAGATTTTCCTGCTCTAACCATTTCAGAAGCACAGAGGGAAACATAGCGTTGCGATCCAACTAAAGTCCCAGTATCTACGACACTTACATTTGTCATTTGATTCTGTGATGCTGCCAAAATAAAGGCTTGGTAGGTTCCTGACAATTTACTTGAGATCGTAAATACCAAAATATCATCATAGTCCTGTGATTTTAAGTTAAGCATTACATCGTTGAGTAATCCAAGATTAGGTTGCGCAGTCTTTATATCCGATTTCTCTCGAAGAAGTTCATTTAGTTGATTATAATTTAACTCAAAATAATCTTGGTATTCCTTTCCATTCACTAACACTGACAACGGAACCAACACAATATTATTTACTTTTGCCTCACTAGAAGTTAATCCACTCGCAGTATCGGTCACAATACAAATTTTTTTCATGATTCTCCTTTCGGTTAATGTGATTTACTCACGTCACCTGTTTTCCAAAAAAATGAAGTCGCGATTGATCCTGGACCCGTATTAGATCTGATTATCGCTCCCATGTTATTAATAATCACTCTCTAAACATTGAATACTATAAGCAATAAAATACTCAAATATTCAGCTTCATCGATACAATCAGCATGATGAATAAAAATTGTTATGGTTCTGGACCTACCGGCGCTCTTTGTATCAAAGATTGTGATTGGAGTTTTCTTCAAATACAAAGCGTGTACTTTGAGATGTTGTCGACATTTCCCATCTCACAATTGTTGATAAAAACCACGACAACTTAGTTCCTACTAAAATTTATCATGATAATCGTTTCCACCTAAACGGAACGAAAATGGAAGTGTGATAATCGGAATATCTGACAGATATTCACTTGATAACTCACAATTTGAATCCGTAATAATGACTTAATTCATTTGAAACCTCCTTTTAGTTTATGCAAAGTCGAATCGTCATTGAGCGATTCGATTATTTCTTGGCTATTTTCCAATTTCTTTTAAAAAATCACTAGAATAGCGTTTCGATTGCTGAAAGTGATTCTGGCAGTCTCTTCTCTTTCGAATCTAATAGAACTTGGATCGCTGTACCGAACATAGTCCCAAATAGAATTCGAGCGATTGCGTTTGAAGATTGATTTTTGAGAAAACTATTCTCGAGAGTATCTATAAAAATATATTCCTCGACTAAAATCGATAATTTTTCAAATAGATTGCTCAGCTGTTTTCCAAAAACATCTGACCAAAGCGCCATGCTTGAAAAATCATATAACAACCGGAAAAGCTTTGGATTCTCGTTTAACGTTTCTTGAAAATACTTGATGAAGTTTGACACTCGCTCTCTAGCATTTATCCCTTGTTTGAGTCTTTCTTCAACTTCGAGTAAATATTTATCTATCATGATCTGGATGACTTCGATTAGTAATCCTTCTTTGTTTTTAAAATAATAATTTAATTGGCTCAGTACTACTCCTGCATTTGACGCAATTTCACGTAAAGAAGCATTGGCATACCCTTCACAAGAAATGTAATCATATGCAGCCATTAAAATACGTTCTTTCTGACTTATCGTGTCAAAATTTTGATTCATCTCTCACTCCTTTTAATTCGGACGTTCGTCCTATTGAGGAAATAATATAATATACTGATTACTATGTCAATAGATTTAGATGCGAACCCTAAATCTGATTTTACCTCCCCCATCCTTAAGTTTTATTATATTTAAAACATGAGTAAGGTCAATATTCCTCTGAAACCCATATAATTCATCTGTTCTCAATGGAAGATAACCTTAATATTATATTTCACCCCGAAAAGCGCTAAAATCCGTACTTGCAAAGCCCATTTTTTACTCATTTAAAAAGGCCAATACTTTTTGAGTTTTTTGGCCTTAATAATTTATGTAACATTGGTTATCCAGAGTCACTTTTAAGCTTACAAAGTCAACTATTTTTTACCAAGTAAATCTTCCTTCATAGATTTGAACTCATCTTCTGAGATTATTTTAAGATCCAATAACGACTTTAGTCTTACAAGTTCATCATACTTTTCAGATGACAGCGTAGAAGAAACTTTTGATTGTACCGGTTCGACTTGTCCTTCTGAAACCAATTCTTTACTCGAATAGATGCTAATCCCAGCATGTTGAAACAGCTTTGATAACCTATCTCCATCTTGTTTAGTTACTTGCATCTTGAATTTTTTATTTGGTGAAGCAACTTCAAAAATCATATTCTCATCCTGGATAATCTTTTTGCTATTTTGTAAGTATTTAGTTATGGCATATACTAACCCTCCCCAAATACCTCCACTAATAAAGAAGGTTGCAAAAAACTCAAGTGCTTCCTCACCCCAAGTTGCATTTGAAGCATTATATGCACCTAGTAGGGTACCAATTACAAAAAAAGTTATGATTGCATATTTTTCTGCTTTATCAATAAGAACAATTTCTTTAAACGTAAAACTGGTTACGTCTTTAAAATAAACATCAACTTTACTATCTCTAAACCTGAATCTCTCGTCTGAATAGTTAATAAAAGCCGACTCGCCAAAGGGTTCGTTAAAAAGTTTTTTTGCTGAGCTGATATCAATATCATTTGCTTTATCTTCCATGTGTTCTCTCCAATTTCTTCAATTTGTTATTTCAATTTTATCACATATCGTGAATCTAGTTAAACTGTAGAAATAGATTTCGTTTAACATTAATTTTCCGATATAAAAGGCCAATAATTACTTTGGCCTTTATTTCATTTTAAGTTTTACAGTAATTCAGAACTCTTTCCCGAATGTTCTTCCCATCTCTTGACGATCACATCCACATACTTTGGATCGAGCTCCATACAGTAGCACACCCGGTCCAACTGATCAGCCGCTATCATCGTTGATCCACTTCCCCCAAAAGGCTCATAGAGCAGCTCTCGGGCTTTGCTGCTGTTTTTGATGAGCTTGCCGACTAGGGGAATCGGCTTCATGGTTGGGTGGATATCACTGCGTAAAGGCTTGTTGTCATAGATGATCGTTGTTTTGATTTGGCTTATGATGTCCTGAAGCATAGTGATGAGTTCTTCTTTTTTGAGTTTCTCAATGTTGACAGATTCATCGAAGATGGTGGATTGGGTTCGGTCATCCACGAAGTAGTGTCCTGCACCTTCCTTCCAACCATACAGGATCGGTTCATGTTTCCAGTGATAATCGTTGCGACTCAGGTTGAAGGAGTTCTTGACCCAGATCAGATTCTCTGAGAACTTGAATCCAGCTGCGGCCATCGCTAATTGAAAGCTCACTCGCTCTACGTCACTGTGAAAGACATACATCACTCCACCGGGTTTGATGACCTTGTTGGCGAGGATATACATGGCTAGTAAGAAGTCGAAGAACTTGTCACTGTCCATGTGATCGTTCATAATCGCGTTGTTTTTGCGTGTGTCATTTTTAAACATTTTGTGATAGTCGATTTTATTCTCGTAATTGACGTTATAGGGAGGATCGGTAACGATGAGATCCGCAATCCTCCCATTCATCAGTTTCTCGACATCCTCCCACTCGGTACTATCTCCACACATCAACCGATGCGGACCCAGGATATAGACATCCCCACGTTTGGACACCGGTTCAATGATTTCTTCCAAAGCTGCTTCCACATCGAAGTCATCATCCACCGCTTGAAGAACATCCATTGAAGCGAGCAGTTCTTTGAACTCTTCATCATCAAAGCCGGTCATACCCAAGTCGATTTGTTGCTCGAGTTCGAGAAGTAACTCTTTCAGCTTGTCCATCTGCCATTCACCGCTGATCTTGTTTAAAGCGATGTTTAAAGCCTTCTCCTTGACCTTATCGACCTCAACGATAACGACATCGACTTCGGTGTATCCCAGGGCCTTAAGGACGGTGGCACGTTGGTGTCCCCCGATGATCGTGTAGTCTTTGTTTACGATGATCGGATCGACGTAACCAAAATCCCGGATGCTACGACTGATCTTCTCAAACTCTGAGTCTCCCGGTTGAAGGGACTTGCGGGGATTGTAATTGGCATAGATGAGTTGGTCTAGATTGATTTTTTGAAATTGCATCATTGCACCTAAAACGGTTTGATCAGTTGCATGTAGGCTGCTTGCAACGTGATCTCATTAATCAATCGATTCCGCCAGACATAGAAGGTCGTTTTCTCAATGTGCAGCTTCTCGAAGATTTCCTGCTCGGCCATCTTTTCGTCATACTTCATCGATAACAGTTTGCCTAACTCCGATTGCTCATAACGACTATAGACGGTTTCAATGATGGTGGACCAGGCCTTTTCTTCTTTATCCAAGCTGGTCTTAATGTTGTTGCGGTTGTAAAGATAGTATTCCACATCTTTGCGATATTTGTTCATAGGTGTTTCCTCATTTCAGTCGCATGTTCTTGCGTTTGTCCGGGTGAATTTCGATGATATAATACTTGGCCATCTGCACGATCCTGGAGCCGATGGCTTCATCGATGTCGAGCATTTCATTGACCAGTTTCTCAGAGCTAAAGAGGGTAATCAGCTCTTTGTTGTTGTAGCGGTAGTTGATGATCTCAAAGGCAATCTGAATGTCTGCCTGGGTCGGTGGTTTACCCTTCTCACTTTTGAAAAGGTCATCGATGTAGAGCACCTTGATTTCTTTCCATGCCATGATGGCTTGTTGATAGTCAGCACTTTCCATTGTGATTGCTTTGAGTTTAACGATCTCATCCCGCCATAACATATACCTTGCCGGATGTCCTTGTTCCATCAGCTTGTTGACGATGGCGGTGCATATATGCGTCTTTCCTACCCCTACTTGTCCACCGATGTAAAACCAACAGCGATCGTGATGAATCATAAACTCCAGGGCTTTGTTTTTAATGTAGTGTTGCCATTGTTCTTTGACCAAGTAACTGTCCAAGGTGTATTCGTGAACCATCTTGCTTAACCCACTTTTGTGGATCAAGGAACGACTCAATCGAGAAGCATGACACTCACATGCTTGTAAGGCGGTATACTCCCCGACTTCCACCAAGATGTACCCTTTGTTCTTGCAGGTGCGACAATCGTTTCCTTCGAGGGTTCCTTCGATTTGGTTATACAGGGTACATTGGTTGAGGTTATAGTTGGAGGGTCGTATCAACGTTCCAACAGTCGTCGTTATCATTTCTTCCACTTTGCGCATGATGATCTCCTTTTTTGAGTGGATAGACACTAAACCAATTACTGACGATGCTTTGATGAATGCAGGCGACCAGGTCTTCCCCTTCTTCCTGAAGCTTACGCAACTGGGTACATAGCAGTTCCTTGGCTCGAGGGGTCAATTGTTTGTTCTTCATGGACTTACGCATCGCTTCATAATCACGTAACGCTAAAAGTAAATCAACATTTCCCTGAGCAAAGGTTTCAAAAACATCATCGTCTTTTTTCTTTTGTCTTTTTTCTTTATCTTTCTCTTTATCTTCTTCTATATCTAATTCTATATCTGTGTCTGGACATGATTGACATGTCATTGACATATCTTCAAGCAAGAGTTTCTGTTTCGCTCTTGAGACTTGTTTCTTTTCTCGGTTGTAATCCCGGATGGATTCCAGTCGTGTTTGACTTTGGTACTTCTCCCAGTTGGAGACCATCAGGATATCATTGACAATTTCTATCATCCCGAAGCGTACCAGGATGCTTAAGGCCAAACGGATGGTCGCGACCGGTCGATCAAACTCTGTTGACAACATTTCATCGGTATATGGGATGTCTTTGGAAAAGTAGACCAGACCGTTGTCATTGGTATGACCAGCTAAACATAAGATTTGTAACCAGATGACGATGATCGCATCGCACTCCGGCATTTTTCGGATCTGTTTGATTTTGCGATTGTCAAACATATCGGAAACCAGTTTGATCCATTTGACCGCAGCCATTGAATCACCGTTGGATAAGAAAGGGTTTATCGTGCATCTCGCTTTCTTC
>PGZW01000072.1 GCA_002841515.1 Firmicutes bacterium HGW-Firmicutes-19 | reverse complement strand
AAAAAACAGCCTCATCCTGCAAGGGACGAAGGCTGTTGCTCCGCGGTACCACCCAAATTACCTGTTAAGGTCACTTTATCCGGTTCTATCAAACCTTTCAGAAGTAACGGTCCGTACCGGCTTTCTCTACTATCGTTTCGAAAAAGCAACTCCAAGGGGTTACATCAAAAGAGGTTCCGTGTTGGCCTTTCACCGCTCCCAACTCGCTGCTTCGGATAACTCAAGGATGCATATCCTTATCTTCGTTTTTTATAATATAACTCATAATGTAAAATTTGTACAGTGGAAATGTAAATATTTCTTAATTAATGTAAGAAATGTAAAGAATATTACACAAATTTTCGGTACAACGAGGTGTATAATGAGTTTAGAAGGTCATTAAATATAGGTATAAATATCAAAATGGATAGTAAACTTAAAGGAAGGGTCACTTGTGTAGATTATGATCCGAATTGGCAGGTTGAGTTTGTAAAGGTGAAACATGCTCTTTTTGGATTATTGAAAGATACGGTGATAGCCATTGAGCATGTAGGTTCGACATCGGTTGTCGGATGTGCCGCGAAGCCTATTTTGGATATTGACCTTGTCATTGAGAATCACTCAGATTTTGATTCGGTGAAAAGGATTCTTGAAAGCGTTGGGTTCGCTCATCGGGGCGATCAGGGCATTCAAGGAAGGGAGGTATTTAAGCGATTGTTTGAAGATGAATTTATGGCCTATCATTTGTATTGTTGCCAAAAGGACTCTTTGGAGTTGTTACGTCATCTTTCGTTGAAAGCATATTTGACAGATCATCCGAAAGTAAGGGATGCATATGGCGAACTCAAAAAAAATCTGGCAGAACAATTTCCGGAGGAGATTCTTGACTACATGGAAGGTAAGGATGAATTCGTTAAGCAGATGCTGATGGATTTAGAATCAAAAGGATATCTGCTGACAGAATATCGTTCTTCAACCAGTCAATAGAGTTGGCAGAATCAAAATCTTATGTTATACTTTAACAGTAGTAATTATCAATAAGGAGATAAAAATATGGAAAAACTAAATGTTTATTTATCAAATCTGGCTGTTCTTAACGCAAAGTTTCACAACTTGCATTGGAATGTCGTAGGAAAGCAATTCGTTCAAATTCACGAATTCACTGAATCGGCATATGACACTTTCTTTGAACAGTATGATGAAGTTGCTGAATTACTGAAAATGCGCGGATTGAGTCCGTTGGTCAAGTTGGAAGACTACTTGAAAAATGCGACTGTCAAAGAACTGGCATCTCAAGACTTTTCAGTTAAGGAAGTACTAGATATCGTTGAAGGTGATTTCAAGCTGATGATGGAATTAGCTACGGAAATCCGTAATGAAGCAGATGAAGCCAATGACTTTGTCGTAGTCGCTGCTTTTGAAGGATTTGTGGCAGGATACCAGAAGAACCTTTGGTTCATCAAAGCAATCAAGGCATAACAAAAGGCACATCGTGCCTTTTTTCTTAGGATAGAATCAATTTCTTTGCGTCTTTTTCAAAATACATTTTTTTGTCGATATGAATCATAAACTCATCTTTTGAAAAGCTTTTGGTGTCCCAAAGATCATAACCGATGCTTAAGCGGATATCGAATGGATAGTGGGATAATGAATTGATCGTATCGAGGTGTCCTCTGATCCGTTGGACAATGATTTCCAGGTCTTTGAGTGATTGAACCTCACATACTGCAACAAATTCATCTCCCCCGATGCGTGAGACAAAATCCGAATTTCTGAAACTTCTCTTGAAGACATCCGAAACTTCTCTTAATACTTTGTCGCCAACATCATGACCATGAACATCATTGATTTTCTTGAAGTCATCAATATCAATCATCATTCCACCCAAGTACTTTTTGATGTTTTTCTGTTTACTCAATATATCCGTATAGTTTTCAAGTTCCTTTCGGGTATATAATCCGGTCAAAAAGTCCAGTTCCATGTTTTTTGATTGAATATATACAAATGCAACCAAGAAGGAAAAAGTCAGAGATGGTCCGATGAGCAATATACCATAATTCAGCATTTGCAGGATACCGCCAAAAGCAGGTGGCAAGATGAAAAACATTAATGGCAAATAATCAGTTCGTCTCATTTTATTGCGATGGATATGAATCAGAAAAGCTGTTAAAACGGCATAGAAGTAGGTAGTTATCGCTGAAATCAAAAATAAATTGCCCCGAACATAAACATTGTCCGAAGTGATCGTGAAGAAGAAACCAAACCAAGGACTCAAAAGAGACAGTGACAAGTTGATGATCAAAGGTATTGATGTAAACTTCATCCATTTTTTAAAATGAGAAAGGTCATTGAAGATAAATTGCTCATTATATAAGTACCACAGAAAAACAGTCAAACAAGTCAGTGCATATTGAATGGCATTGCCGTAAACCAAAATCGGACGGGTAAAGAAATATGATGTTTGTTCCAGACTAATAAAAAGAATGTCCATAAGCAGACATAGCGATACCAGTATGATCATATATCTAAAAACTCTGATTTTAATGTCCTTTGAATGATACTCTCGCTTTAGACTTACAAGAATAAAAACCAATATAAAAACGGAGTAAATACTTAACTGCAAAATAGTGAGCACATTACCACCAACCTTCAGACGATTGAACAAATTATAGCATTATTGATGTTTCATAACAATGATGTTTTTTGTTAATAAACCAGGGAGACGATACTGATTATTTACACGATATGTCTTTGCTGATTTGGAATTCTCTTGAGAATCACGGTTATATTTGATAGACTAAAGGTATCGAAAGGGGAGCTTGTCTGAGGGCAAACAGACAAGAGGGATTCTTATGAAATATTTTGAAGATGCGTTTAAATTCGTGACAAAAAACTACTTGATCGTGATTCCCGTATTTATTGCTACATTGGTTCCGGCTTTATTAGTCATGGGTTCAACACCGACGGCGGCTGATTTACAGGTGATATTGAGTGATTTTCAACAGTATCCTGATTATTTTCTAAATAATCCTGATGCACTCTTTGAGGCACTCAGAGCTGCCGGGATTGGAAATTCTGCGAGCAGCGGTGCAATTTCGACGATTCTCAGCTTTATGGCGATTCCGATGACCGCAGGTCTACTTAAACTGGGATTAAACAAAGGAAGTGTTTCTATCAATGATTTTGCTTTAGCTTTGGGTTCAAACATCGGTAAATACTTAAGATACTTCTTAGCTACGATTTTGTTTTTCGTTGTATTTATTGTCGCTCTGATTGTGTACTTCATGATTATGCTTTCAATACTTGCGGCGATGGGCGAATCAGGAATACTTGTATTTTTCCTGGGACTGATTTTATGGATCATTGTTTCTGTGGCTGTCGCATTCTTCTTGTCGTTTTGGTTCGGGGGCATGGTACTGGACGATTTGGGTGTTTGGGCGGCCTTGAAAAAGTCGTTTTCGATTGCTAAGCGCTGCTTCTGGACATTGCTGGGAATCGCTTTGTTGATTGCCGTGGTTGAGGGCATCCTTGGTGGCGTAGTTGGCTTCTTTACCTTTATCCCACTGTTGCCTACGATTTTAAACAGCGCAGTGACAGCTGTTGCTTCCGTGGTGCATATGGCATTTCTGTTTATGCTCTATCGATCATTTCAACCTTCAGATAAGGTTGAAATGGATGATGTCAATGTGATTTACTAAAGGCCGCGAGGCCTTTTTTTGTGCTAAGATAACAAAAATTCAGTAATTAATGGTTTATCAAGAATTAATAATGTGCATATTGCATAATCATCCACGTAAATTTTTATATGCTGTGAACATTGTCGATTCATGGCGAGCATGAGAAAATGAAAGCGCTTAATAGAAAGTTGTGAGGAGAAAAATGAAAATCGTAATCGCGTTAGGTGGCAATGCTTTAGGGAATTCGCCGCAAGAGCAGTTGTCATTAGTTAAAAACACCGCAAAGCCGTTGGTTGATTTGATCGAGGAAGGTCATCAGCTCGTAATCGCTCATGGAAACGGACCGCAGGTCGGAATGATCAATTTGGCTATGGAAGTTTCAAATCAAAAAGCCAATACACCCATAATGCCATTTGCGGAGTGTGGTGCAATGAGTCAGGGGTATATCGGCTATCATTTGCAAAATGCCATCCGCGAAGAAATGAACTCTCGGGGAATCGTCAAGGAGGTTGTTACTGTCGTTACTCAGGTAGTCGTGGATGAAAATGATCCGGGGTTTAGTCATCCGACAAAGCCGATCGGCGGTTTCCATACCTTGGAAGAAGCCAATGAAATGGAAAAATCAAAAGGTTATATCATGGTTGAGGACTCTGGCCGTGGATACCGTCGTGTAGTTGCAAGTCCAAAACCGGTCGATGTCGTTGAGAAGAATGTGGTCAAAGCGTTGGTCAATGATGGTGTGGTCGTTATTACAGTGGGTGGCGGGGGTATCCCGGTCGTAAAAACGGAGCATGGCTATCGTGGTGTGGATGCGGTTATCGATAAAGACTTTGCTTCTGCAAAGATCGCGGAAATATTGCATGCTGATTACTTGTTCATTTTGACGGCTGTTGATCGTGTCATGATCAATTATAACAAACCGGATCAGAAGGCATTGGATGTCATCACGGTTGCACAAACTCGTCAATATATGGCGGAAAATCATTTTGCGCCGGGAAGTATGTTGCCTAAGGTTCAAGCGGCGATCGATTTTATCGAGCACAATCCGGAAGGCACCGCAATCATTGCGGCTTTGGAAAAAGCAAAAGATGCAATCGCTGGTTTGAGCGGAACGAAAATCGTGCGATGATCATGAAAGAATCGACATTTATTATTCTGAAGCCTGATGCGTTGAAGCGCGGGCTAAAAGAGGAAATATTGAGTTATTTCAAGGAAAGAGATTTTCACATCGTCAGAGAGAATCTCGTTACGGTAGATGAAGAAAAAATCCTAAGCCATTATCAGGAAGTGATTGAGCGCATTGGCAGTGAAGATTTCAGGCAAGCGGTACTGCGTGAATTTGTGAATGAAGTCGTACATATCGTAGAAATTGCCAGTGAAAAAAGTGATGTCGTTGCATGGGTGAGGGACTTGATCGGATCCACAGATCCTGCTGTTGCACGCCCGGATACGATTCGCGGTCTGTTTGGGGAGGATTCACTTAGTAAAGCACGATCTGAAAATCGTATGTTACGCAATCTGATCCATGCTTCTGACAGTGATGAGAACGTTAAAAAGGAATTGGTTTTGTGGTTTGAGTAACCGGTGCTACGCATCGGTTTTTATATAATATCCGAGGCTTTATTGATATAATGAATCTAGAGTGGAGGGATCTATGTGAGAAAATTCTTTCTTATAGCCATCCTTTATGTGTTTATTTTATCAGCTTGTTCTAACATCATCGATAAAGACCCGGACAGTCACAGCTCGGCTTCGTTGGCACGTTTTAGATCCGGTGAAATACAACAATATCAGGGCAAATTGTTAAGTCCTGCGGTGGGTCCGCGTGATAATTCGATTAAAGGCGTTCAACAAGTCGACATCAATGCATATACGTTGCGTATCACCGGTTTTGTTAATAATGAGATAACCATGAATTATCTTGAGGTTTTACAAATGACCTCATATAAACGGTTGATTACGTTGCATTGCGTTGAAGGATGGGATGCGACGATTCTGTGGGAAGGTGTATCTTTGGTGGAACTGATTGAGAAGGCTATACCCAAAAGTAGTGCTGTGACCGTGATCTTTCATGCTGCGGACGGATATACGACGTCGTTGCCGTGGGCACTGGTAAAAGAGAGACAATTGATTCTTGCATATAAGGCAAATGAGATCGTTCTTCCTGCGGAAATGGGATATCCTTTCATCGTTGTCGCTGAGGATAAACTGGGTTATAAATGGGCTCGATGGGTAACAAAAATCGAGCTGTCTGATAATAAAGATTATAAGGGTTACTGGGAGTCGCGGGGTTATACCAATGAGGCGAATATTCAAAAATAGAGGGATGCGATATGTTAAATGAAATCGTTGAAAAGTTAGCACAATTGGATCAGGTTCGTTTGATTATGCTGGGCGGTTCTCGATCGACCGGACATCATGACAAACAGTCGGATATCGATCTCTATGTTTACTGTGATGAACCGATATCCCTTCAATCACGAAAAGAAGTTTTGGGTAATGTTTTCAGGTACGTTGAATTTGCCAATGAGTTTTGGGAAGAGGAGGATGATGGGATTTTAATCGATGGTATCGAATTGGAAATCATTTATCGTCCGCATTCTTTCATCAAGGAGCAATATGAGAAAGTATTCTTGCGTCAAGAGGTAACATATGGTTACTCTACTTGCATGATTTATAATTTATTGCGATCGACAATACTCTTGGATAGGAAATCTGATATTGAGTGGGTTCGAAATATGATTCAGATTTTTCCGGATGAGTTGCGCAGAAAAATCATTTTGTACAATGCATCACTGATTTATGACCGGTTGCCTTCATTGTCCTTTCAATTGATCAAAGCCATCAAACGTCAGGATATCGTTTCTGTACAACATCGCACGACAGAACTGGTTTCTTTGATGTTTGATGTACTGTTTGCGGCAAATCGGATGTATCATCCGGGTGAAAAACGGTTGATGGAATCGTTGGAACGGATGGGATTGATTCCGGATCATTTCAAAGAGGATCTAAGGCAACTAATGATCATTCAGTCTCTTTCCGCAGAAGATGCGGTATTTCTGGTTAAAACGATGGGTGAGAGGATGAATGCTTTTATCAAACTGCTTATCCCTGAATATATGATTAGTAATTATATTGAAAATAAGTTTTAAGTATCTTAATCGTTTATCAATTCGATGAATTTAAGTATATACTATAGTCAACGGGTCACAGGGGGATTTATGTCAATAATTTTGGCTGTAACACTGTTGCTGGTATGCGCATCAATTTTCGTGAATGGTTGGACCGATGCACCGAACGCGATTGCAACGGTCGTTTCAACGCGTGTGTTACATCCGCGGGCAGCCATTCTTTTAGGTGCTGTCATGAATTTTTTCGGCGTGTTTCTAATGGGGACGGCGGTTGCGACGACCACAGCAAGTATCGTTTCGATTGGCAGTGGTTCGGATGCTCTTGTGACATTGGCTGCAGCGCAGCTTTCGATCGTGCTTTGGGCTGTCGGTGCTTGGCGGTTTGGGATTCCAACCAGTGAGAGTCATGCATTGATTGCCGGATTAATGGGTGCCGGGATGTCACTGAGCGGCTTTTCTGCGTTTAATATGGATTCTGTGTATAAAGTGTTGATTGGATTGTTTATATCTTCGGTTATTGGCTTTACCTTATCGCTTGTTTTTACAAAAATCATCAAGCACAGTTTTCGAAATATGAAGCGACGGTCGGCTAACCGGTTTTTCTCGATTGGTCAGATTGCCAGTGCTTCCTTGATGGCCTTTAGTCATGGTGCGCAGGACGGTCAGAAGTTTATGGGAATCATGGTGCTTGCGTTGGTTGTTGGAGGTATTTTACCGAATTATCAAGGAGTGATGGTCATTCCGGTGTGGGTCATGCTCATTGCCTCTATACTGATGGCAATCGGAACTTCCATCGGGGGATATCGGATCATCAAAACCATGGGTATGGATATGGTTTCTTTGCAGAAATATCAGGGATTTGCGGCGGAACTTGCGGCTTCGGGTAGTATGTTGGTAGCAACGCTTTTCGGAATTCCGTTAAGTACGACCAACACCAAAGGAACAGCGATGATGGGTGCAGGTGCAGCTGAAGGACTTCATAAGGTCAATTGGGATATCGCGAAGGAAATGTTTACTGCTTGGATCTTAACATTTCCGGCGTGTATGATTTTGGCGTACATATTTGCGATCGTTTTTCGCAGTTTGATATAGGAGGGGTAATATGGGAAACTCACTATTAAGCAAAATCATGGGAATTATTATTAAGAGCGATGTCGATTATTTTGACATGTGTGTCAAAGGTGCTGAGATTTCATTGCGTGCTGCACTGGCATTGAAGCATGCTTTTGAAGATGAAAAGATCAATGAGCATGAACTTGTCAAAATCCGGGATATTGAGCATGAAGGTGATCGTCATGTGCACGACTCGCTGCAGATCGTTAATGATGCTTTCATTACGCCCATCGACCAGTCGGATTTATTGGATATCTTGAAAGGTATCGAGGATGTCACGGATTATATTGATGATGTGGCGGCTCATTGTTACATGCTTGATATTCATAAATCTGACATGTATATCGATCGGTTTATCGATATCATGGTCATTACTTGTCAGAAGCAGTGTGAACTGATGAAACATTTGAAAAACATTAAAAAACTGCCGTTTGAACAGATGAAGTCGTTAATCAGTGAAATTAA
Source organism: Firmicutes bacterium HGW-Firmicutes-19 (assembly GCA_002841515.1). Taxonomy (GTDB): domain Bacteria; phylum Bacillota_I; class Bacilli_A; order Erysipelotrichales; family Erysipelotrichaceae; genus UBA2227. The sequence continues at coordinate 2,185 of PGZW01000072.1, read as the reverse complement.
TTCACTTGAAGAAGATGCCGACAGGGTTTATCAGATGGGTATGCGCAATTTGTTTACCAATGGTCTCGATGCGATTGAAATCGTGCGTCGAAAGGAAATATATATACGGTTGGAGGATGTTTTGGATGGTTTGGAACGGGTGGCAAATGTCGTTTTTAGTCTGATGGTCGCAAAGTTATAGAATCCATCTAACAAAAAAAATGACCCGTTTGGGTCATTTTAGCAGGTTTTTGCATTTACGTCTTAGCGCTACATAGAAATCTTCGCGATTCTGAGGAGAAATCATGGTCGTTCCCACAAAGTAATTCTTATTATGTTGGCGGATTTCAATGCGTCTTCGGGACAATGCCATGGAAGAAAGCATGTTTTCAGTCAGTTTTACTTCCTTTATTTTATCGTAGTAAATCTTTTCTCTAAAGGGACCGCTGACACAAATCAGATGGTCCTCTTCTAGTATGTACCAGGTATTGAATAACAACGATAACAGAAATAGTGCTGATGGTATGGTTATAATGAACATTACCCAACGTTCATTTTCTGGTATTAAAAAACTGGCTGATATCATCAAGATAATAGTGGATCCAACGATTAATTGAAACCAGAGGTCGACTTCAGATTTAACTTTCATAGTAGCTCACCTTTATAGATATACATTATCACTTGATTAAAATTACATCAAGACCCAATCATATTTCGGTTATAATATTTTTGAGGTGATTAACATAATGAAGGAAACAGAAATAAACAAGTTGGCGTGGGGGAAACTATCCCAAGACCATTTTAACCGGTTTCTAAAAGAACTTTCGGATGGAAGAAAAAAACTCAACCCGTTGGTCGAGGAACAATTGGGTGATTTAAGCGGTCGTAAGGTATTGCATCTTCAGTGCAACACGGGTGCGGATTCAGTATTATTGGCAAAACTGGGTGCTAAAGTCACGGCCGTAGACTTTGTTTTGGACAACATTAATTTCGCAATAGAACTGGCAAAAGCCAATCATGTTGATATTGATTTTATTTGCAGTGATGTACACACCCTCGATGAGATTTTAAATGACTCGTTTGACTTAGTCATAACTTTTGACGGTGTCTTGGGTTGGTTGTTCGATTTGTCTAAATGGGCGAGTAATATTTATAAATTTCTGAAACCTCAGGGAAAACTGTTTGTTCATGATGGGCATCCATTTTATCTGGTTTTTGATGAACAGCTGATCAAAGACGGCATCTTAAGTGTTAAGTACCCGTATTTCAACACTGAACTGGAAGTGGATTTATCTATTGGTGGTTATGCCTCAGAAGCGAAGGAAGCATTGAATTATTTTCGAAGTCATAAGATCAGTGATATCATAAATGCGCTCGCTGATGCACAACTGTTTATTACTAAATTTATTGAATTTGATCGATGTGATGAGGGCATGGGTGGCGATACCAAGGATGATCGCGGATTGATGTACTGCAGGCATTTCGAGGGGAAACTGCCCCTTGGGTACAGTTTATGGGCAACAAGGCGATAAAAAAAGTCAAACGACTTTTTTTCTTTTTAGCACCAAGGATAAGCGCCCTTCATTTTTGTCTTTGATTCTTTGAAAGTTTGGCAGATGCAGGTAAACACTGAGCAACATTCCCAATATAGTTAATATAAGTGGATAAAGCCCTATATTGAAATAAACCGTTCCGGCAATCATCCAAACGAGCAACCCGACCGTACCGATGGCAACAAAATCTGTCACATAGGTGATAGCAACGATAAGAGCAATACCGATCATGCCAAACCAAGGGTTCAAGCCAATCATCATCCCAACCAGCGTTGCGGTACCTTTCCCGCCTTTGAAGTTCATAAAGAATGGAAAGATGTGTCCAAGTACGGCACTGTATCCGGCTAAATAAAGAAGGGGAGCCCCTTGTGTATCCAATGTTACATTGAAGAAATACCGGACGAGCAATATAGCCAATAACCCTTTAAAAGCATCTAAAAAAGCTACAACAATACCAAATTTCCAGCCAAGTGATTCAACGGCATTGGATGCTCCGGCATTGCCTCTGCCCAAGGTGCGAATATCGACCTTTTTTATCAGCTTCCCTAAGATAAAGGATGTCTGAAAGTTCCCCAACAAGTACCCAAGAACAATTACTAGGAAATAATCTTGCATATTTCTCCTTTGACAGATTGTTGCCTGATTTTTCCTAT
>PGZW01000071.1 GCA_002841515.1 Firmicutes bacterium HGW-Firmicutes-19 | reverse complement strand
TCATAGGATGTAACATTGGATTCTATAAAATTCTCGACATCGATCAAATCTTTCCAGATGCCTTCATTAAATTTTTGCCACGCTTGCATAATTGTTCCTCCTAAACAATTTCAGTGTATCAGATATCACGATTTACTGTAACGCATTTGATTTTTGAGAGCGGTTACAAATGAAAGTATTTTTAATATTGTGATTTGAGTCACAAAAAAACCCATCCCGAGGATGGGTTGGATTCAAGGCGTCGCTGTTGCACAATTTAAACGAGGATACTATGGATATCTTTTATCGGATAAATTCAATGACGCCACTAATCCTGTATTTATTATACAACAAATGTCAGAAATTCAAAACTCATTGACTCATTCAGAATTAACCTTTTCATGCCAGCCGCGTGACCGGTTGTATTGTCTTAACAAGTTAAAATCAGAAACATTGATGTGTTTTGTATAACGCTCCAAATCACTCTTATACAAAGCCAAAACGACAAGATCGATGACAAACATTTGCGATATCCTCAGCCGCAACACATTAAATCTTTCATTGGTGCTGTATATGACTGTGTTAATCGTTACTACGGATGCCTCGGACAACATATTTTCTCTTCTGTCTGTGATGCCCAAAATCGGGACACCCAGTTGCTTACAGGCACTGACAGCCATTCTGATTTCATCCGTTTCCCCGGATTCGGATATGATGATGGCCAAATCTTTTTCGGTGCATTGCGTGATCAAGTATAGCGAAGTATGAACGTCATAACTGTGATTGACCATCAAATTATAGCGGATCAGATGAGTTGCGAAATACTCGCACATATTGGATGAGCCGCCGACCGCAAAGAAAACGATCTTTCTTGATTTTTTAATAAGTTCGACCGCTTTATCAACACTTTCGGTCAGTTTGTCATTCATCGTCATTTTCATTACATCGGTATACTGACTGAATAATCGTTGCATGGTCACTTCAGTGTCTTCATTGGGCTGAATATCGACTTCGATATCCGACGGTGACTGACTGGAAACGCTGATATCTGCCAAAAAAGCTCTGAAACTGCTGTATCCGAGTTTTTGGGTGAAGCGGATGATCGTTGATTGAGAGATTCCCAATTGATTTCCCAGCAAGCTGGAGGTCATGATTTTTGGATCGATGGGGTTATTACGGATGTACTCGATGATTTTCAGTTCGGATTTTGAACAACGCTGGATCATCGAACGGATTTTTGACTGTAACATAATATCACTCCTCGCAACTATTATATAACATATTCGCATATTTTATGCAAAAAATGAATAAATTAGTAATGATTTTCATTGTGCATGTTATCCACGTTTTTTGGCAAGTTACCTTCGTTATTTCGCAATGACCATCCCGGGGTGTTATAATCATCATACAAGGAGGTATCTTATGAAAAAAATAATGTTGACCTTTTTTGCCGTAGTCATGATTGCCGGATGTTCGACGAAAGCCGTCTTCACCCCGCTCTATGATTCGCCGGGATATTTGCTTGATAAAGACAAAGTCACTCAGTTGAGTTACGATGTTGCCAGTGCCAATAATCAACTGGCCATTGATATGCTCGAAATTCTTAAAACGAGTGAAGACAATGTCTTCATTTCCCCTTCCAGCATGATGATCGCCTTGGGCATGACGCTAAATGGAGCAACAAACAATACGCTTGCTCAGATGCTTGAAACCTTGCATATGTCCGACTATACACTCGAAGAATTCAATGATGCGTTGCGAGCCGTTCAGCTGGTATTGATCAATCGTCAAAATTCGACGTTGAACATGACCAACTCTATTTGGATCCGTGACCGCTTTGAAGAAAGAGTTTTGCCATCTTTTATCGAACGCAATAAGAAATACTATGGCGCAATGGTTGCCGTCGGAGACTTTGATGATCCGCAGATGACCAAAGATATCAACCGATGGGTATCGGATGCAACCAAAAAACGCATCCCCACGGCAATCGATGAGCCGATTGATCCCCTTACAGTCATGTTTTTAATCAACACCTTGTACTTCAATGCCGATTGGGCGACGGAGTTTGACAAAGCCGATACCCGCAAACAAATGTTTTACGGAAAAGCAAACAAGGAAGTCGATATGATGTCTGCCGTATTGACCTTGGGTTACAGTGATGTTGAGGGTAAGAAAGTGGTTTTATTGCCATACAAGGACCCTGATTTGACCATGATGATCATCATGGATGACAGCAGTGATGCTTACAGTGCCGATCAATTGATTCAACTGGCTCAGCAGGCCCAAAAGAACCCGAAGAGCGTTTGGTTGAATTTACCGAAAGTGTTGATTGAAACCAAAGTCGACGGTAAAAAACTGTTGCAACAATTGGGAATGATCGATGCTTTTGAGCCGAATATCGCTGATTTCAGTGAAATGGCAAAGGATGCCCTGTTGACCGGATTGCATATCGCCGATGTCACGCAAAAGACATTTTTGTCCATCGGTGAAAAAGGCACCGAAGCCGCTGCAATGACTAAAGTCGAAATGCGTGATGAATCTGCGCCGATGTTTGATGTAGAAATGATCGTTGATCGACCCTTCACCATCGTCATTCTCGATACACGACATTCCTTGATTTCATTTATGGGCTATATCCAAAACCCGCAACCGTAACAGGAGGCGTTATGAAAAAGATCATGATTGCATTAACGGCATTGGCATTGGGTGCATGTACTCCCGCCGCAGCCATGAATGTATTAAGCAAAACCGATGGCCATCTAAATTCAAATGAAGAAGTTTATCAGTTGGATCAGGCGTGGCTGAAAAGTTATAATGATTTCGCTTTTAACTTGCACTTTCAGTTGATGGATGGCAAGGATGGAACCTTCTTCTCCCCTGCCAGCATTTTACTGGCTTTGGGCATGACGGCTCAAGGCGCCGATCAAAACACCCTTCAACAGATGCTGGCTGCTTTCTCGATGGAAAACATGGATCAACTCAAATTCGCAGAGATGATGAAGCAGTTTCAGTTACGATTATTGACGCATAAATACAACACGTTGAATCTGGCGAATTCGATTTGGATCCGCCAAGGTGTAGAAGAATCTATACGTGAGGAATTTTTGAAGATCAATAAAGACTATTATGGTGCCTTTATTGCCGGCTTGGATTTCAATGATCCACAGGCCTCAAAAACGATCAACGGATGGGTTAAAGACAATACCAACGGTTTGATCGATAAAATCGTCGAAGATCAAATTAATCCGTTGACCCTTTTGTTTTTAATCAACACCGTTTATTTCAAGGGTGAATGGATCGATACATTTGATAAGAATCTGACTCAGGATGACACATTTTATGCTAAAAATCCCAAGCAAGTGAAATTTATGAATCAGGATGCATTCTTCCCTTATGTAGAAACCGATGATTATCAGGCCGTGATGCTTCCTTACAAAGAATATGAGTCGTCGATGATCATATTTTTACCTAAAGAAGGAAAAGAGTTAAAACTGACGGCCGATTTGTATAGTGAAATATTTAAAGATATGACCGCTCAGATTTTGAGTGCCTATCGGGGAAATTTGGTAAGATTGTCGATTCCGAAAATGCAGCTTGCCACCGAGGTCAAACTGGCTGAAGCGTTACATGCGTTAGGTATGATCGATGCGTTTGATCCAAACAAGGCAGACTTTTCGAAAATGAGTTTGACCGCTTTGCAAGAGCAGTTGCATATTGCGGGTGTATTGCATAAGGCCGTACTGAAAGTCGATGAAAAAGGCACCGAAGCTGCCGCTGCCACTTCCGTGGAAATGGGCGTGACTTCGATGCCGATCATTGATGCCTATATGAAAGTAAATCGACCCTTCACCGTGATTTTGGCGGATGCCACCGGAGCGGTGATCTTTATGGGCGATGTACTCGATCCCCAACCTTAGTCAATAATCAGACCTAAACAGAAGCCGCAAGGCTTCTTTTAAATGCCTGATAAGCGGACTCAAAATCCGGATAGGTCTGAATCTGATGATACGTCAGACTGCCGGTCACAAAACTGTTGAAACCGACCGGACATTCGATGCCGGATGCAGAATTTCTGATCAACCGTAAGTCTGAAAATATCGGGTATAACCGTATTTCTTCTTTGTTGATCAGCCGTTGGATTGCCATGCCAAGCTCGACCATCGTCCCTGGATCACCGGTGGCCAGTTCAAAGAAAAATACATTGGCTTTCTGGATGTGCTGGTTATCTGTGTCAAAAATTATCTGACTGCTTAAAGGTCCGGTTTGGTCTAGGGGCAGATCGATCGGATTGGCAACAAAAAAATCTGTGTGATCCTTGCCGATTTCTCGTAAAAGCTCCCCTTCCAGCTTGCGCTGTTTTTGATCGGCTTCACTAAACAGCGGTCCGGCATTGTAAATATAGATCATGTGTTTTCCCTCAGTACTTTCTGTAATCCAAAGCGTTCTGCACCATCCGCCAGATATATGATGCCGCAATACACATAACCCGCTTTATCAAGCATGCGCTGCATGGATTTGTTTACTCGGTGTGTGTCCACCTTGATATTGAAAATGTGATGATTCAGACAGATTTCTTCGCAGTGTTTTAACAAGTTGAGCGCTAACCCTTCGCCTTTGCGGGATGATTTGACGGCAATACGATGAATGACGGCATAGGGCAAAAGATTGATCCATTCCCCTTGATAAATATGGGTATAATTCGGATCCGGTTCAAAACACAGTGCACACGTCGCAAGGATTTCATCTCCTTCGCTCAACACGTACGCCCACCCGCGTTCTATATCGTTTTCAATGCTTGAGGCATTGGGATATCCTTGTTGCCATTGGGGTATGCCGGCGGATTTGAGTCCGGCGATCGAATCATTGATTATATTCATAACAGCAGCGATGTCTTCGTATTTTGTTCTTCTTAGCTCCATATTTGCCTCCGCATTTGGCAGTATTGTATCACAATCATGCAACTTAACAAGAAATTTCTGCAAGATAAAATAAACATACTGTTTCCTCTGTTGTTTGGATGTAAACTATGGATGGAGGGATGTGTATGTTAAAAAAAATGTTTATACTGTTGGCGGTATTCGCTTTGACCGCATGTACACAGACGCAAAAGGATTTTGCCTTGGTTGACACCAAAGGTTATTTATCCAATCCGGAATCGGTAAGTGAAATGCCTCAAGACGCCCTTGTTGCCAATCAGCAGTTTGCTCTTGCTTTATACCAACAATTGCTTAATGATCAAAAAAATGTATTCTTCTCCCCGCTCAGTGTCCAACTGGCTTTGTCCATGACGGCCAATGGGGCTGCCAATTCAACACTCAAGGAAATGCTGGATGTCTTGCGGTATCCGGATGTCGAGAATATGAATGATTTCAGCCGGTTGACTCAGTCATATTTGCTGAAGCAGTCGGATTTATTTTCAATCAATAACTCTGTTTGGATCAAAGATGCCTACAAAGAGAAAGTCAAACAGCCGTTTTTGAATGATGTTGTCAAACATTACGGATCGATGGTCGCAACCTTGGATTTCAGTCAAAACAGTGCTGCTGAAACCATTAATCAATGGGTCAAGGAAAATACCCAGGGTCGAATCAAACAAGTCATCAAACCGCCCATTGATGCGCTTACGGTCATGTTTTTGATCAATACACTTACTTTTCAAGCAAAGTGGGAAGAACCTTTTGACAAGATGCTGACAAAAAATGATTCCTTTGCAAATCTTAGTGAAAAAATCCAATATGTCGTGGGCAGCCGAAATCTTCCCTACTTTGAGGATGATCGTGTTTCGGTGGCTTCATTTTTGACCAAAAATCAAAAGCAGGAAGTAATGATCCTGCTGCCAAAAGTCGGTGTGACACTAAGTAACCAAAACCTGATAGAGATTCTCAGCATGGAAATGCCAGTTTCTTCGGTAGCCGTGCAGCTTCCCAAAGTGATGATCAATGCAGAGGCTGAGTTGAAGGACACCTTGGGGAAAATGGGCATGCCTAGCGCTTTTGTGGATGATATCGCTGATTTTTCCAACATGGCGCATGATGCCAAGGCCGATGGTTTACATATTTTTTCTGTTGTTCATAAAACGTTCTGGATGTTGGATGAAGAAGGTACGGAAGCCGCCGCAGTGACCAAGGTTGAAATGCAAATCAAATCTTCACCGGCTGGTGATTACAGTTTTGTGGTCAATCGTCCGTTTACCGTCGTCATCAGGGATAAAGAATCCGGTCTGATATTGTTTATGGGTCACATCATCGATCCTCAACCGTAAAAAAGGGCGAAAGCCCTTTTAAAATTGAACGATCGATCCAACGATGGCGGCCATGGCTATGATGGCGACCGGATGGATTTTGAATCGTTTCAGAATAAACAGTAAAAACAGAAAGAAGCCGATGGCCGGGTATTTCAACTCGGCTTGCCAAAATTGCTCACTTTGACTCAACATGGTCACTTTGATGATTTCCCAAGCCGCATAGGCAATCAAGGCGGCTACGGCCGGCCGTATGCCGTAAAATACTTTGAGCAGCAGTGGCGAGTTTTTAAATTTCTGCATCGCATTGCCGATAAACATCATTAATATCACTCCCGGCATAATCAACGCAAGTGAGGCGATTACACCTCCCGCAAATGATCCGGCTGTAAAACCCGCGTAGGTGGCCATATTGATACCGATGGGTCCGGGAGTTGATTCGGATATAGCGATCATATCGACCAGCATCGCCGCAGTGAACCAATTGGTTTTTACGGTCAAATCATACAAAAATGGCAATGTGGCCAGACCTCCACCGATGGCGACCATGCCTATTTTGAGAAATTCCCAAAAGAGCGTCCAGTAAATCATGTGATCCGTCCTTGAAGCGACTTAACGAGAATTCCGAAAACGGCTGATAGAATGACGATGTATACCGGTGAAACGGCAAATATGACAATGGCCACAAAGGCTAAGGTAAATATGATGCCCGAAAAGATATCAATGATCCCTTTTTTAAATAAGGTGGTTGCCGTATGGATGATCAGTGCTGCGACGGCAATCCGGATTGCCGCAAATATCTGGGCGATGACGGGGATCAAAAAGGCTTCCTGCAAAAAGGCTGCAATCAGCGTTATGATCAAAATCGAAGGAAATACTTGTCCCAAGGCTGCACTCAGTGCGCCTTTTTTCCTGTTTAACTGAAATCCGATCAGTGCTGAGGTATTGACGGCAATGATACCCGGCGATACCTGAGCGATGGCATAAGCGTCCATCATTTGTTCTTCACTGATCCAGCCTTTGATATCGATGACTTCTTTGCGCAATATCGGTATCATGGCATATCCCCCTCCAAAAGTCATGGCTCCGATGCGCGCAAAGGATACGAATATTTCCAGATTTTTATTCATGTTCAATGAGCCACTCCTTTACTTGATGGGCATCATCAAAACTCAGATCGATCGATATTTCATCATACTTCGTCAAATCGACCATATCTTTGATCCAGGCCACCCTGATTTCTGCACGATTGGCAGCCATGATGCCATAATGGGAGTCTTCCAAGATCAGACAGTCTTCTTTAGCAATGTTCAATGCTTGTTGAGCAAGATTGAATATTTCGGGATCCGGCTTTCCGTAAGCAGCCATATCTCCGAATATCATTACATCAAAATCATGATCACTGAATCCGTTGATATGATCGGTGTATTTTCTGGCCAGTGGCTGATAAGTGGAGGTGGCTAATGCGGTTGCGATTCCCTTTTCTCTACAATAATCAATCAACTCTTTGATTCCGGGTTTTAGTTTTACTGCCCCTTCTTGTGCCATCGTTAAAAAGATTTCTTTGCTTGATTCGATGGCCAGATGCACTTTGTCCATGGATTTCAAGCGTTTGAATAAGTAATCGATTTCTTCTTTTGCACTGATTCCGCAAATGCCTAAAAGATCCTGATGAGTCAAATCAAACTGATGTCGTTTGACTGCTTGTTGCCATGCAGTCACATATTGTTCTTCACTGTCGATCAGTGTTCCGTCTAAATCAAAGATCAGAGCTTTAATCATTTTTGCTATCCGCAGCAAACACGATGCCGGCATCCTTTCTGGCGGTTTGTAAGATTTCAGTGACGGATTTAGATAAATCCAACCACTCAAACATCGTTTGACGGTCGTTGCGGGCGATACAGGAAAACATGGCTTCGCATTCATGTCGCATGTGGTTGGGGTAGTTTGGAACGTAAAACTCAAATCTTTCTTTATCGACTACGATTTCAATGGATTTTAGTGTATTGACATAACCGGCTACTTTAATATATCCGTTCTCTCCTTGAATTAAGGTGCGGTTGTCTCCGTGATTATCTTTGGCAACCACAGCCACTGCGATTTTATCCGGGTATTGCATGATCAATGCTCCGGAAAGATCGACTCCGCTAAAGCCCTTATTGGCAAAATAGTGGACGTTGGTTGGAATACCAAACAAAAGCATGACAAAATATACATTATATATTCCCAGATCCACCAAAGTGCTGCCGGAGAATTTCAATGAAAGCTCGTTGGGGTCCTTTTTTGATCGATATTCAGGCAGTTTGTTTGAGAACGTATTAAACTCGGTGGAGATGATGCTGATGGTGCCCAACATGGATAGGTGTTGTCGAATGATTTCAAGTCCGGGCATATGCAAGGTTGTGATTGCTTCAAAAAGCAACCCTTTGGACGTTTTGCTCGTTTCGATCAAGTCATCCATTTCACGCATGTTGCTGACGATCGGTTTTTCCGTGATGACGTGTTTTCCAGCCAAAAGGGCTTTTTTCGTCTGGGGATAATGCAGTGAGTTGGGTGATGCGATATAAACGATGTCCACATCCGCATCCATACAGACTTCTTCGATGTTCAAATAGGTTTTCTCCCCGCCATACTTGAGATTCATCGCTTCGGCTTTATCAGTACTGCGTGAACAGGTTCCCAAAAAGCGGATTAGACGGGTTTCAAGGGCTGCAGATATAAACATATCGGTAATCCAGCTGGTTCCTACGACGACAAGATTCATGACTTGACTCCTTTACTTTTTTTCACATAGATAAAAATGATGCTAGTGGCACTTCCAAGTCCGTCAATTAACACATCGATCATCGTGCCTGACCTTCCCGGAACGAAAAGCTGATGGATCTCATCACTAATGGCATAACCAAAACATAACAATAATGACAGATACATCTTCTGGGAGGTTTCGATATCATAGGTATCCATGGCTCTGTAGACGAGAATTCCTAAAATCAGATAGGAAATGAAGTGGGCGGTTTTGCGAATGATCAAAGATAAGACGTTTTCACTAAGACCGAAAGGTATCAGTAAATCATATAACGGTTTAAATAAGGAAGTGCTCAAATTTGCGGATTCATTGCCGCTTTGGGCAGAAAGTAAAAAAATCATGGTCATCCATAGAAAAGCCAGCACCCATCGCTGGCGTCGCTTATTCATAAAACCCCCCTTTTTCAATTGTTATTTGGTCGATTGTGCGGTCGCTGACGATCACACACATATATCCGGGATCAACTTCAATTCGTTGCATACAAGCCGGATCAAACGGCACCTCTTCAAACATTGCCTGCGGATCGCCGGTCATTTTGATCATGGCTTCACGCAATGTCCATTGTTCAAAAGGATTCTCACTCAATTTCAACCGGTTAATAATGCCAGGATGCAATTCTCGGATCTTTTCGATGTCGATGCCAATGGGTTGATCACCGATGGCGCAAATCAGGTATTTCCCGCTGTGAGAAGATGTGACATATTTGCTGTTGGATGGCAAATATGGTTTGCCTTGAGAACTAATTACCAGTTTTTCATCGATTCCCATCTTTTTCAGCAATCTGCTTAGGGCTGCCCTGCCTAATCCGCTGTGATTGATTTCTTCATTGATTTTGTAAATCGTACACGTAATCATGGCCTTGCCTCCTTTTTGAATCTGGATTTAATGTACTATAAGGGTATCACAAATCCTGAGAACTGAAAAGTAATGAGGTTTTTTAATCGAATAATTGATCTAAAACATCCTGAATGAAAATTTTGACCAGACTTCCGTCAAACTGAGTATCTGAACAGCGAATCAGTTCGGCTTTGATTTGTTCTTTGTTTTTGGCCTTTCGATGCGGCTGGTCGACACTCATGGCATCCACGGCTTCAGCTATGGATAACATGCGAGCTCCGATAGGAATCTGATCACCTTTGAGTCCGCGCGGATAACCGGTACCGTCTACTTTCTCATGGTGGTCATAAACGATCTGAGCAACGTTGAGATATTCGGCGGTCGTAGATAAAATTCGAAAGCCAGTTTCTGTATGGCGTTGCATCTGATTTCGCTCAAGATCATTAAGAGCGCTTGGTTTTTCCAGAACACGCTGTTCGATGGCAATTTTACCGATATCATGAAGTTGAGCTGCGAGTTTGAGTTCGATGATTTGATCTCGGTCAAATCCCAGGGCGTTGGCAAACAGTTCACATATGTGACTGACATTAAGGATATGCGCTTCTTCTCTTGGACTGCGGTTAAATAAGGATTGAAGCATGATTTTGATCGTCTGATTGCGACTGGTTGAGTTGTCAGACATCTTATTTTGATACATCTTATCTTCAGCTGCTTGAAGTACTTTAAAAATAGATTGATTTGGATCGATCTTCGTCGCATGTCCAAAAGCTATGGAAACGGGTAAGCCCATGATGATAGAAGCAGCAGCATTTT
>PGZW01000070.1 GCA_002841515.1 Firmicutes bacterium HGW-Firmicutes-19 | reverse complement strand
GCGATACAATTGAGTGTTAGGATCATGATAGGCCATAAAAGCACCCCCTTTAACTGAGTATATTATAGCACAGATGAAAATAACTGAGGTATAATTGTAGTTAAAGAATGAGGTATGTGTGATGAAAAAGCCGATATTATTCCAAGGAAGCAAAAGAAAAGACCGCTATTTTGAAGGTTGGTATTTTAAGCAGGTGTGTCAGCGACTTCAACAAACCATCAGTTTCATTCCGGGGATAAGTCTAAAAAGAGGGGATGAACACGCCTTTATTCAAGTAATCATCGCTCCAGCCATAAAGACCTATTATTTCCGTTTTGACATCAGCGAATTTTCAACCGATGAAACCCCGTTTCTAGTAAAAATCGCAGACAACACATTTAGCGAGACAGGGATTTCCATCAATTTGCGAAATGAAAAAATCGATATCTTGGGAAACTTGAAGTATGGATCTTTTGAAGAAATCGAATCTTCACTTTATTCGCCAACCATCATGGGACCCTTTGCCTACATCCCGAATATGGAATGCAATCACGGAGTCGTAAGCATGAATCATTTGGTTGATGGATCATTGACCGTCAACGATGAACATTGGACGTTTCAAAATGACCGAGGTTATCTTGAAAAAGACTGGGGCACTTCATTCCCCAAGCGATATTTGTGGGTACAAGCCAATCATTTCGATGACCCCTCCGTGCGCTTTATGGCCAGTGTGGCCAAGATCCCGTTTTTAGGACTTTCTTTTAACGGTGTGATTGCCAATCTGATCATCGACGGTAAAGAATATCGCTTGGCGACATATAACGGATATAAAGATAAAAGTATCCGGAAGTTTGATGGGGGATTCTCATTTAAACTGAAAAAAGGGAAAGATGTGTGTGAAGTCATCGTACATTTCGATGATGCAGGCGAATTAAAAGCACCGCAGTTCGGTGCTATGAGTGGTGTTATCAAAGAGGGATTAGGCGCAAAAATCACGGTAACATATCAAGGAAAAACGTTTGTCAGCGATTTTGGCGGAGCCGAGCTGGTGGGTTATTGAGAAGATTTGTTGAGAATCAGATTAACTTTTTTGGGCAGACATTGAATGGCTGCCTTTTTGTATGCGCCACCGAACTCACCGTCCAAACACCAGTTCAGTGCCTCCGTGGACTCAATCGTGACCGATGAAAGCGAGCGCATTTCGATCAGCGGATGGTGATAATTACCCTTTGACAATTCAATGACGATTTCAAACCACTGATAAATATTCTTAGGATATCGAATAATCAACAACTCCAACAAGCCGTCATCGGTGCTCACTTCATTCTTCGGATACTTTAACATGCCCGCCACTGAAGTCGAATTTGTGATGGCAAGAAAGATCACATCTTCAACGTTGGATTCACCATTGGATTTGATTGTGACCCGATGCTTACGCAACGATGAAAAATGGCTTATTGAAAAAAGCAAATAAGCACCATATCCCAAAGCGTTTTTTGCGACTTGCGGAGTTTTGTATGAAACTGCGGTAAACGCACCAATCGATGCGATATAAGTGAAATAACTGTTTTCAAACTGACCGAGGTCCAAAGCTACAACTTCACCCGTCATGATATCATCCGCAGACTTACGGATATTGCGTACCATCTGATGGCTGCGCGCAAAATCATTGGTCGTACCCGCCGGGATAAAACCCAATGAAATATCTGACTGAACATTCATGATTCCGGTGATGACTTCATTCAACGTTCCGTCCCCGCCCAAACAAGCGATGATGTCATATTTGCTGTGATTTTTCTCGACGATAGCCGTTGCATCCGTCGGTCTTCGGGTCATGACCATATTACAAACATCTGCCCGAAGGGAAATCTGTTTCACTAAAGAAAAAAGATGTCTGCGGGATTTAAGCTTTCCGGCTTTTGGATTAACGATCAACAATACTTTTTTCGACATTGAGATTGACCTCTGTACACAATTTTCTAAGTTCATTATACGGTTTTCACAGACAATATTCAATCGAACCCCTTGAATATGATATACTGATAGTGCCTTGAGGGAGGAATTATGGACATCAAACGCAAACAAAAATTTCTGGTCGAAGCTGCCTATTTGGCGGTCATACTAACCTTGGTTTATGTAACATTCAAATACTTTATTCCCCTGATATTTCCCTTTGTCTTGGGTTTTATCATCGCTTTTGCCTTTAAACCGCTCATCCGCTCATTGACCAATAAACTGAAACTCCCCAATAAAGTAGCCGCACTGATTGTCATCGGTGTATTTTATCTGATTTTGTTGTCAATTACGATTTTCTTGGGTATTGAAGTATTTTTATATCTCAAAGATTTCTTCCAGGAAATCCCTCAGTTGTACAATAATGTATTGGTTCCCTGGCTTTCAAATGTATTGATCAATTTGGAAGAACTCGCTTCGCAAATCGATCCGATGCTGGTCGAACAAGTCCGCATATACTCCCAACAAATTCTGGAATCACTCGGAAATCTGATCACATCGATTTCTGTGGGAAGTGTTTCATATATTACAAATATTGCAACCAAGATCCCGCTGTTTCTGGTCGGATTTCTGTTGACCGTCATATCGTCCTTCTTTATAGCCATGGACTATCAGCTGATCGTCAACTTTTTGCTCAATCAGATATCCCCGAGCAAACGCAGTCTGCTGATTGAAGCACAGTTGTTTCTGGTCTCGACCTTGCATAAATACGCAAAGTCGTATCTGATGATCATGTCGATCACGTTTGTGGAATTGACCATTGGATTCTCAATCTTGGGAATAGAATCCGCCATCGTCGTCGCCTTTTTGATAGCAATCTTCGATATTCTTCCGGTCGCCGGAACCGGAGGTGTTATGATCCCTTGGATGATATTTACTTTCTTGGAAGGGGATTCTCGATTAGGCTTTGGCTTGCTGATCATTTATCTTGTAGTAACAGTAATCCGCAATATCATTGAACCAAAAATCATCGGTGATCAAGTCGGGTTACATCCGCTTCTCACTTTGTTTGCAATGTATATCGGATTACAGCTGTTTGGCGTTGCCGGATTGTTTGGATTTCCAATCACATTGGCCATTCTCAACGGATTGCATCGCAACAAAAAAATCATCTTATATAAGCAAAACAAAGAAACCGAAGTCGTACCATCCGAGGTCACAACCGATTAAATGTTCGATTGTCATTGAAAAGATGACGGGATTTGGTATACTTTAGTTAGAAAATAAGAAAGGAACTGTATATATGAAATATCAATGTTTGGCTTGTGAATACATCTATGATCCGGCAATCGGTGATCCGGATAGCGGAATTGCTCCGGGAACATCGTTTGAAGATATCCCTGATGATTGGATGTGTCCTCTTTGCGGCGTAAGCAAAGACATGTTTGAACCCATTACAGAATAAGCTTGATGGCACAATCGATGATTGTGCCTTTCTATAGAAGGAGGACTTATGAACCCTATCGTCACACTAACCATGGAAAATGGTAACGAAATTAAAATTGAACTTTTCCCCGAAGTAGCACCCAACACCGTCAACAACTTTATATCTTTGGTTTCAAAAGGATATTATGACGGTCTGATTTTCCACCGCGTCATCCCAAACTTCATGATTCAAGGAGGCTGCCCAACGGGCACCGGAATGGGTAATCCCGGCTATTCCATCAAAGGAGAATTCACTTCCAACGGATTTAAAAATGATCTGAAACATAAACGCGGCTTCATTTCGATGGCACGCTCGTCAATGCCCAACAGCGCCGGATCGCAATTCTTTCTGATGGTTGCAGACTCCCCGCATTTGGATGGTCAGTACGCATCCTTTGGTCAAGTGATTTATGGTATGGAAGAAGCGGATCGGATCGTTAAGGTCAAAAGTTTCCGTGATCGTCCGATGGATGATCAACGGATCCAAAAAGCAACAGTCGAAACTTTCGGGATCGAATACCCGGATGTCATTAAAGTTTAACCTTCGCAAGAAGGTTTTTCTTTTGAGTCAAACACATGACATCAATGATAGAAAATGATAGAATATGATTGAAAATGATAGTTAATTCAATCGAATCTTGAAAGGAGAATTTATGAATCAAGTATATAGCGACTATATAGTTGCAACCAACAAAATCATCAGTGACATCACGACCACTCAAATGAAAACCATTGAGGAGGTTTCCCAAATCTTTGCAAATTGCATCGCCAGCGAGGGTCTGGTCCATGTCTATGGATCCGGACATTCCCGAATGGCTGTCGAAGAAGTTTTCCCGCGTTACGGAAGTTTCCCGGGGTTTCATACGATTGTCGAACTTTCGATGACATTTCACAATCAAGTCGTAGGTGCAAATGGTCAGCGTCAGGCGATGTTTATTGAAAACGTCGAAGGATTGGCTGAGCAGATACTCAACAATTTCATTTTCAAACCACAGGATGTATTCTTATTGTTTTCGACCAGTGGCGTCGGAAATGTCGTTGTGGAGATGGCCATGGGAGCGAAAAAGCGTGGCATGAAAGTCATCGCGATAACAGCTGTAGAGAATTGTAAACTGACACCGCATAAACATTCCACCGGTAAAAAGCTGATCGATGTAGCGGATATCTTGATCGATACCTGCGTACCGATGGGGGATGCGGTCGTGCATATTGAAAATCTGATTACTCCGGTAGGCCCAACATCAACCATCGCCAACACAATGATCGTCAATTTGATCAAAGTTCGAGTGGCTGAGTTATTGACACAAGCCGGTCAACCTCCGTATGTCCTGACAAGTCCGGTATTTGTTGGAAAAGAAGCTTCCCGCCAGCTCTTTGAAGATACGTACAACGACTACCGCCGTCGAGTCAACCGCAGTTTATGACGTCAAGAATCGTTGTCATCACCGGAGCTTTGGGCGGAATCGGATTAGCATCCATTGAAGTATTTACCAAAAACCACGACATCGTCATCGGAATCGACATCAAAGCGCAAGATGATTCTTTAGTCATGGAAACCAAGCAAAAATATGATTCATTTCATTACTATCAAACAGACTGTACGCTAGAAGAACAAGTCAAAGTAACCATAGAGAAAATAGTTTCTGATTTTGGCAAGATCGATGTTCTTTTCAATATCATCGGTGGCAGCGGCCGTCGGTTCGGCGATGGACCGATTCATACCGTATCTTTAGAAGCTTATCAGAAAACCATCGAACTTAATCTGACATCACAGTTTCTGGTATCTAAATACGCAGTCATCCAGATGCTCAAGCAAAACAGCGGTAATATCATCAATACCGGCTCGGTATTAGGGATGGTCGGTGGCAATGAGATGTTTTCAACGGTGACCTATGCGGCCTCAAAAGCAGCTATCATCGGGTTATCGCGTTCTATGGCCATGGCCTACGCCAAAAACAATATTCGCGTCAATGTCATATCTCCGGGTCTGATCGAAACCAATATGACCCAGCGCGCGCAGAGCAATGAAGATATCTTTGCTTATATAGATGAAAAACAACCCATCTATCATGGACGTCATAAACTTGGCAACCCGATGTCCATCGCTTTAGCCGCCCGCTTTTTAGCGGATAGCGACGCCGATTTTGTGACCGGAATCAATCTGCCGGTCGATGGAGGATGGACGGCCCAATGAATTACGAAAAAAGAATTACAAATACAATGAGAACCGAAGTGTTAGTCATCGGTGCGGGAAGTGCCGGTTCGATGGCTGCCATTGCTTCAGGCAAAGAAGGTCGTAAGACCCTTTTGGTGGAACGCTACGGATTTTTAGGCGGAACCAGTACGACGATATTGGATACGTTTTACGGTTTCTACATTCCCGGAAGTAAAAATAAGAAAGTAGTCGGAGGAATCCCGGATTTGCTTTTAGATAAACTGAAAGAGCGCAAGTCCATGCTGTTGCGACCCAATACCTATGGGGCCGGAACCGGGGTCACTTATGATCCCGAAATACTCAAAGTCGTATGGGAAGAGTTGGTGGTCGAAGCCAATGTGGATATCCTGTTGCACAGTTTTGTGGCGGATGTCGTGATGGAAGAGAAGAAAGTCAAAGGTGTCATCGTCGTCAATAAATCGGGATTTACACTGATTGAGGCGGATATGATCATCGATGCTTCCGGAGATGCGGATGTTACCGCACTTGCCGGATATCCGTATGACGGTATCGGCAGTCACATTCCGGTTCAATCACTCACGACGACCTTCCGGGTAGGGAATGTCGATGAACAGCACATGAAAACATTTACCAAAAATCAGATGTGGGAATGGATGAAAGAAGCCAATCAAAGCGGTAAGTATCATTTGCCCCGCGAAGAAGGCAGCGTTCACATCACGACATTACCATCAGTCATGGCGACCAACATGGTGCGCTTAGCCATCCCAGATCCCACCAATATCATTGAACTTTCCAAAGCTGAAATCCTCGGACGAAGACAGGCATTGGAATATTTCCGTTTTATGAAAGACTATTTGCCCGGTTATGAGAATTCAGTATTTTTAAACTTTTCAACACAGATCGGTATTCGTGAAACGCGCCGGATCATCGGTGAATACACACTGACCAAAGAAGACGTACTGCAAGCGCGCAAATTTGATGATGCCATCGTTTTGTGCGGTGCGCCCATCGAGGATCATCACAATCAGGCAGGGACCAAGTGGGAATATCTTGAAGATGGTGAAACCTACCAGGTGCCCTATCGCAGTTTGATCCCCAAAGACAGCGTCAATTTGCTGGTCGCAGGAAGATGCTTATCCGCCACACATGATGCTCACGCTTCTGTACGCAGTATGGGACAGTGTATGGGCATGGGTCAGGCCGCCGGGATCGCAGCCAGTCTGGCGGTAGAAAATCAATGTCGTCCAATCGATGTCAATGTCGAGATGTTACAACAGAAACTGCGCAGTTACGGCGCGATTTTGGAGGGATGATGAAAGATAAAATCATGACAGTCACGGGGTGGATCGATCCCGCAAAGTTAAAGAAAACCTACGGTCACGAACACTTGTATACGACGGCGACTGAAAAAGTCGTTGCCGAAAATGAGAAAATGGCGTTGACCGATCTCGAGAAAATAGCTGTAGACCTAAATTTTTTTAAAGCATTGGGTGGAAACTGTATCGTTGAAGTTACGACGGTGGATTATGGCCGTAATGTTGAAAAACTGAAAGAATTGTCGCAGAAGACCGGTGTATTCATCGTGGCTTCCGGCGGATTTAATAAAGGAACGTACAACCGGGCATTTCTGGAAAATCAAGATCCTCAAAACATTGCTTTCAAGCTGATCAAAGAAATCCGTGAAGGTGTCAATGACACCGGGATATCCCCGGGTATTCTAAAAATCGGTACCAGTCAGGATATCATTCACCCTTGGGAACTTATCGGAATCAAAGCTGTGTCATTAGCACACCGGGCTACCGGTATTCCCATCACCACCCATACACAAGCCGGAAGTATGGCTAAAGAGCAACTGGACGAATTTGAAGCGATGGGAGTCGATTTGTCAAAAGTTCTTATCGGACATATGGATCAATTGGATGATTTTGACGTGCATTTACAATGCATCCGCCGAGGTGCTTATTTGGGGTATGACTCCTTACCGAAAAAGAAATATGCCACTCAATCGCGGGCGATCGATTTTATCTGCCGATTGGCCAAAGAAAACTTGCATACCCACATCATGATCAGCGGAGATTATGCCCGCCAAGACTACTTTAAAGGATATGGCGGTGAGTTGGGACTGGATTATATTCTTACGACATTTGCTGAGAATTTGCTTAAAGAATGTTCGTTGCGCGATTTGGATGGTCATAAGATTCTTGAGGATCTCCTTATACACAATCCACGACGACTTCTGACCTTTAAGGAGGATGAGTATGGACATTAAAGAAAAGCTGCTCGAAGGCGGAGTGATTGCGGTCATCCGTCATGCAAATAAAGACAATATCATACCGGTTGTCAAAGCACTTATCGCCGGCGGGATCATCGGGATTGAAATCACAGTCGAAAATGACGGAGGATTTGAAGCCATAGCCGCGTGCAGGAATGCTTTTGATGACATTGCCTTGGGTGCCGGGACCGTTGTTTCGGTAGAAAGTGCGAGACGGGCGATTGAAAGTGGCGCAACTTTCATATTTTCGCCGATTCTTAGTGAAGAAGTGGTAAAATATAGTAAAGAACAAGGTGTACTGTCAATTCCCGGCTGTTACTCCCCGACCGAAATTTTTCATGCGGTTCAATGGGGCGCGGATATGGTGAAAATATTTCCTGCGGCCAATTTAGGGCCATCTTATATCAAAAACATTCGGGCACCCTTGCCTGCGATCCCCATGGTCGTTACCGGTGGGATCGACCTTCATAATTTAGGGGATTTCATTCGGGCTTCAGCCGATGCGGTGGGCATTGGCAGTCAGCTTGTGGATATGAAAAAAGTTTCTTCGGAAGGATATCTTGATTTGATTACCGAAAATGCCAAAAAATTTGTGGCAGCGGTAAAAGAGGCAAGAGGAAAATAGAAAGCAATTCTAGGGAGGTTGTGTATGGCATATACGATCATCAAGGCGAAGCGCATCGTTAGTGGTGATGGTCTTGACATCCAAGAAGGTTATCTGGTTTTAAAGGACGGATTGGTAGAAAAAGTCGCAGACATGGATGATGGGGAAGTGAAAAGCCTTTTTGCTCAGGAAGATACGGAAATCATCATTGAAGATGATATGACGATCGTTCCGGGCATGTTGGACATTCACACCCACGGTGCGATGGGTGTTGATTTTATCGATGTCGATGAAGAAAAAATGAAGATTGTCGGTCAGCGCTTTCTGATGGAAGGAGTTACCGGTTTTTGTGCTTCGACCATGGTATTAATTAGGGAAAAAGAGAAAGAATTACTCAAAAAATTCGGGGATTTACCTGAATTGAATGCTCCACGCTGGCTGGGTGTTCATTTGGAAGGACCTCACATGAACGAGAAGTTTCATGCGATGATGGATCCTCGATACCTGAGAAAACCCTCCGTAGAAGAATTGGTCGAAAATGTCGAACTGACCAATCATCGCTTACGCATGATTACCATGGCACCGGAACTTGAAGGTGCAAAAGAATTTATCGAAGCCTGTGTTGAGCAGGATGTGGTGGTCATGCTTGCTCACAGCAATGCCACAAGCAAACAAACAACGGAAGCGCTGATGTGGGGTGTTTCCGGATTTACGCATTTATACAATGCCATGAGTCAGCATACTCATCGCAATCCGGGTATGGTCACGGCGGCACTGCTTGATGACAATACTTTCAAAGAACTGATTGTTGATGGATACCACATCGATGAAGATGTCATCAAATTAACTTATAAAGTTTTAGGGAAGGATCAAATCATTCTGATCACCGATGCCATGCCGGGCAAAGGGCTAGGCGATGGTGAGTATGAGTTTGGAAAACTACCGTGCATCATCAAAGATAATAAGGCATTCGAAAAGACATCCGGCAGGATAGCGGGTTCGACCTTAGGAATGAATGATGCCATGCGCAATGTAATGGCCTTTACCGGATGTTCACTTTCGGATGCTGTATCAATGGCATGCGTCAATCCTGCAAAACTGCTTAGACTCGATGATCGTTATGGATCACTAAGCAAAGGCAAGATTGCTGATTTCGTCATGATGGACGATCAAATGAACGTTTTCGCAACCTATATCGATGCCCGATGTGTGTATCGCAAGTCATATGAGTAAAATATACAAAGTCGAACCGGTATTCAATTATCGGATTTGGGGTGGCAACCGTCTAAGAGAAAAATACGGGTATCAAAGTGATTTACCAAATATCGGTGAATGTTATCATGTGATCGCGATGCCCGGTCATTTGGACTGTTGGGTACCGGAAGCCAATATGCCGTTATCACAGTTTTATAAAGAAAATCGCGAACTTTTCTTATGTTCGAAAGATGAAATGCCGGTTAGGGCCGCATCAGCTAATCCGATCGCACCAATGTCCATTCAGTTGCATCCGGATGATGATTATGCGATGAAACATGAGGGTAAAAAGGGTAAACCGGATGGCGTCTTTTTCATCGAAGGAGAAGGCGAAATGGTTTTGGGTCATAATGCCAAAACCAAGGAAGAATTTCTTGAGTTAATGAATGAAGGAAACTGGGATCAGCTGGTTCGAAAGATCCGGGTTAAAAAAGGAGATTTTGTGGATGTGCCTTTTGGCACCTTGCATGCCTTCGGTGCCGGATTTCTGTTGATCGAATTCACTCAGAATGCCGACTTGACTTATCGCTTGTATGACTATGATCGCATCGATCCCATCACAAATACCCAAAGGACACTACACATCCGACAGGTACTGGATAATGTAAAAATTCCCAACGGGGATACCCAACCGGTCGAAGTAACAAAAGAAATCAAGAGCGGATATACGTACACTTTGTTTCATGATGAGCGCAACGTATATACGGCCGGTAGGTATGATGTGTGGCATCAAGCGGATATTGAGCGTGAAGAATTTTACTTTCTGACGTGTATCGAAGGCGAGGGAAATGTCAATGAACATTTGATTCGCCCGGGAACCACATTGCTTATTCCAGATGGATTTGGGGAAATTGATCTTAAAGGTAAGATTACCTTATTGTTATCAAGCTATCGGGACTGATCAGCGAACGGAAAGTGCACTGAGTTGATTGTCTGCTTGGGTTTCAATAGTATATTGAGCCAAGACTGATTTTAACAAATAAACCTTATGAATGATTTGAAGGGAGAGCGAATGCTCTTCTTTTCGTAGGTGCCGTGCCGACTCACTGCTTAGCGCAACAGCCTGTACTTTTTT
>PGZW01000069.1 GCA_002841515.1 Firmicutes bacterium HGW-Firmicutes-19 | reverse complement strand
ATTTTTACAAACATTTTATCACCAAATCCATTATACCGAAGAAAAAAGGAACGTACAAGCGTTCCTATAACTTTCCGAGATATTCGAATTTTTCAAACATTGCCGTATCAGCGATGACAAGCAGTTGATCGGTCTTTTCGATGATATAATCCGCCGAAGGAGATATCGACAAACGTTCATGCGGACGCTTACGAATGCCCAAGACGTTGATTCCGTAATTGACACGCAACTCAAGGGCTTTGAGTGATTTTCCCACCCAGCGGTCTGGAGCAACGATTTCAATAACACTGTAGTCATCATCGATATCGATCATATCAATGACATTACGACTCAGCAATCCCTTGGCTACCCGCTCACCCATTTCCTTTTCAGGACGTACGACTTTATCGGCACCGATCTTCGTCAAAATGTGCATATAGGTTTTGTTTTTGGCTTTTGCCAATACATAAGGAACCCCTAATTCTTTCAGGTTCATGATGGCCATGATGCTTTCTTCCAGTCGGCTGCCCGTCGCAACGACCGCAACTTCACAGTCGCCGATCCCGATGGCACGCAATTGCTCGATATCCGTGAAGTCTGCCAACACTGCCTGAGTCACAAACTCACTTGCACGGTCGACACAAGTTACTTCCTTATCCAAAGCAATGACTTCACAATTGTATTCACTGAGTGTTTTTGCAATGGTAGAACCAAAGATCCCTAGGCCCAACACCGCATACTGTTTCTGTTTCATTTGATTGATCTCCTATCCGACAATGACATTTCCCGTTGGATATGTCACTTCTACTGATTTTCTAAACTTACGATTCGTTCGTAATGAGAAAGCGACTGCAACCGGTCCGATGCGGCCGATAAACATCAGGAATATAATCACAATTTTCCCGAAGTTTGTCAAGTCGGGGGTAATTCCCATGGATAAACCCACGGTTCCGATGGCTGAGAATGCTTCGAAGGCAATTACCAAAAAATCTGCCTTCTCGGATATGCTCAACAGCAGCATACCGGTAAACACTACGGTAAATGAAAGAACCATGACCGAGAGAGCTCTTCGGGCTATATCACGGCCGACCGTTCGTTTGTATAGCGTAAGATTTTCATGATTTAAAATTTCTGAGACGACCATCAGTACGACCAAAGCGAAGGTCGTCGTTTTAATACCACCGGCCGTCCCGCCCGGGGAACCACCGATAAACATAAACGCCATCATCATCAGTTGGGATGCAGGATACAATACCGCAATATTTAGGGTGGAGAACCCTGCGGTGCGCAGTGTTACGGACTGAAAGTATGCGGCCATGATTTTATCAAAGAAGTTCAGCGATCCCAGCGATAGCGGATTGTTGAATTCGATCAACAGCAGAAACAGCCAACCCGATAAAATCAAGACGATGGTCATGAAAAATACCAGTTTGACATGAACCTGAAGATGTTGCACGACACGTTTGACCGCATGATGCTGCTTTAAAATCGAATTAGCGCTTTTCGTCAAATCAAACCACACTGAGAAACCCAAACCCCCCATAATGATCAATGAACTCACCGTCAAATTGACAATGACATTGCTTACGTAAGGCTGCAAACTTATCGCCCCAAGATTATCGAATCCGGCATTACAAAATGCTGAAACGCTTATAAATAGAGCTTTGAACAAACCGCTCGACAACCCAAATTCAGGAACGAAAACAAAGGATAGCAATATCATCCCTACAAACTCAAACAATAATGTATAACCGATGATGAATCCGAGGAAATTGCCCAAACCGGACATCGATCCGATATTGGTTGCCTCTGCCACGACCATTTTCTCACGGTGAGCCAACTTACCGCCAATTGCCAACAGAAAGATCGCAATCAGTGTCATTAATCCCAAACCACCGATTTGCATCAACAACAGGATCACTGTCTGTCCAAAGGTCGTATAGGTATCTACCGCCACCAGTGGTGTCAATCCTGTTACACAAACCGCTGACGTTGCGATAAATAAATGATCCAGCAAGGAAGTTCCTGATACTTTCGTGCTAAAAGGCAAGGCCAGCAAAACAGTACCCACGAGAATGACGAATAAAAAACTTAGGGCGATCTGTTGAGCCGGCCTCAGTTTGATTTGTTTTTTTGCAATATAGAAACGATTTGTCATCTTTTCACCCTATCTGTAAGACAAAGAATACTATACACTTTATTTAGTAAACTTCAATACCTATTCCTATCGTACAATAAAAACACGGATATTTAAAGGAAGAAAACGCCAGTCGGCGTTTAAATAAAGCTTACCTCGTAGCTGAGTTGAGCCACTTTGGATAATGTCGTATAAATCGAACAGTACTTTTCAGCAAGTTCAAAGCATCGGTGAATCTGCGTTTGATTGTCTGCACCCTCCACCTTGATGGTTATATGCAGCACGCTGAGTGTCTGAGGCACTTCGTCGCGCTTCTCTCCTTCAAGACGATAACTGACACTTTTAAACGTTAACCGTTTCTTAACGGCCACATCCAAAAAGGTCGAGTGAAAACAACCGGTCAACGCTGCTAAAAGCAGTTTATAGGGTCCTGCCTGATCCGGCTTCATTCCAATGCCGATACTTCCTTCTTTCAGCATCAACTCTCCATCAAAAACATCACTAAAACGTACATCTGCTTCTACATGTTGTCCCATATTACTCTCCTGTTGCTAATTTCTTGCGGATCTTTGCCGATCCATATTCAACGGCTAAGACAAAGATGATCAGACCGATCAATAATGCGCCGGTATCTGCCCAACGATAAGCTGTGATTGCAAAGATCAAAGGAGCACCGATACCTCCGGCACCGACCATCCCTAAAATCGTCGCATATTTGACATTGATCTCAAAACGGTATATCGCAATGGATGCGAAGTTGCCCATCAGCTGGGGAACGATCCCGTATTGAACTTTTTGAATGGCATTGCATCCGGCCGCATCCAACGCTTCGATGATGCCTGGATCCAAATCTTCAATGACTTCAATAAACAATTTGGATATCATCCCGATACTGGCAACGGCCAGCGTCAGTACTCCGGTAAAAGCTCCCGGCCCGGTGACCCGGATAAACATCAACCCGTATACGACTGCCGGAAACGTCCGCACGACTGTTATGAATGCGACTCCGATATTGGCCATCCATCCCGGAACGATGTTTCTAGAAGAAAGAAAAGCAATCGGGATCGAGACGATGGTTCCGATAATCGTTCCCAAAAAGGCGATGGCCGCGGTTTCTGTGATCAAAAACAGTACCCCGTTTTTGCCTTGTCCAAACAATAAGGCGGTATTGGGAGTGAAGATGCTTCTGGAAATATTCCACATGACCGTCAAACCAAACTCAGTAAACCCGTTGTAATTAATATAATTGACAGCTAAAAAACCGATGCCGATCAATCCGAAGAAAAGCAAAGCCTTTAGCTGCAGATTCTTCGGTTCTTTTTTCAGTTGTTCGATTACTGTTATTTTCGTACTCATTATAACAACCTCTTTCGGATGTGACGGCTCAGGCTTTCAATCCCGATCCCGCCGGCACCGACATAACCCAAAATCGCAGCATTACGAATATTCATCTCAAAGTTATAAAGCAAAATCGAAATATACTGACCCCATAACTGAGGCATGATGCCGGTCCAAAATGCTTTGACGCGGCTGGCACCGCTGGATTCGATAGCTTCAAAAGGACCCATATCGCATGTTTCAATTAATTCATAAAACATTTTTGTCATGATCGTAAATGTAAACACGCCCAAAGAAACCATTCCGGTGAATGCACCTGCCCCAAACATGTTCAAAAACAGAATGACAAGTACAAGCAACGGAATTGTACGTAAAATACTCATGATTGAGCGAACGATGAACTTGATCACAGGACTTTTTACCATGTTCTCACTGGATAAATAGGCGGCTGGAATTGAAAATAAAGCTCCTGCCAACGTACCTACGATGGACATGACCAAAGTAACGACCATCGGCGTCCAGACTTTGGTAAAATAGCCGAAATTTGGTGGAAACATTTTGACCAGTATATCAAAGAAGCGGGATCCGCGGGTAATCAATGTATCAATTTTAAACCCGGTCAATGACGTACTGTAAAAAAACAGCACGAGTAAAATCGGTATGACATACACCATGGGACTCATGGCCGGCTGTACGACTTTACCGTTGGATAACACGATGGGTTTGGGTAAAAAGAATTTCTTGATTTTATCCATATCAGGCACCCATCAGTTCGTCATCACTCAATTCACGTCCGTAAATTTCTTTTAAGATATTATTGGTGACTTGCAGTGAAGGTCCGTCAAAGACGATCTTCCCTTCTTTGACCCCAATGATCCGATTCGCATATTTCAAAGCGATATCGACATGATGCATATTCGCAATGACCGTGATATTAAGCGCTTTGTTGATTTTGACGAAGTCATTCATGACCTGCTGAGATGTGACCGGATCGAGGGAAGCGACCGGCTCATCCGCCAAGATGATTTTAGGTTGCTGAGCCACGGTGCGTGCCAAAGCCACCCGCTGTTGCTGACCGCCCGAGAGCTGATCGGCACGGCTGTACGCCTTCTCTAAAATCCCGACTTGATCCAATGCTTCCAAAGCGATGATTTTATCTTGTTTGGCATATAACCCCAACAGGCTTTTCCACAGTGGCATATCGGCAACACGGGCAGCCAATACGTTTTTGATGACAGTCGTCCGTTTGACTAAGTTAAAAGACTGAAAAACCATACCGATGTTTCTTCTGAAACGTCGCAAGTCTTTTCCTTTGAGTGTCGATACATCGACGCCATCCACGGTAAGTTTACCGCCGGTGATCTGATGCATCTGATTTATACTTCTCAACAACGTGGATTTACCCGCACCGGATAAACCAATGATACATACGAACTCACCTTGTTCAATGGACAAATCGACGCCTTTAAGCGCTTGAACACCGTTCGGATACGTTTTAGCGACACCTTCAAATTTAATCATATTACCTCCTGTTAAAAAAAGAAGCGAGGCTAGGCCTCGCTTCTAAACGTCAGAAATTAGTTGCCCGAAACAAGTTGTTGAGCTCTGCGTGCACCGTCATAATCAGCATCCGTGACGACTTTATAGCCTTCATGGTTGTAGATTTTGATAGCTTCGGCACCCGCCGGAGTTTTAGCGATTTCGATGAATGCTTCTTGAAGAGCTTTTTTGAATCCTACAGACATTTCCGGATTTTCCAAGCCGACCGAAATCGTATCATTGAAGATACCTTCGGTTACGCCGATAACATCGGTTTCAACCCAGATTTCAGCTGTGCGACCCCAGTCGGTCGTCCATTGGCCTTTATAATCGCGACGGATATCCGCATAACCAACACCAACATCGCACAAACCGGTAGCCAAGTTGTTAGCAATAACGGAATATGATCCGGTAATCGCCGGTTTTGTCAAATCAGTCAGTTTTTTGTCAAAGTTGTCCAATAACCACATCGTCGGATAAACGTATCCAGCCGAAGAAGTCGTACTGTTGGAATAACACCATGTAGCACCATTGACATCAGCCCAAGTCAGCGGTGTTCCGGCATTGACTTTTGCTGCCAAAGCACGTCCGACGGCACTTGGACCGGCATAAATCAATGAACGGTAGTAAGTAACTTGATTGGTCGAATCGCCCAACGTTTCTTTTCCGTCATTCCAGTCTTTGGCATTTACGGAATCTTTGTTTAAGCCTGCACGAGTTGCAGCCAAAATAACTTCAACATTGTCTTCGCTATACAAAGCATATGTACCGCCCGGTAAGAATCCTACATGAGCCGTGCCTGCAGCTAACGCTTCACCTGCGGCATTGTAATCTGTAGAAACTTCGATGGTAACTTCATTGACGGTATAACCTCTGGTAGCCAATGCATCGATCAGCAGTTGTTTCAAAGGTTCGGTCTGCGTCAGGATCAATCCTGGGTCGCGGCTAGGTACAAAAACAACGATCAAATTTTCGATGGTTTTGTCTTCAGTTTCTTTCGGTGCGCAAGCAGCTGCAGCAGCGAAGACTAAAAACGCAACAAAGATAAGTTTTAAAATCTTCTTCATCTGTTCCTCCCATTGTAAATGTTCATTTACTTTATGATTTTAACATATCTTACGGTTTGACTTCAACGAAAGTGGACCTGAAACTTCACAAATTTAACACAACTGTCACAAACCATCGGGTATTTGCTATAATGATGATGGTGATTGTATGAAGAAATCTTGCATATGCATAACCAGTGATGTTCACGGAGCGATTCTATCAAAGAACTACGCAGATAACAGCGAAGTGTTTTACGGACTATCCCGATACAGCGAAGCAGTCAAACATTTAAAAAAACAATATGATGAAGTAATTTTGCTGGACAACGGTGATGCGATACAAGGATCCCCGCTTTTGACTGTGAGCAATCAGGATGATACTTATACCCATATCCTGTCATATGTATTCAATCATCTGGGCGTCAATGCCATCAATCTGGGAAATCATGACTTTAATTACGGTGAATCCGCCCTTTTACGATACATTCGAGACAATAAAGCAGACCTGCTGACGTCAAATGTCCTTTTTTTGAACACCCCATTGGGAAAATCAAAAGTCATCCCCCTAAGCAATGGGATCCGTATGGGAGTCATCGGGGTTGTGACTGATTATATCCCCCACTGGGAAAAACCGGAGTACATCGCACATATGCGGTTTCTCGATCCTATTGAAACCGTAAAAAATGAGATCGAATTTCTAAAAGGTCAATGTGATAAGATCATGGTCATGTATCACGGTGGTATCGAACGGGACTTAACCGATGGTCATCCGACCGAAACACTTACCGGTGAAAACATCGGATATCAGATGTGCAGCCTTGAAGGTTTTGACATTTTAATTACCGGACATCAGCATCGTTCTTTTGTCACAAATATCAACGGGAAGCTGGTTGCCCAATGTGGCGCAAATGCTTCTGAGTTTATGAAAATCTCTTTTGATGAAAGGATGACTGTTTCGATTGAAAATATGAGCAACTATGCCATTGACCGTCAAATCGAACCTTTGGTTTCACTGTTGGAGAAGCAGACTCAAGTCTGGCTGGATCAACCCCTGGGCAAAATTCATAATATATCATTACGGATACATGACGGATTTTTGGCTCGTTTGCACAAACATCCGCTGGTCAGCTTTATAAATCAGGTTCAAATAGCAACGACCGGTTCTCAATTGAGTGCGACCGCCCTGTTCAACAGTGTCCGCGGATTTGACCCTTCGATCACCATGCGTGATTTGGTTTCAACCTACGTTTATCCCAATACGCTGATTGTTAAAAAAATGACCGGCAAAGATATGAAATTGATGATCGAAAAATGTGCAGAATATTTTGACATCAAAAATGATGAAATCACAGTAAGCAAAGATTATGTGTATCCCAAAATCCAACATTTCAATTATGACATGATTGATGGGATCGATTACACGTTAAAGATATCGAATCCGCGCGGTTGCAGACTTGTATCCTGCAGTTATCAGGGAAACGAGGTACTGGATGAAGCGGTATATACGATTGCGATGAACAATTACCGGGCCGTCGGCGGTGGCGATTTTGACATGGTGGCACGCAGTGAAACAGTGATAGACACCAACCGTGACATGGTAGAAATTTTAGCACAGTATATTCAACAGCATTCACCGATTGTGGTCGATCACAAAGAGAACATCCGCATCATCAAATAAATATTGCATTATTGACGTTATATGTTATCATTCTGAAGGAAATGAGGGATTCTATGAACAAAAAGATCGATGTCATCATCATTGGCGGTGGAATCGGCGGCTTGATGAGTGCTTATCAACTGATGGAAACCAATCCGTTGCTCAATGTCGTCATGCTAGAAAAGGGATTGCCATTAAACCGCAGAGTATGTCCGATCATCACCGGCAAGGTCGACCATTGCATTCATTGTAAGCATTGCGCGATCATGGAAGGCATGGCAGGCGCCGGAGCTTTTTCGGATGGAAAATATATCATTTCGACCGAGTATGGTGGATGGCTGACCGATTTTATGCCTGCAAAAGAAGTCATGAGCAACATCGAACATGCCGATCAGATCCTTCAGAAATTCGGAGCGACCGCTCACCGTTATCAACCGGACACCGATCTCAAACATCTGTGTCTTCAATATGATCTTCACATGAACCTGGCTCAAGTCAAGCATTTGGGTACCGATGCCAACTTTCAAACCATGGCGAATCTGATAGAAAGTTTAAAAGACCGCGTGGACATCCGTACCGAAAGCACGGTCGTCGATGTCGATAAAGAAACCAAAACCGTGATGGTCGATCATAAAGGCGAAAAATATACTTTGCATGCTGAACATATCATCTTTGCAATCGGACGTGCCGGCAGTGATTTCTTTGCGAAGTGGTGTGTCAAAAACGGGATCCCACTGGAAAACAATCAAGTGGATATCGGTGTACGCGTTGAACTTCCCTATGATATCTGGTCTCATTTTTCAACCAAAATTTACGAACCGAAAATCTGGTACCGATCTAAAAAATACGGCGACATCACTCGCATGTTTTGTTTTAATGAGCGCGGACATGTTGTCATTGAGAATACCCATGGTGTTCAGACCGTCAATGGACATGCATTCAAAGATGAAGCAAAAAAGACCGGTAATTCAAACTTCGCTTTGCTCTCTACCATCAAATTTACAACACCGTTCAACGAACCGATCGAATATGCCCGCCACATAGCCCGCCTGGCCAATATGATCAGCGGCGGAAGTGTGTTGGTACAGCGTTTCGGAGATTTGATGCAGGGACGTCGCAGCGACCATCGCCGACTGAACCAGTCAACGACCTATCCGACCTTGGGTGCTGTTCCAGGCGATTTGAGTCTGTGCATTCCTAAACGTCAGTTGGACAATATCGTAGAAACCCTGCAGGCACTTGATAAAGTAGCCCCGGGGACCGCCAATACGGATACTTTGCTTTACGGAATCGAATGCAAATACTATTCCGCAAGACCTAAAACCACGAATTTCGAGTTGGATAAATGTAAAGGAATTTACGCTTTGGGAGATGGTGCAGGGTTTACCCGTTCGCTTTCTCACGCTGCCGCTCATGGGATCATTATTGCCGATACCATTGCAAAGCGCTAAATTTTCACTTTACAAAGACATTGAAAATTGTTATTCTAATGAGTGTACAAGGACACACGGCAACGTTTGTCCTTATTTATTTTTACTGAAAAAGGAGATCGTTATGATAAAAGCAATCGTAGGAGCCAACTGGGGAGATGAGGGCAAAGGTAAAGTAACGGATGTCTTCGCACAGCAATCCGATATCGTCGTTCGCTTTCAAGGCGGTAATAATGCCGGTCACACCATCATCAATGAATACGGGAAGTTCGCTTTGCATATGTTGCCTTCAGGAGTATTCAATCCTCACATTACCAATGTCATTGGCAATGGTGTCGCATTGAATGTCGCAGGTCTAATGAAGGAAATCAACCAGATCAAAGAACGCGGACTAAACCCCAATCTGATGGTATCCGACCGCGCTCAAATCGTCATGTCCTATCACATCCTCTTTGATACACTCGAAGAAGCACGTTTGGCCAACAAGCAATACGGATCGACCAAATCCGGTATTGCTCCGTTTTATGCAGATAAATATGCCAAAATCGGCTTTCAGGTATGTGAACTGTTTGATGATGTGTGGCTGGATGAAAAGATTGACCGGATCCTTGCTCAAAAGAATGCACTATTGATTCATTTATATCAAAAAGAACCCCTAACCAAACAACAGATCCTCGAAGAGTTGCATGGCTACCGCGATCAAATCGCTCCTTATGTTCACGATACCATCACCTTTTTGCATAAAGCCTATCACGATGGAAAAACGATTTTACTTGAAGGTCAGTTGGGTGCCTTACGCGATCCGGATTTTGGGATTTATCCTTACTCGACCTCATCACATACATTGGCTCATTTTGGTGCCATCGGTGCAGGACTTCCCTATCCGATTGAAGAAGTCTGGGCGGTAACCAAAGCTTATTCATCCGCGGTCGGAGCCGGACCCTTTGTAGCTGAAATCTTCGATGATGAAGCTCATCAATTACGGATTCGCGGCGGTGATGCCGGTGAATACGGTGCAACCACCGGACGTCCGCGTCGGATGGGCTGGTTTGATTGTGTAGCCACCCGTTTTGGCTGTCAGGTTCAAGGTGCTACCCATGTCGTACTGACCAATCTTGATGTGTTGTCCTACTTAGACAACATTCCGGTCGTCATCGGGTATGATACGCCCAATTATCATCAGGACCGCTTCCCAAACATCACGCGCATTCAGCAATCCAAGCCGATTCTGACGTCATTGCCGGGATGGAAGACGGATATTTCGAAAATCACGGATTACGATCTTCTTCCCTTAGCCGCAAAACAATATGTCGATTTCATTGAAAGGCAAATCGGTGTCAAGATTTCCTTGGTCTCCAACGGACCGCATCGCGAGCAAATCATGTCTCGAACAAGCAAAATCTAATTCTGGACCTTCGGGTCCTTTTTTATTGAGTGACCCAACTTTTTATGTTAAAATCTCATCATAACGATCATCCAAGGGGGAACATATGAACGAACATGAAGAAATGTTGAAGGCCCGATTTGAGTCAAAACTGACGTCTTGCCCGGATTGCGCCAAAGAAGTATCCAAGCTTGCCGTTAGCTGTCCGCATTGCGGTCGTCCGTTGCAGTCGCAAAGTGAACCACAGACCATCGAAGTGCCTCAACCCGCTCAAGTGCAGGGAATTAGTTTTTGGGGCATCGTACTGGCTGTGATCATAGCCGTAGTCATCCTAAGTGTTTTATAAAAAAATCAGATCGCATCTAGCGATCCTTCTTTTGATCATTGGAGTTGCGGCCATCAATCAGACCTTACTTAAGTTTCGTTTTGACGGAATCATCGGATCATTCTTTAATTATTACTTCAATGACGTATTGGCTGCACTTCTTATATTGGTATGGACAAACTTTCTATTGTCATTGATTCACCGAAGACTTGACAATGTTTCTCACATATTTCTTTTAACATTAAGTATTGCCCTTTTTTGGGAATACATCACACCGCTTTATCAAAAGGGCAGTACATCCGATCTTTGGGATGTTGCAGCTTATTTGCTTGGTGGTGTCATTTACACGATTTTTATCCGCTGTTTTAAAAAAACACCCTGATTTCAGGGTGTTTGCTTTAGTACATCGGACCTTCCGGTAATGCCGGAGCAGCTTTGGGTTCCGGTATGGAAGCAACGGCAGCCTCGGTCGTTAAGAATAAGGCAGCGATCGAAGCAGCATTGAGTAAAGCACTGCGCGTCACCTTGGTCGGATCGACGATTCCGGCTTTATGCATGTCGGTCCACTCACCTTTTTTAGCATCAAATCCAATGCCATTGGTTGCTTTCAATTGCAGAGCAACGATTTCGGAACCATCATATCCGGCATTCTCGGCAATTTGCCACAATGGCGATAGTATCGCTTCAAATACGGCAGTGATTCCTTTTTGTTCATCCGGTGATTCACCTTTGACTTTATCTTTTAATTCAAGATAAGCATGAGCCAAGGCTGCACCACCACCGATCACGACACCTTCCGCAACGGCGGCCTTGGTCGCATTCAGAGCATCTTCAATGCGTAATTTTTTCTCTTTCATTTCACTTTCCGTAGCAGCCCCGACCTTTACGATCGCTACGCCGCTGGTCAGTTTGGCCAGACGTTCATTCAAACGTTTTAAATCATATTCACTTGTCGTATTGGCGATGATTGTGCGGATCTCTTTGGCACGGCTATCGATTTTTTCTTTATCGCCCATTCCATTGACGATCGTCGTTTCATCTTTTTTGATCACAACTTTCGCTGCTTTGCCTAACAGTGAGGGATCAGCATCCTTAAGTTCCATATTCAAATCTTTGGAAATGAACGTTGCACCGGTCACAATGGCAATGTCTTCCAAAATCGCCTTTTGATTGTCACCAAAAGATGGAGCTTTGGTTGCGGAAACATTGAATGTGCCGCGCAGCTTATTGACGACCAGTGTTGCCACGACTTCATTATCCAAATCATCCGCAATGATCAACAACGGCTTGTTCATTTGAACGATCTTCTCCAACATCGGTAAAATGTCCTGTACGGTGCTGATTTTATGGTCGGTCACCATCACAAAGGTGTCCTCCATGATCAGTTCCATTTTCTCACGGTTGGATACCATATAAGGCGATACATAACCTTTGTCATATTGCATTCCTTCAACGACTTCCAGTTCAGTTTCAAAAGTATTGGATTCATCCACGGTGATGACCCCTTCTCTGCCGACCCGTTCCATGGCTTTGGCAATGATCTCACCAATCTCCGTGCTGCCCGCTGAAATCGCAGCAACATCGGCAATATCCCGGTTCGACTCGATTTTTACGGACTGATTCAGTAAATATTCTGAAATCTGTTTGGCTGCTTTCTCAATCCCATATCGCATCAATACCGGATTGGTGCCTTTATCAACGGCTGCCAATCCCTTATGGATAATGGCTTGGGCAAGCAATGTAGCCGTCGTAGTTCCATCACCGGCTGTATCATTGGTCCGATTGGCCACTTCATACACCAGTTTGGCACCCATATCTTCAAATTTGTCTTCAAGTTCGATTTCACGGGCAATGGTCACACCGTCATTGGTGATCAGTGGTGATCCATATCCTTTTTCCAAAACCACGTTACGGCCTTTGGGTCCCAATGTGATTTTGACGGCATCGGCCAACGTGTCGATACCTTTTAACATCGCCTGACGAGAGTCACGCGAAAAACGTACTGTTTTTGCCATAATCTTCCTCCTCTACTCGATAATTGCAAGGATGTCCTTGCTTTCGATCAATAAATACTCCTTGTTTTCGAATTTTACTTCGGTTGTCGCATATTGTTTGAAGATAACGGTTTGACCGACTTCAACAGATGCAAGGATCAGTTTGCCATCTTCCATTTTTCCCGGACCCACCGCTACGACAACTCCCATTGACGGTTTCTCCTTGGCGGCATCGGTTAAAATGATTCCGCTGGCCGTTTTCTTTTCAGCCTCGACTCTGCTCAATAATACACGATCCTGTAAAGGTTTAATCATATGACCCATCCTTTCTATTCATTTTAGCACTCGCATACTTTAAGTGCTAATTCATTATAATTATACTTGTCCAAGGCTTGTTGTCAAGTTTGTCGATAAAAAAAGCCCGAAGGCTCATAAATGTTTATGATTGAAAGCTTTTTGCCAGTCAGAGGTAAATTTATCGACTGCCCGACGGGTATCCGGATTATCGATCCACTTTACAAACAAGTCTGGGGCTACGGTCACGGCATCGACACCGGCTGACAATAAACGGCTGACCTGATAAAGATTTTTAAAGCTTGCCGCAATGATTTTGGTCGATGATCCCTGATTTTTCAAGGCATGATGCATATCGATGACGGTGGCCACCCCATCCACATCATTTTCACAAATCCGATTGACATACGGAGCCAAATAGGTCGCCCCGCATTGCGCTGCAAAAAGCGCTTGAGCAACATTATGAATGGCTGTCGCCAATGTCGGTATGTTTTTCTTGCTCAAAATATGCAACACCTGATAACCCACCGGAGTAACCGGAACTTTGACGATGACATTGGGACGCAACTTTAAAATCTTATCTGCATCGGCCAGCATATCTTCCACGGTTTCTCCGATGACTTGAATGCATACTTTCAAATCGGGATTTAATGCGCAAAGCTCTTCCACCGTGGCTTTGTCATTGATGACGATGCTAGGATTGCACGTAATTCCGCTTAGCGGATAAATCGCACACATTTGATTGATCAGTTTGATATTTGCTGTATCCAGATATAGTTCCATAATAAGTCCTCCGTATTTATTATATGCCCAGGTGAGTCATGTTGGCGACCAATTTTTGCACAAAAAAGAGCAATCGGATGGATTGCCCTAACTTTTCGATATGGGTTTGGCTGGGTTGCCGACCACAGTTACACCATTTTCCACATTTTTTACTACGACTGCGCCTGCACCGATTTTTGCATCATGCCCGATGATAAGTGGTCCGATGACGATTGCCCCGGCTCCTACCACAACGCGATCCTGCAATGTCGGATGGCGTTTTCCGTTGCTGCCGTTTTTACCACCCAGCGTAACATCGTGGTAAATCGTGCAATCATCGCCAATGATGGTCGTTTCACCGATGACGACCCCGATGCCGTGATCAATAAACAAGCGTTTACCAATCGTGGCTCCCGGGTGGATTTCAATTCCGGTAATAAATCGTGCCCACTGTGAGACCATACGGGCCAATACATATCTCTTCCATTGATACAATTTGTTCCCTATCCGGTAATAAAACAAAGCATGCAATCCCGGGTACAGCAAAATGACTTCCAGTAAATTTTTGGCTGCCGGATCACGCTTTAAGATCGATCTTGCTGTATCAAACATGTCATTCTCCTTCGAAAACACCGCTGGACAAATAGCGTTCGCCGGTATCCGGCAATAAAGTCAATACGGTCTTTCCTTTATTTTCTGGCAAACGGGCCAAGTCAAGTGCGACCGCAAATGCACCGCCCGAAGATATCCCGGCCAGTATGCCTGTCTTTTTAGCCAACAGGCGCGTTGCTTCAAAAGCTACATCATCGTATACTGTGATGATTTGATCAT